>NZ_JAVRFJ010000025.1:0-147163 GCF_031845845.1 Streptomyces gottesmaniae
TTGATGGGGTAAGGCTCCCAGTAGACGACTGGGTTGATAGGCCAGATATGGAAGCCTGGTAACGGGTGGAGTTGACTGGTACTAATAGGCCGAGGGCTTGTCCTCAGTTGCTCGCGTCCACTGTGTTGGTTCTGAAACCACGAACAACCCCATGCCATGGTCACGGTGTGGTGCGGTTGAGTGTTTCATAGTGTTTCGGTGGTCATAGCGTGAGGGAAACGCCCGGTTACATTCCGAACCCGGAAGCTAAGCCTTACAGCGCCGATGGTACTGCAGGGGGGACCCTGTGGGAGAGTAGGACGCCGCCGAACAATTCTTGAGAAAGCCCCTGCCGGGTGACCGGCAGGGGCTTTCTGCGTTTCCGGGGCAGTCTTTCAGGGCGCCGGCGGGGGTCGGGGCGGACTGACCGGGGTCGCAAATATGGTGAAGGGTGTAGTGCCCCGGTACTACCGTGGCTTGCATGAAGCTGCCTGCGCGTGCTGAGAGCCCCGCTCTGCCACAGGGGTACCGGATCCGGTCCGTCCGTGCCCAGGAATGGCGCGAGGTGCGGGAGTTGAGGCTGGCCGCGCTGCGGGATCCGGTGGCCCATCTCGCGTTTCTGGAGACGTACGAAGAGGCTGCGGCGCGGCCGGACGGGTTCTGGAAGGAGCGGGCGGAGGGAGCCGCGGAGGGGGCCCGGGAGCGGCGGCAGTTCGTGGTGGAGGGCGAGGGCGGCGAGTGGGTCGGGACGGTTACCGTGCTCGTGGAAGAGGCCGGGACGCGGGACTTCTTCGGCGGGATCGTCGAGCGGCGGCAGGCGCATCTGGTGGGCGTGTTCCTGCGGGACGGGCACCGGGGGAAGGGCGTGGCCGAGGCGATGTTCGCCGCCGCGGTGGGCTGGGCGCGGGGCGCCGGGGTCGAGCGGGTGCGGTTGTTCGTGAATGAGGGGAACGGGCGGGCCGCGGCGTTCTACCGGCGGGTCGGGTTCGTGGGCAGCGGGGTGTCCGTCGAGGGGGACGAGGGGCGGGAGTTGGAGTACGTGCTGGCGTAGGAGGGGGTGCTGAGCGTGGGTGTTACGTTCGGCGGCATGGACGACAGCGTGTATGTGGGCAATGCGGGCAAGGACGCGGCGCTGGACCGGGGTTGGTTGCTCGGGCACTTCAAGGCGGAGGGGGATCCGCGGCGGAGTGAGGCGGTGGAGATCAAGTGGGGTGTGCATCCGCAGGGGGACACGCGCGCCCAGTGGGTCCGGGGTGAGGAACGGACTGCTCTGCAGGTGCTGATCAGCGGCCGTTTCCGCGTCGAGTTCCCCGGTCGTAGCGTCGTGCTGGAGCGGCAGGGCGACTATGTCGTCTGGGGGCGTGGGGTGGACCACTCCTGGGTCGCGGAGGAGGAGTCGGTGGTGCTGACCGTGCGGTGGCCGTCCGTGGCCGGGTACGCGGTGCCGGAATCGGGCACGGACTCGAATTCGGATGTGGGCACGGGCACGGACGGGGATGCTTCCTGACTGTCGTTAGGGCAGCGGGAGTTCGGCGTTCGGCCAGCGGGATCTGGCCTGTTCGCGGGAGCGGAGGAGGGCCAGCGTGGGGAGGCCCTGGTCGGCCCCGCCGGTCAGCAGGGCGGGGAGCTGGGGCAGTGGGGCCACGGCCGCCACGTCGTCCAGGACCAGGGTGAGTGGTGGGTCGAGGCGGCCGGAGGATGACCGTTCGGCCATGCGCCGGCCGCGCTCGACCACGCTTGAGGCGAGGGCCGTCAGGAGAGGCATCGCGGAGGGGTTCGCCTTGGGGTCCTCGATGGGGTCGCCGACCACATAGAGCGTTCCCCCCTCGTGTACGAAGGAATCCAGCGCCAGGGAGTCGGCTCGGTTCGGGGCGCAGGCCTCCCGGACGTTGACCGTGGAGAGGGCGGAGAGGGCACGGGCCGTCAGCTGCTGGGCGATGTCCCGGCGTTCGGGGTGCGAGGTGAGGGCCGACTCCAGTTCGCCCGCCGCGCCGGGGGCTGCCTTCGGGTTCGTCCGCAGGGTGCGGACCGCTTCCTGGACGTTGCTGCCCTGGGCCCAGCGGTGCAGATGGCGGATGGTGCGGGTGTCTATGGCGGCGGCGTGGAGGTAGCTGCGCAAGAGGGTCTCCGCGGTGTCCGCCACCGCCTGGTCGATCCTGGCGGTGGGGCGGATGGGCGCGAGGAGGGCTACGGCCCTGGCCAGCGCCGTCGGCTTGTCCTCGCAGCCGGCGATGGGCGACCAGTGGAGGCGGGCCGGGGTGTCGCAGCGGTGCGCGGGGTCGTAGAGGAGCACCGGGCCCAGCTTCGCGCGGGCGTCCTTCGTGTCCGACCAGAGCGTGGGGTCGGAGGTGACGACGAGGGCCGGTCCTTCGGCGTCCCGTACGGCCTGCGCGGCGACCGGACGCCGGGACTCGGCGGGGCCGAGGACGACCGTGGGGGCCGGGTTCGCCCAGCCGGCGTCGGTGGGTGTGGTGCTGCCGGTTGTGGTGGTCAGGGGGGTGGTGTGTGCGCCGGTCGGGGCCGTGAGGGACGCGGCCGCCGGGGCGGGGGACGCGCTGTGACGTGGTTCGGGGACCGACGTGGAGGGGGCCGGGTGTGGGGCCGGGAATCCGGCGGGCGGAGCGAGGCCGCCGCCGCTGGGGCTGGTGGTCCGGCCGGTGGCCTGGCCGGAGGTGTGCGGCGGGGCGGGGGCGTGGACGGGTGTGCTGGTGGGCGGAACCTCGTGCTGGGCATGGTCTGCGGTGTACGGCTGGGCAGGGGGTGCCTGCTCCACGGGGACGACGGTCGGGTCCGGGTGCTGGACCGGTGTCCCTGTCGTCGGTCCGCCCTGCCTCTGGACTCGTGCCGCCTTCTCCCTCGCTCGTACGGCTCGCCAGCGGGCCAGGGTGCCCATCGTGAAGACGGCCAGGACGAGGAGGACCATGAGCTGGCTGATGAAGAGGCCCCAGAAGAGGCCGTAGCCGGAGAGCTGGGCGGCGGGGGTGTCCGGCCAGGCGGCGGGCAGGTCCTGGGGGGCGGAGACCAGGCTGCGTACGGCCAGCGGTGTGCGGGTGAAGGTGACGGCGTCGGGCCAGGCGCCGTGGGCGAAGAGGCCGGCCAGGCCGGTGGCCGACCAGACCAGCAGGGTCAGGCTCACCAGGAAGCCGAGGAGGGCGATCAGCAGCCCGTCGGGGATGCCGCCTCCGCCCTGCTGGGGGCGCCTGTCGTCCGGTCTCATCGCTCGCCGCCGCTCACGCCGTTTCCTCCGCGCCGTTCACGCCGTTCCCCGCCCTGCCCCTGCTCGTTCCGGCTCATCGCTGGTTCCGCTCAAGCCACCGTCGACTCGGAGGAGCCGTACCCGTCGACCTCGCTCAGTTGCTGTTCGACGAACGCGGCGGCCCGTTCCTCCGCCTCCAGCTCGGCGGCGTGCAGGGCGTCGTCGTCCAGCAGGTGGTCGACGGAGGATTCGGTCATCGCGCGGTCGGTGAAGACGAGGGGGCGTTCGGTCTCGGTGATGAGGTGTTTGACCACCTGCACGTTGCCGTTGACGTCCCAGACGGCGATACCTGGGGTGAGGGTGGGGATGATCTCCACCGCCCAGCGGGGCAGGCCCAGGACGCGGCCCGTGGCCCGGGCCTCGTCCGCTTTCTGGGCGTAGATCGTTCTGGTGGACGCCATCTTCAGGATGGCCGCGGCCTCCTTGGCCGCCGCGCCGTCGATGACGTCCGACAGGTGGTGGACGACCGCGACGAAGGACAGACCGAGTCGGCGGCCGAACTTCAGCAGGCGCTGGAAGAGCTGGGCGACGAAGGGGCTGTTGATGATGTGCCAGGCCTCCTCGACCAGGAAGATGCGCTTCTTCCGGTCGGGGCGGATCCAGGTGTGCTCCAGCCACACGCCGACGATCGCCATGAGGATGGGCATGGCGATGGAGTTGCGGTCGATGTGGGACAGGTCGAAGACGATGAGGGGCGCGTCGAGGTCGATGCCGACGGTGGTGGGGCCGTCGAACATGCCGCGCAGGTCACCGTCGACCAGGCGGTCCAGGACCAGCGCGACGTCCAGGCCCCAGGCCCGTACGTCGTCTATGGCGACGTTCATCGCCTCGGCGGACTCCGGCTCGGGGTGGCGGAGCTGCTCGACGATGTCGGTGAGGACCGGCTGTCGTTCGACGATCGTCTCGTTGACGTAGGCGTGCGCGACCTTGAGGGCGAAGCCGGAGCGTTCGTCCAGGCCGTGGCCCATCGCGACCTCGATGATCGTCCGGAGCAGCGCGAGCTGGCCCGTCGTGGTGATCGAGGGGTCGAGAGGGTTGAGGCGGATGCCCATGTCGAGGGCGGCGGTCGGGTCCAGGCGGATGGGAGTTATACCCAGCTCTTCCGCGATGAGGTTCCATTCGCCGACGCCGTCCTCGCCCTGGGCGTCGAGCACGACGACCTGGCGGTCGCGGAAGCGCAGCTGCCGCAGGACGTACGTCTTCTCCAGGGCCGACTTGCCGTTGCCGGACTCGCCGAGGACGAGCCAGTGCGGGGCGGGGAGCTGCTGGCCGTAGAGCTGGAAGGGGTCGTAGATGTAGCCCTTCCCGGAGTAGACCTCGCGGCCGATGATCACGCCGGAGTCGCCGAGGCCGGGGGCGGCGGTCGGGAGGTAGACGGCCTGGGCCTGTCCGGTGGAGGTGCGGACCGGGAGGCGGGTCGTCTCGACCTTGCCGAAGAGGAAGGACGTGAAGGCGTCGGTGAGGGCGGAGATCGGGTCCCTCATCAGCGCTTCACCTCCAGGTGCGGATGGATCGGATGGTCCCGCATCGCGATGGCCCTACCTTCGGATTCCGGTGGCGAACGGGAGCGTGTTGACGAAGGCCCGGTGGTGCTCGCGGTCGCACCACTCCAGCTTGAGGTACGACTTGCCGGCCGAGGCCCTTATCGTCCGCTTGTCGCGGGCCAGTGCCTCCGGAGAGCGGGAGGAGACGGTGATGTACCCGACGAGGTTGACGCCGGCGGCGCCGCTCGCGAGGTCCTCGCCGCGCTGGTCGAGGCGGGAGTGGGAGGCCACGTCACGCGGGTCGACGGTGCGGTTCATCTTGGCGGCGCGGGACGCCTCCGCCTCGTCGTTGGTCTTCTCGGTCAGCATGCGTTCGATGGCGACCTCGGTGGGTTCGAGGTCCATCGTGACGGCGACGGTGCGGATGACGTCCGGGGTGTGGACCAGGAGGGGCGCCAGGAAGTTGACGCCGACCGGGGTCATCGGCCACTCCTTCACCCAGGCCGTGGCGTGGCACCAGGGGGCGCGGGTGGAGGACTCGCGGGTCTTGGCCTGGAGGTAGTCCGGCTCCATCGCGTCCAGTTCGGCCGGCCAGGCGTTGCGCTTGGTCATGGCCTGGATGTGGTCGATGGGGTGGTCCGGGTCGTACATGGAGTGGATGAGGGAGGCGAGGCGGCCCTGGCCCAGCGGCTGCCGTACGCGGATGTCGGCCTCCTGGAGGCGCGAGCAGATGTCCGTGAGCTCGCGGGCCATGACGACGGCGAGGCCGGCGTCCTTGTCCAGCTTGCGGCCGTGCGGGCGGGCGGCGCGGGCCATGGCCTGGCCCTCGGCGGCCAGTTCGCGGGTGTAGTGCATACAGGCGACGAGGTACGCGCGGTGCTGCTCGCTGCTGGTGGAGACCATGGACTGCAGCTGGTCGTACGACTGCTGCAGCCAGCCGGGGGCGCGGTCGTCGCCGCGCTGGGCGACGTCCTTGGCGTGGGCGTCCGGGTCGGCCGGGAGCGTGCGGGCGAGCATCTGGAGGCGGGTGACGAAGCCGTCGCCGTTGGCCACGTGCTTGAGGAGGGTGCCGAAGCGGTCGACGAGGGCTTCCTGGTCCTCGGAGTCGCGCAGGCCGACGCCGGGGCCCTCGATCTCGATGGCGGCGGTGACGGTCCGGCGGTCGGCGTGCAGCAGTACGGCGATCTCGTCGGGGCCGAAGGGCGCGGCGAGCCAGGTGATGCGGCCGATGCCGGGCGGGGGGCCGACCTCGACCTCACGGCCGTCGAGGCGGGTGCCGGCCTCCATGTTGGCGGAACGGTACGTGGTGCCCTTGCGCAGGCTGCGCTTGTAACTGCGGTTGATCTCGAACCACTTGTAGAAGGTCCGCCGCTTGTACGGCACGTACACCGCGGCCAGCGCCAGCATCGGGAAGCCCGTCAGCAGGGCGATGCGCGGGACGAGCACCGGGACGAGGAGGCCGCACATCATGCCGAGGAACGCGCCCGCGATGATCAACGCGATCTCGCCGGACTCGCGGTTCCGGCCGATGATCGCGTTCGGCCGGGCGCGGCCGATCAGATAGGTACGGCGGGGCGCGATCGGATGGGACAGGTGGTGGGACTCGGTCGTCAACGCCCTTCACCTCCGGTGCGGTTGCTGTTGCGGGTGTTGCCGGCGTGGGGGGTGTTGACCGGGCTCGTGCGGGGCGGGGGTGCGGCGGAGGGGACAGTTCCGCCGCTTCCGCTCGCGCTGCGCGAGCTGTGGGCGGCCACGCCGCCGGATGCGGGGTTGGACGGGCGGGGGGTGCTGCTTCCGCCGCCCGAGCCGTTGTTGTCGGCCCGGGTGCTGTGGGTCTTGATGCCCTGGGCGACGAGGGTGGCGGGGGAGCTGATCACGGCGGCGGCCTTGCCTTCGGCGCCGCGCATGATGCGGTTGTTGCGGGAGTTGGCGATCTCGTCGCCGAAGCCCGGGACGAAGCGGTAGATCATCGCCGAGGCGAAGATGGCGAGCAGGATGATGGCGAGGCCGGAGACGACGGCGGCGAGGGAGTCGGGACCGCCCTCGGTGGTCAGGGCGCCGGCGAGGCCGAGCACGATGACGATGACGGGCTTGACCAGGATGATCGCGATCATGATGCCCGCCCAGCGGCGGACGTGGCCCCACAGGTCCTTGTCGACGAGGCCGGCGTAGACGACGACGCCGAGGAGGGCGCCGACGTAGAGGAGGACGGCCCTCAGGTACAGCTCCAGGTACAGCACGCCGGCGGCGACGATGGAGACCAGCGACACCAGGATCAGCATGATGGGGCCGCCGCCGATGTCGTTGCCCTTCTTCAGGGCCTCGGAGAACGTGCCGAAGAAGGTGTCCGTCTGGTTGCCGGTGGTCTTGGCGATGATGTCGCTGACGCCGTCGGTGGCGGAGACGATGGTGTAGAGGATCAGGGGCGTGAAGGCCGACGCGAGCACGGTCAGCCACAGGAAGCCGATGGCCTCCGAGATCGCCGTCGTGAAGGGCACGCCGCGGACGGCCCGCTTGGTGACGGCGAGGAGCCACAGCACGAGCGTGAGGATCGCCGAGGCCGCGAAGACGACCGCGTAGTGCTTCAGGAACGTCATGTTCGTGAAGTCGACGTCGGCGGTCTCGTTGACGGCTTCGGAGAGCTTGTCGACGGTCCAGGAGGCGGCGTCCGCGCAGCCTTGGGCTAGGGAGGAGAGGGGGTCGAGGGTGGTGGTTACGTCGTTGGGGAGGGTGGTGGTGTCGCCTTTTTCGCCGGCGCCTCGTTCGCAGTAGTCCTTGGCGGGGCCGACGATGAGGTCGCATCGGTCGTCAGAGGGCGAGGGTGACGGCGACGGAGTGGGCGCTGCCGCCGCTTTGGTAGCCAGCAGGACGGCGGCGGTCTGTACGGCGGTGAGGACCGCGGCGACGCTGAGTACGCGGTGTGGCCTACCGGGCATAGGTGAACCCTCCGTACTCCTCGACGGCCTTCGAGATCTCGTCGGCTGTCGAGACCTTGTTGTCGCCGTTGACCGGCGCGGGGCCTTCCCTCTGGGCGAAGCTGTCGACCTTCCAGTCGCCGTCCTCCCAGCGCAGTTGGAGGGTCATGGTGAACCAGTCGCTGGTGACGGGGCTGGTGGTGTCCTCCGACGCCATGCCGAACACGCCGGTGCACCAGACTTCGACGGTGGCGTTGTTGTCCGAGTAACTCGTGGACTTGGTACCGACAGGCATCGTGCGGGACACGTACGTGCTGCCGGTCGGGGCGTTGCCGTCCTCGTCCAAGCCGACATTCGCCAGGAAGTCCCGGTCGTATGTCTTGTTCATGCTCTCTTCCAGGCTCGCGACCTTGTCGGCCACGAAGACCTGTTGAACGATCTCACTTCTCCGGACAGGCTTGAGGATGTCGGCCGAGACCAGCACCACGGAGTAGTTGGCCGCCGCCGATTCGGCGCCCTGCTGGTCGTGGGCGAAGCCGGAGGGGATGTCGCCGGTCTTCGTCGTCACCGGTCGTTCCCCCGAAGCCGCGGTCGGCGCCGTTTCCGCTTTGTCGCCTCCTGAGCCC
The DNA here is from genome assembly GCF_031845845.1 of Streptomyces gottesmaniae. Taxonomy (NCBI): domain Bacteria; kingdom Bacillati; phylum Actinomycetota; class Actinomycetes; order Kitasatosporales; family Streptomycetaceae; genus Streptomyces; species Streptomyces gottesmaniae. Next base: position 8,261 of record NZ_JAVRFJ010000025.1, read on the forward strand.
GCATCCGTGTCGGAGCCTCCACCCCCCCGGTTCGCGAAGGCGATCGCGGCGATGAGGAGGACGACGACTCCGACGATGGTGACGAGGCTTCTGGAGGAGGAGCGGGGGCGGCGGGGGGCGCCGCCGTAGGGGTCGTCGCCGCCCTCGGGGAGGCGGGTACGGGTCTGGCCGGTGCCGGCGTACCCCCCGTACGCCCCTTCGTCCCCGGAGCGCGCGGGCTCGCGGTAGCCGTGCTCGTCGCCGAGACTCATGCCGCGGTCGCCCCTTCAACTTCGACGTCGTACCGAAAGGCGTAGCAGTACGACGGTAGCCGCGCTGGTTCCCGCGCGGGCGCGGTGTGGAGACTCGACATCAGGGAAACGCAACCTCAGCCGGTGGGCACGACGGACGGGTGGGGTGGGAGGGGAACCGGGCGAGGCCGGTGGCCCGGCCGGGGCTGGTGCCGGCGGCCGGGCTACACGGCCATGCCGTACACGATGGTGAAGAGCGTGCCCAGTGAGCCGATGATGAAGACGCCGGTGAGGCCGGCGATGATGAGGCCCTTGCCCTGTTCGGCGCTGAAGGTGTCGCGCAGGGCGGTCGCGCCGATGCGCTGTTTGGCCGCACCCCAGATCGCGATGCCGAGGCAGAGGAGGATGGCGACCGCCATCACGACCTCGATCATCACGCGTGCCTCGTTGCCCAGGTCGCCGAAAGGCCCCCAGTCAGGGGCGATTCCGCCGATGATGGTGGTGATGTCGCCCTTGTCGGCCGCAACGAACATGTAAGTCACCGCCCCTAGTGGGTAGTTCTGTTGTCTCTGCTTGTCGTGCGACGCGTACGCCTCGACGTCCGCTTCGCACGCCTCCGCGCGGGTGCGCAGAGGTCGGGCCCATTCTCGCCGACAATGACGCTGTCGTATGTCGACTTGGCGTCATTGATTGGCGGGTTTCGTACGGATCCCTTGCCGCCGAGCCGCGCGGGACCCTAACGGGGGGCGCGGAACGGTAAACGAAGGGTCGTATCGTCACTCTGTGTATCACGGCAGGTCACGCCGGGCAATGAGGATCAAGCGGAACCTGTGGTGTGGTTCCGTCGTTATTCCCCTTCTGTGGCCTCAGAGGGCCGGCCCTGACCCGCTTCTGACGGGATGTCGGCCCTGCCTCGCCATTGTCCCGGTGCTGTTCCGGCGCTGTTCTCCCGCTGCTGTTTCGTTGCTCCGTCGATCCGGGGTTCTCCGTGGGTTCGAGTGTGCCTGATCCGGACGTAAGGGTCGCGTGTGGGGCCCGGATGCCCGCCGGGGGGCGAGCTTTGGCCAGAAGTGCATGGGATCGCGATCGCAACTTTGGTACAAATGATCGACTGGGTGGCTTTGTGTCCAAGCGTCAGACGTGCGGGCCGGGTGCCGAGTTGAGGGAACGAATCTGCGAGGGCGTCCACGGGGGTAGGCGTGAGCGAGGACAGGCCCGTTGTCTCGGCCGAGATACCGGAGTTCACGGGAAATCTGGAGCAACTGGAGACGGACGCCGGGGACATCGCGTTCGACGGGATGGCGATCGGTGCCGCGGGTCTGCTGATCGACGCCAACTTCAACCTGCTGGAACCTTTCTACAAGGCCCCGGAGGCCGACCAGCTCTTCGCGACGACGGCGCCGGTCGCGGCGGCCGGCCACGACCTGCAGACCGAGCTGGACACGGTCTCCAAGGCGCTGCTCGACTACGCGGCGGAGGTCCGGCCCCTGGTCGACCGGCTCAACTCGCTCCGCGAGGAGGCGGCGGCGTTCGAACGGCGCGTCGCGGACGACGACGACTGGGTCGCGGACGGCGACCTCATCGACGAGAACACGGCCCGCCGCAACGCGGTGAACGCGGCCTGGACCGCCTTCCAGGCCGCCGAGCGGGCCTGCTACAACAAGATCGTCGCGCTGATCGGCGGCGAGCCGCTCGCCGTCGGCGACGGGTCGGACAAAGAGAACACGTACGGCTACCGCGCCGAGGACCTGAACAACGCCGGCGGTCTGCCGTGGGGGGACGTCGTCGAGGAGTCCAACCCCTGGTACTACTTCCACGAGCACGCCTGGGACTTCACGGTCGGCTTCGTCGTGGACGGTGTGTGGGGCACGATCAAGGGCCTCGGCACCCTGGTCGGCTTCAACGGCTGGGACGCGGCGGGCCAGGCCTGGGTCGGCCTCGGCAAGCTCGCGACCGGCATCCTGATCACGGGAACGCCGCTCGGTGCCGCGTACTGGCTGACCCCGGCCGACAAGCTCCCTTCCTGGCTGCGCGACTCCCGTACGGCGGTCGTGGAGACCGGGAAGGCGCTGATCGCGTACGACGAGTGGGGGAAGAACCCGTCGCGGGCGGCGGGAGCGGTGACGTTCAACGTCCTGACGACCGTTTTCACGGGTGGGGCGGGAGGGGCGGTCGCGGCGACCGGTAAGGCCGGTGCGATCGCGAAGGCCATCTCCTTCGCCGGCAAGGCGGGGCGGATCGTCGACCCGATGACGTACATCGCGAAGGGCATCGGCGGGACGGCCGTCAAGATCAGTGACGTCATGGCCGGGCTGCGGGGGATCACGAACGGCACGCACATCAGGCTGGGCGAAGGCACGTATCAGATAGCCGATCCCCCGAACATCGCCGATGACCTCCCGGCCGGCTTCACCCCCGAGAACTCCGTCCGCATGACGACCCCCGAGGGCGAGGTCGTCTACCTCGACACCACGACGCTGGTCGTGCACAACGCGGACGGGACGGTACGGGAGTCCCTGGACGCCATCCGGCACGAGCGGACGGCGGAGCAGCGGGCGGACCAGCGGGCCGGGGAGGCCGGGGGGCGAGGGGAGCGTACGCCGGGGACGGCGGATGTACGGGAGACCACGGGCGTCGGGGCCCGTCTGGGGGACGGTGCCGGGGCCGTCGGCCGCGGAGGAGACAGCGTCACCACGGGCGGTGGGCGTAGCGGTGACGCACTGCCTCCCCGGTCAGGTGGCTCGGGCGGGTCCGACTGGCTGGACGACCTGGGGCGGTCCGGTGACGGGGCGGGTGGACTCGGTGACGAGGCGGCCGCGGGCGGCAGGTCGGACGAAGCGGCCGACGGCGCAGGCGAGCCGCGTTCGGGGCGTGTCGAACAGATGGACGCGCGTGCCGTCATGCAACGGCACGTGGACCTCGCCAACAGTGATCCGCGCTGGTTCAAAGACCATTACCGGTCCAACGGTTACCGCAGGTCCGCCTCGGCCGAGGTGTTCGGACAGCGTCTGCCCATTCTTGTCCGGGATCCGGCGGATCCCACCAAGTGGATGTCCAAGAGCGATCTGCCGCCCGCGATCCAGGCACGGTACATGGATCCCAATCCGCACCGGGCGGGGGTCCGGACGAGTGTCGAGAGCGGTGTGCTGAAACGTCTCGACGAATGGGCGGCCTCGCGTCGCGACGCCATCGTGGCCGACAAGGCGGCCGAGAACACGCTGACCGCTGCTGAGAAGGAGTACCTGAAGCACCGAACCGCCGAGGCGGAAGCGGCGATGGACGCCGCCGAGGCCGCCCACTCTCCGTTGCACGGCGACATGCTCAAGCAGAGCGAGCTGTTCGGGGAGCGGGTCGCGGAGCACCACGCCATACCGGAGCGCTATCCGGGGGCACGACGCGTGGACAACGGGGCCTTCGGCAACAACCGCTTCGATCAGATCTATGAGAAGCCGGGCGGAGGTTACGTCGTCGTCGAGGCCAAGGGGTCCACAACCGCGAAGATCGGAGAGCGGACGAGCCATCTGGGCAATCGCGTCCAGCAGGGCACCCGGGAATACTTCGAGACCATCCTCAAAGAGATGGACAAGCGGGCCGACAGGGCGAAGGACCACGCCGAGGCGGACCTCGCGAGCAAACTGCGCATTGCCCTCGCCATAGGGAAGGTCGACTACGTCCTGGTCAAGGCGGATGCCACGCCGGGCGGCAAATATGCTGGTTACGAGATGCAGCAGTTCGACATCGGCAAACCCGGGAGCAACTGATGACCGTACGTGTGCCACGGGACGACGAGCCTTCGCCTGGGGATGCGACGAACTTCATCGAGGCGGCTGACCGGCGTTTGCTCGAAGAGATAGAGGTTCTCTCAGAGCATCCCGAGATGTTCGGCCTGATCTTCAGCAGCGCCTTGAGCAAGGCGGCGCTGCACTGTCTCCACGATGCCACCGCTGACAAGTCCGAGACCTGGGAAGCTTGGGTGGCGGCGCTGCAAGTCGGCTCCGCCATGTTCGCGGCGGCCATCACGGATCAGGAGTCAGTGGAGTGCCGGATCGCGCACAAGGTGCGTACGATCCCGGCCATCGGCGCCCAGCACTTCACCGACGCGGGCAACTGGATCACCGCGTTCTGGCTGGCGGTCATCTGCCGGGACCAGGACCGCATGACGCGTCTGTCCGACGTGCCGGTCGATCTGCTGCTCGGTTCAGGGGCGGTCTACGACGAGTACATCTATGACTGGGTCGATGCTCTGCAGGCGTACTGGATGGAACGGCCGGGTCTCGGCGACAAGTTCACCGCAGCCTTTCGGGGGACCGACCCGGATCGGCTCCGGGTTGCCGACCGTGAGCTGATGCTGAAGGTCCTCTACCCGCCGCTCAACCTGTTTCTGCAGTTTCTCAAGCGGGATGAGGGACAGTTCAACACCGCCCTCGCCGAGGCACTCCGACTCCACAAGGAGTACTGGAGCGCGGACGAGGACCGCGAGCAGAGCACCGACGGCGCCGTCGCCCTCGGGCCCCTAGCCGTAGCCTGCCTCGCCTACGACGTGGGCATGCCCATCCAGGTCGAGTCCGAGTACCTGCCGAAGCATCTCCTGGAGCGGTCCTGGGTGGGCGAGTTCGAGACGTGAGCCGGTGCGGCAGGTGGCATCGAGGCCAAGAGCAGTCCGAGAAGGGTTTCGGCAGACGTACGCGTCCGGATGGAAAGCATGTCTCCCCAGAAAGCCAGAAGTACTTATCAAATTCTCCGCAGGCCATGTAGGGCCGAGGGGCAGGGGACGCTTCCGTGACCGTACACATCGCCAGGCACGGGCGGTCGGCAGGACCTGAGGCCGAGCAGTTCGCGGAGCGGGTGAACCAGCATCTGATCAAGGGGATCGACCGTCTCGAAGGGTCGGCGGCCGCGATCGATTCGATCTTCGGCACCGCTGTCATGGCGCTGCGCGCCCGGTGTGTCGTCGATCCCCGGGCCGCGGCGGTGGAGACCTGGGAAGCCGCCGTGAACGCGACGCAGTTGGGTTCGGCGCTCTTCGCCGTGACCGGCGTGAGTGAGGGAACCGTCGAGTGCCGCATCAACCACAAGCTGCGGACCCTGCCCGCGGTCGGGCCGCTGCCGACCGCCGACGCGGGCGCCTGGCTCACCGCCTTCTGGCTGGCCGTCATCTGCCGTGATCAGCAGCGCATGACGGAACTGTGCGAGATCCCCTTGGATCGGTTGCGGTCGCCGGAAGGGCAGTACGACGAGTACATCTACCACTGGGTCGACACCCTGCAGGCCTACTGGCTGAGGAGGCCGGGCCTGGTGGAGAAGCTCACCGCCACCATTCAGGCGTCGGATCCCGCCGTGGCCCGGATCGCTCCGCGTGACCTGCTGGACGGCGTGCTTTACCCGCCGATCAACTTGTTCTACACCTTCGTCCGCAGGGATGAGGAGGGCTTCGGTCCCGCGCTGGTCGACGCGCTGAAACTGCACCGGGCGTACTGGACGCGCGACGAGGAGCGGGAAGCCAAGCTCGACGGCACCGTCGCTCTCGGCCCCCTCGCCATCGCCTGCCTCGCCTTCGACGGCGAATTTCCCCTCGACGTCGAGTCCGAGTACCTCCCCAAGCATCTTCTGCAGCACGGCTGGCTGGGCGAGTTCCCGACCTGAGTCGGGGATGGGCGCGGAGGGTGGCGAGGCGGTGAGGTTGGGGGCCGAGGAGACTCCCGCTCTGTGGGCGTTTCTGGGTGGGCTTCGGGAGGGGGAGGTGCTCGGCGGGACGGTCGCGGCGGTTGAGCGGTTCGGGGTGTTCGTCGCGCTCGATGACGGGCCGGAGCATCCGTTCTTTCCGGGGGTCGGGTTCATCACCATTCCCGAACTGTCCTGGCGGCGCATCGGGGCCGCTTCAGAGGTCGTGAGGGTGGGGCAGCGGGTGACTTGTGAGTTTCTGCAGTTCGACACCTGGAACGGGGAGGCCCGACTGTCGTTGCGGGCCTTGGAACCGGATCCCTTTCAGGAGTTCGCCGACCGGGTCCAGGTGGGGCGGAGTCTGCCGGGCCGGGTCACGATGGTGGCGTCGATCGGGGCGTTCGTCGAGGTGGCCGATGGGATCGAAGGGCTGGTCCACCTCAGTGAGCTGACCGTGGAGCCCTGTGGGTCGCCGGACGAGGTCATCCGGGTGGGGGAAGAGATCACAGTCGTCGTCACGGAAGTCGACCGGGTATGGCGGAGGTTGTCGCTGTCCCGGGTGCGGGCCCTGCGCGGCCCGGGCGCCGGGACGCCGGGCCCAGTGGTGTGAGGCGGTCCTCGCCTCGGTGAACAGTTCGTGCGGGGGGACCGGGGCAGCAGGTGGGTGAAAGGGCCCTGCTGGTTCAGCTCGTAGCCGCCCACGGGCGCAAGGACCGTGGACACGCACTCGGTCGTCCGGCGGGCCGGCCGGCCCGCCGCTCCTGGATCTCGCGGACCATGCAGGCCGTCAGACAGGGACGGCCTCATCGCCCTCCGTCCCACGCCATCGCCTGCTTCGCCCACGAGCCGGCGTGGCGCCACCCCGCCAGGGGCAATTCCTAGCAACAGATACGCTGCCAGGCATGATCACCCGCCTTCGTCGTCTACCGGCGCCGCGCGCGGCCTCGGTCCTTCTCCTGCTCACCCTCGTCGGCTGCGGTTCCGGCGAGGGGACGGGTCCCGCCGACGACAAGCCCGCTTCGCGTGTCTCCTCTTCCGCTTCCTCTCAGTCCTCGCCGTCCCCCACGTCCAGCGTGAACGAGGACGGCACGGTGAAGGCGGGGACCAAGGCGAAGCTCGGGGAGCCGACTCTGCTCCGCTATGAAGGGGGGACGAAGTCGGGGCTTCTCAAGGTCACTGTCACCGGCATCGAGAAGGGCAGCAAGGCCGATGTGGCCTCGCTGGGGTTGGAGGACGACGCCAAGAAGATGACGCCGTACTACGTGCGGGCGACCATCGAGAACGCGGGCAAGAACGATCTCTCCCACGCGCCTGTCGATCCGCCGGGCGGCCTGCTCGACGACGGAACGGCCGCCCGGCAGCTCCTGGTCATCGGGACCTTCGCCGCCTGCGACTCCTACCCGAAGACCAAGAGCTTCCCGCCCGGAGCCTCGTACGAGACGTGCGCACCGGTTCTCGCCGACCCCGGCACCGAGGTCACGGGCGCGGCGTGGACGGGGCAGGGCTACCCCGACTTCCCGCCTTCGGCCGGCGTGACATGGACATCGTGAGGGCGAGTTTGCGCCCCTGGTCTCAGGCTGAGGGAGTGTCAGTGGCTGCGGCTACGTTGAGGGCATGAGTTCTTCTCTGAGTGTGTATCTGCTGGATGTGGCTGCCACCCGGGCGCTCGTCGGTTCCGGTGACCAGCAGTTGTTGGATGTCGTGCGGAGCGAGTTCGGGGACGATCTGGCGCGGGACGACGAGTGGTTCGCGTCCGAGATCGAGGACGGGGCGCCGACGGCGTACGAGGCGTTGCGGGCGGTCGTCCACGGAGGGCCGTTCGGTGAGGACAAGGAGCATGCCTTTCAGTACGGGTATGCGTACAAGCGGCTGTGTTCCCTCACGGGGTCGTTCCTGGACAACAGTTGTTTCACCCCGCACCGCGGCGACTGGCTGTCGGTGGTCGACGAGGGGTTGAGCGCGCTCGGGATCACGGCGGTGTCCGTGGAGGAGTTCGGGTACGGAGGGCTGCCGGACCCGCTGCCGTCGACGTACATGCCGGGCTGCGGTGAGTGGAAGCACGACCAGTGTCTCCGGGCGTTGGAGCAGTTCGAAGCGACGAAGGCCACGGGCGCGGAGCCGCCGCCGCTGGAGCCGGAAGTCGTGGAGGCGGTCATGCAGGTCCTTAAGTGGCTGCGGCACGCGGAGTCGCGACCCGGGTTCGGGGTGATCGGGTTCAAGTCCTGAGGACAGCGGCTTTCCCCCTCCTCATAGCCTTCCGGCATGGGTGACTACTACGAGCTTCAGCTCAGTCTCGATCTTCCTGCGTCTCTTCCGGTCGAAGATCTCACCTTGTTGCGCTGGCACTTGGGTGAGGAAGGCGACGACAGGCACGGAGACGACGGTGACGGAGGGGGGCAAGGCGCGTACGAGTACCCGCTCTTGGCCGAGCGAGGGGCGGCCTGGCGGGTCGGCGGCGCCCTGGTGGGGGAGCTGTGCGGGCGGGAGCGGGGGTGGGCTCTGACGGTGCGGCAGGAGGTGCATCCTGACCAGTTCGACGACCTGCGGCGGCTGGTGGGCTGGCTCGGAGCGCGCACCAGCACGGCAGGAGTCGTGGGGCATGTCCGCTTCTACGAGGAGTGGCTGCCGGATCTGCTGATCGTGGAGGCCGGTGTCGTGAGCCGTATGACGCCGAGTGCCGGGCTTCAGGCCGACGGGATCTTCGAGATTCTCTAGCCTGCTCGGTCTTCTGAGGGGTCGGGTGGCCGGCTGTGTCGCTCTGTCAGGCTTCCGGCTGCCGCACCGTCGGCTCGAACCCCTCGACCCCTTCCACGAAGTGGTCGAACTCGCCTGCCTGGACGCCCAGTACGAACGCGTCCCACTTCCGGCGGTTCGTCGTCACGACGGTGTCCGGGTCGCTCGTCTCGCGGATGTAGACGGGGGCTTCGGGGTCGTCCTCGCCGTTCCCCTCGCCGAAGGCGAGTTCGATCCAGGGGCCGGGGTTGGTGGCGTCGTCGGGGGCGGCGCGGATCCAGTCGAGGTCCGGGGGGACGTCAGGCACGGGTGGGTTCCTTGTCGAGTTTGAGTGCTTGGAGGAGGGCTCGGAAGGAGGAGGGCTCGGAAGGAGGAGGGCTCGGAAGGAGGAGGGGGTGGTGGTGAGGGTGGATCGCCGAGGAGTCGTCATGGCAGGCGATCGTGCGGAGGCGCTCGGCGCCGACGCCCACGCGTCCGGCCTCCGTGTTGCTGACCTGCGTCTGTCTGCTGACCAGGAGTCTCCCCGTCGGGTTGGTCCTCACGGGCCTGCCCGCCTCCTTGCTGTCGCTGGGCACCCACATGAGTGTGTAGTGAACGAGATCATAAGTAACTGGTGAAGGCGTTCACTGTTCGCCGCTACCTTGGTGCGCCGTATCCCCGTCCTGGAACTACACCTTTCGTCTCCCTCGGGACCCCCGATCCCCCGGCGTCGGCCGCGCCACCCTCCGGGTTGTGCTTGACGCCCACGGCCTCTCCGAACTCACCGCCACCGCCGAACTGCTGGCCGCCGAGCTGCTCACCAACGCTCATCGGCACACTGCGCAGGAGTACGCCCTGAGGGTGCTGGAGGTCGGCGGGAGGCTGCGCGTGGGGGTGTGGGATCGGGACTGGCGGGTGCCGGTGGGGTTCGAAGAGGACGGTCGGCCCGTCGACCTCGACGCCGAAGGTGGGCGTGGGTTGCGGCTCGTGCGTGCCTGCTCCGAGAGGCGGGGTGTGTCCGTGTTGCGCGACCTCGGCGTCTCGCGGGGTGGCAAGCTGCTGTGGGTCGACTGTGGTGCCGTTGAGTGATCATTCCCCCGGGGCCGGTGCCGCTCTACACTTGCTGGCGGTGGACTGGCGCGCGGTGAGGGGCGGTTGACGGTGCGTAAGGCGTGGATCGTGGTGATCGCTGCCGGCAGCGCCGGGCTCGCCTTCGTGATGGTGCTGGTCGTCGGGGTCTATCTGGTCGCCGGGAATCTCGCCGCCGGGATCGGGGGAAAGTCGGTCGGGCTGGCCAAGGGGGCTGTTCCCGCCGCTTATCAGGCGCTCGTGCAGAAATGGGGCAATCTGTGCGACGCCATCAATCCGGCACTGCTCGCCGCGCAGCTGTACCAGGAGAGCGGGTTCAATCCGAAGGCGCAGAGCCACGCCGCCGCGCAGGGGATCGCGCAATTCATTCCGGGGACCTGGGCCACGCACGGGTTGGACGGTGACGGGGACGGCGATCGTGACGTCTGGGACCCGAATGACGCGATTCCATCGGCCGCCTCGTACGACTGCTCCCTCGCGAAGTACGTGAAGGACGTCCCCGGCGATCCGACGGCGAACATGCTCGCTTCCTACAACGCGGGCGCCTACGCCGTGATCAAGTACGGGGGCGTTCCGCCGTACAAGGAGACCCAGAACTACGTCAAGACGATCACGACGTTGTCGGAGAGTTTCGCCGCGCCCACGAGCCGCGTCGATCCGAGTGAGCAGGCGGCCGGGGCCATCGCGTACGCGCAGAAGAAGCTCGGGACGCTGTACCTGTGGGGCGGCACCGGTACCGCTGAGCAGGGCGGACGCTTCGACTGCTCGGGGCTGACGCAGGCGGCGTACAAGAGTGTGGGGATCACCCTGCCGCGGGTCGCGAACGATCAGTACAACGCCGGGCCGCATCCGTCGCGGGACGAGTTGCTGCCCGGGGATCTCGTGTTCTTCTCCGACGACCTCACCAACTCGCGGGCCATTCGCCACGTCGGGATTTATGTGGGGGGCGGATACATGATCGACGCTCCGCGGACCGGGGCGGTCATCCGGTTCGACCCGATTGACACCCCCGACTACTTTGGTGCGACCCGGGTCACCGAAGATGGCGCGAAAGCGCTGCCTACGACGGTCTGAGGGTCCCGCAATTCTCCGTGAACCCCTGCCCTGAGCTGCGCAGACGTGTCTCTCTTCGGTAACGTCTGAGTGATCATTCAGTGGAGGGTGGAACGCATTGAAGAAGAGTGTGCGTTCCTATTTGACGTAGCCCGTTGACGCTCACGCGGAAGCACTACGCACACCACGGGGGTGGCAGAGCGCGGCGCACGTAAGGGTGCGGTCGCGAGAACGATGACGAAAGGGCCGCAGCACGATGGCTGGACTCGCCGCGCATGCCGCACTTGCCGCTGAAGCCGGATCGAACCCCGACGTCGAGCTGCTGTACGACATCAATGGTCTGGCCAAGGATGCGCCGACCTGGCTCGACCGGGTGATGGAGTTCGTGGGGGAGTACGGGCTCCTCTTCGCGATGGTGCTGCTGATCCTGTGGTGCTGGTGGGGCGTGCGGAAGCGAGGCGGGGAGGACGCCGCCTCGTCCGTGGCCGCGTTGATGTGGGCGCCGCTCGCCGCCGGGATCGCCGTGCTGGTGAACGTGCCGATACGCGGGTTCGTGGAGCGGCCCCGGCCCTTTCTCGATCATGAGGGGCTGGAGGTGCTGGTCTCCGGCAAGACCGACTACTCGTTCGTGAGCGATCACGCGACGCTGATCATGGCGATGGCGGTGGGGCTGTTCGTCGCCAACCGGAAGTTCGGGATGGTCGGGCTGGTCATCGGGCTTCTGGGTGGGTTCATCCGGGTCTACATGGGTGTGCACTACCCGACCGATGTGATCGGCGGGTTCGCGCTCGGGACCGCGGTCGCGTTGTTGCTGTCGCCGCTCGCCATGGCTCTGCTCACGCCCCTGATGAGGGCGGTGGAGCGGTCGGCTCGGGTGGGGTGGATCGTGCGGGCTCGGGGGCGTGACGGGGGGCGTGCGGTGATTCCGGGGGCGCGGGTCGAGTCGGCTTCCGCGGAGGAGCGGGATTTGGCGGCCTGAGGGTGCTGCCTGAGGGTGCTGCCTGAAGGTGCCGACTGAGGGGCTGACCTGAGGGCTGAGGGTTCGCCCCGGGGGTCTTTCGCCCCCGCCGCCCCTACCCTTCCCGTCCTCAAGGGGCTGTGCCCCTTTGACCCCCGTTCTTCGCCCTCGTCCGCGGGTTCGGTGGGGGCTGGTCGCGCGGTTCCCCGCGCCCCTTGAGGGGCTACAAGGCCTGCGGGAACGTGAAGAAGCGGGTCGGGTCGTACTGCTTCTTCAGTTCGGTCAGGCGGGGGGCCGCGTCGCCGTAGTACGCCTTCCTCCAGTCGGTCAGGGTGGCGTCGGTGTAGTTCTGGTAGGCGGCGCCGGAGGCGTGGCGGGTCATGGACTTGTGGGCCGTGGTGAGCCAGGACTGGGCCGCCGTGCCGGAGGTGCCGCTCCTCCAGGAGGCGAGGTACTGGGCCAGCATCCGGGAGCGGCGGTGCACGAACGCCGTGGCCGTGGGGGAGACCCGGTTGACCTGGCCGCCGAGGGCGGTGAGGGCGATGCTGCCGGCTCCGCCCTTCACCCCCGTGATCTGGGTCAGCAGGGTCTGGATGCCCGCCGGGGAGATCGAGCGGTCGAAGAAGTCCGAGCGAGCCGCGTACGTCTCCCGGCGCAGCGCGCCCTGGGGGGAGCGGCCCGGGGTCGAGCCGGGGAGATGGCACTTGGCGTCGGCGGAGAAGGAGCCGCAGCCGGCGTAGCCCTCCATGGCGTCCTCGTACGAGCGCCGCCTGAGGGAGACGCTGCGGGCCGGGGTGCCGACGCGGTCGGCGAGGCGGTCGAGGGCGTTCTCCAGGTCGCCGTAGGAGCCGAGGGAGAAGGCGGCGACGGCTACGGTCGGGCTGCCGCCGTTCTCCAGGTGGCAGGAGGACCAGATCTCGTCGGGCTGGGTCGGGCCCCACTCCTGCCAGGCCTTCAGTACGGCGGCGGCCTTGGACCACGGCCAGGTGAGGTACGCGGTGACGCCCTGGCGGGCCGGGTGGGTCCGGAAGCGGAGTTCCGTGACCACGCCGAAGTTGCCGTTGCCCGCGCCTCGTAGGGCCCAGAAGAGGTCCTTGTTGGTGGTGGCGTTCGCGATCAGCCGCTTGCCGTCGGCCGTGATCAGCGTGGCCTGGGTGAGGCTGTCGCAGGTCAGGCCGTAGGCGCGGGAGGTGACGCCGTGGCCGCCGCCGAGGGTGAGGCCGGAGACGCCCACGGTCGGGCAGGAGCCGGCGGGGATGGTGACGCCCTTCGCGGCCAGGGCGCGGTAGACGTCGATGAGCTTCGAGCCCGCTCCGACGACGGCCTCGTTCGCGGAGGCGCGGACCTTGTTCAGCTTCGACACGTCTATGACCAGGCGGCCGTTGCCGGAGGACCAGCCGGCGTAGGAGTGGCCGCCGTTGCGGATCGAGACCTTGAGGGCGTGGGCCCTGGCGTAGGCGAGGGTCGTGCGGATGTCGTCGGGGTGGGCGACGTAGGCGACGGCGGTGGGCTTCAGGGTGTCGAAGCGGGTGCTGTAGAGCTGGCGGGCCGTGGACCAGGCCTTGTCGCCGGGGCGGATGAGGGGGCCGTCCAGGTCTCGGGCCAGGGCGGACCAGGTGGCGGTGGTGGGGGTGCCGGAGCCGGTCGTCGTGGTCGTCGTGGTGGTGCGGAGGGAGGTGTCCGTGGCGCGGGTGGGGGTGGGGTCGGGGTTGGTGCAGGCGGACGTGGAGGCGGTCAGGGTGGTGGTGAGTGCGGCTGCGCCGCCTATGAATGTGCGCCGTTCCATGTGGCCTCTCCCGGTGCGCCGTGCGTGGGTTCTTGGGACGAGACGGGGTTGGTGGGGTGCGGGTTCCCAGGATGCGCCCCCGCCGCCCCTACCTGTCCCTCCCTCGCCCTCGGCTTCGCTCGAGCGGGAGGTGCCCCACCCAGGGGCTGCGCCCCTTCGACCCTGCCCCCTCCGGCCCCCTCCTGGGGCTGCGCCCCTCGCCTGGGGCGCCTCATGGCTCGGGGGTGCAGGTCCGTGGGCGGCTGCGGGACCGTGGCCGGTCGCGCGGTTCCTCGTGCCCCTGGGGTGGGCCGTGCCCGGTCGGCGCTGCCGTTTCGGGCCCCGGGGGTGTGGCTTTCCGGGGATTCGGGTGCGTGGAGTGGTGGTCAGCTGGGGATTGTTTCTCTCTGTAGCTACTCGAGTGCGGAGAGTTAGAGTGCGGAGAGGGGGCGGTGCGGATCGGGACCCTCACGTGTTCTCCCTGTAAGCGTTCCGTGACCTCACCGCACTGTCGGCAGGGGTTCACTCGCCGTTCACTTCCGTCCATTGGCGGCTTCACCTGATCTGCCTAATTTCGGCCTTACCCGGTGCGGGATGTGGACCGAAATACGGCCTCGCAGCCCGTGACGACAGCAGTCTGAGGGACCGAAGGCATCGGTGGAACGGGTCCCGAGGCTGATACGACGACTTCGCACGCCGCCATGTGGACGGCGGCTCCTGGAAGGAACTCCCGAAAGTGAAGCTTCAGCGCAAGAACCGACTGCGCGCCCTTTCTCTCGGTGCTGTCGCCCTCACCGGCGCTCTGACCCTCACCGCGTGCGGGTCCGACGACACCAGTGGTGGCACGACCGGTACCGACGAGAGCACGGCCGCCGCTGGCAACATCGACTGCGGTGACGCCAAGGGTCAGCTGCTGGCCGACGGCTCCTCCGCGCAGAAGAACGCGATCGACGCCTGGGTGGCGCAGTACCAGGGCGCCTGCAAGGACGTCGTGATCAACTACAAGGGCAGCGGTTCGGGCGCGGGTATCACCGCGTTCACCCAGGGCCAGGTCGCCTTCGCGGGTTCCGACTCGGCGCTGAAGCCGGAAGAGGTCACGGCCTCCAAGGAGGTCTGCTCCGGCGGTCAGGGCATCGACCTGCCGATGGTCGGCGGTCCGATCGCCGTCGGTTACAACGTCCCGGGTGTCGACAGCCTGGTCCTGGACGCCAAGACCCTCGCCCTGATCTTCGACAGCAAGATCACCAACTGGAACGACGAGGCGATCGCGAAGCTGAACCCCGACGCCAAGCTGCCCGACCTCAAGATCCAGGCCTTCCACCGCTCGGACGAGTCCGGCACCACGGACAACTTCACCAAGTACCTGATCGCCGCGGCCCCCGACGACTGGAAGTACGAGGGCGGCAAGGCCTGGCAGGCCAAGGGCGGCCAGTCCGCGCAGGGCTCCTCCGGTGTCGCGCAGGGCGTGAAGGAGACCAAGGGCGCGATCTCCTACATGGAGCTCTCCTACGCCAAGGACGGCATCACCACGGTCGACGTCAAGACCGGTGCCGCCGAGCCGGTGAAGGCGACCGTCGAGAACGCCACCAAGGCCATCTCCGAGGCCCAGGTCGTCGGCACGGGCAAGGACCTCGCGCTGAAGCTGAACTACAAGCCCACGGCCGAGGGCGCCTACCCGATCACCCTCGTCACCTACGAGATCGTCTGTGACAAGGGCAACAAGGCGGACACCCTCCCCGCCACCAAGTCCTTCCTCACCTACATCGCGTCCGAGGACGGCCAGGCGCTGCTCTCCGAGGCCGGGTACGCCCCGATGCCCGAGGAGATCATCACCAAGGTCCGCAAGACCATCTCGGAACTGAGCTGACCTGAGTGCGGCCCAGCCCCCACCGGGACTGGGCCGCACCGTCCGGTGCACCGCCGCCAGGAGTCTCCCGCCACCGCGGGCGGCTCCGCCCCGAGCCGCCGCCCCACGGCGATGGCTCCGCAGACCGGAGAACCTGATGGACATATCGATCAAAGACACTCCCGCACCCCGCACCCCACCGACTTCCGAGACCCCCGAGGACAAGCGTGCCGCCCGTGGCGTCACGCGCTTCGGCGACCGGGTCTTCCTCGGCCTGTCCCGCGGGTCCGGCATCTTCCTGCTGGTGCTCATGGCGGCCATCGCCGTGTTCCTCAGCTACCGTGCCGCGCTCGCCATCAGCAAGGACGAGGCCAACTTCTTCACCACCTTCGAGTGGAACCCCACCGGGGTCCCGCCGGTGTTCGGCATCGCGGTCCTGGCCTTCGGCACCGTCGTCTCGTCGGTCATCGCGATGGCCATCGCGGTCCCCGTCGCGGTCGGCATCGCGCTCTTCATCACGCACTACGCCCCGCGCAAGCTGGGCGGCCCCATCGCGTACGTGGTCGACCTGCTGGCCGCCGTGCCGTCCATCGTGTACGGCCTCTGGGGCATCCTGGTCCTCGTACCGCAGCTCGACGGGCTCTACGGCTGGTTGAACGACTACTTCGGCTGGACCGGCATCCTCGACTGGCAGGGCGGCGCCCCCCGCTCGATGCTCACCGTCGGCATCCTGCTCGCGATCATGATCCTGCCGATCATCACCAACGTGAGCCGTGAGGTCTTCCGCCAGGTCCCGCGGATGCACGAGGAGGCCGCGCTGGCCCTCGGCGCCACCCGCTGGGAGGTCATCCGCATGGCGGTGCTGCCCTTCGGGCGCTCCGGTGTCATCTCCGCCTCGATGCTCGGCCTCGGCCGCGCGCTCGGTGAGACCATGGCCGTGGCGATGGTCCTGTCGTCCAGCTTCGAGATCAACCTCAGCCTGCTGGACCCGGGCGGCGGCACCTTCGCCCAGAACATCGCCAGCAAGTTCAGCGAGGCCACCGAGATGGGCCGGGACGCCCTCATCGCCTCCGGTCTGGTCCTGTTCGTCATCACCCTGCTGGTCAACGGCGCGGCCCGGATGATCATCGCCCGCCGCAAGGAGTTCTCGGGGGCCAACGCATGAGCAACGAAACTCTCACCCCGAAGGGCCCGAGCACCCTGCGTGCCGCGTCCCTGCCCAAGTGGTTCCCCTGGGCGGTGGCCGCCGGCTCGGTCGCGCTGGGCCTCGGCATCAGCACCGCGATCGGCCTCGAAAGCTCCGTCCAGTGGGCCCTGATCGCCGGCATCCTCTTCGTCCTCGGCTCGTACGTCATCGCCGCGCGCGTCGAGGGCACGCGACAGGCCAAGGACCGGTTGGCGACCAGCCTGGTCTGGGTGGCGTTCCTGCTCGCGGTGCTCCCGCTGGCCTCCCTCATCTGGGAGACCATCAGCCGTGGCGTGAAGGTCCTCGACGTCTACTTCCTCACCCACTCGATGGGCGTGGTCGCCACCTCCCAGCCCGGCGGCGGCATCTACCACGCCATCCTCGGCACCCTGGAGCAGGTCGCCATCGCCGCGGTCATCTCCGTGCCGATCGGTGTGCTGACCGCGATCTATCTGGTCGAGTACGGCCGGGGCAGGCTCGCCAAGGCCGTCACCTTCTTCGTCGACGTCATGACGGGCATCCCGTCGATCGTCGCGGGTCTGTTCATCCTCAGCACCTGGATCCTGATCCTGGGCATGGGCCCCTCCGGCTTCGCCGGCGCGATGGCGCTGACCATCCTGATGCTGCCGGTCGTCGTCCGCTCGACCGAGGAGATGCTCAAGCTCGTCCCGAACGAGCTGCGCGAGGCCTCGCTGGCGCTGGGCGTGCCGAAGTGGCGCACCATCCTCAAAATCGTGCTGCCGACCGCCATCGGTGGTATTACGACAGGTGTGATGCTCGCGGTCGCCCGTATCGCCGGTGAGACCGCTCCGGTCCTGCTCCTGGTGTGGGGTTCCAACTACATCAACGCGAACCCCTTCTCCGACCCGCAGGCCTCGCTGCCGATGTACATCTATCTGCAGTTCCAGCAGAGCGGCGGTTCCGGAGCGGCGTACGACCGTGCGTGGGCGGCCTCGCTGACGCTGATCGCCTTCATCATGATCCTGAACCTGGCGGCCCGCGGCATCGCCCGCTGGAAGGCCCCACGATGACAATCACGCGGCTTCGCCGCGCGCCCGGTCGCTGACGCGGCCACCAGCGACCAGATCCCCGAATTCCCCGCGAATTCCTCGCGAAAGAAGCAGTGATTCACATGGCCAAGCGAATCGACGTCAGCGGCCTCAACGCCTACTACAGCTCCTTCCGCGCCATCGAGGACATCTCGATGGCCATCGAGCCCCGCACCGTGACGGCCTTCATCGGCCCCTCCGGCTGCGGAAAGTCCACGTTCCTGCGCACCCTGAACCGGATGCACGAGGTCACGCCCGGCGGCCGCGTCGAGGGCAAGGTCATGCTCGACGACGAGAACCTGTACGGCGCCGGGGTCGACCCGGTCTCCGTGCGGCGCGAGGTCGGCATGGTCTTCCAGCGCCCGAACCCCTTCCCCACGATGTCGATCTACGACAACGTGGCGGCGGGCCTGAAGCTGGTCGGCGGCAAGAAGAAGTCCGAGCTGGACGACATCGTCGAGAAGTCCCTCAAGGGCGCGAACCTCTGGAACGAGGTCAAGGACCGTCTCAACAAGCCGGGCTCCGGTCTCTCCGGTGGTCAGCAGCAGCGGCTGTGCATCGCCCGTGCCATCGCGGTCGAGCCGAAGGTGCTGCTCATGGACGAGCCGTGCTCCGCGCTCGACCCGATCTCGACGCTGGCCATCGAGGACCTCATCAGTGAGCTGAAGGAGCGCTTCACGATCGTCATCGTGACGCACAACATGCAGCAGGCGGCGCGTGTCTCCGACCGCACGGCGTTCTTCAACCTCGCGGCCGTCGGGCAGCCGGGCAAGCTCATCGAGATAGACGACACGGAGCGGATCTTCTCCAACCCCTCCGTCCAGGCCACCGAGGACTACATCTCCGGCCGCTTCGGCTGAGCCCGCGCCGGCGTCGTCCCGGCCGACCTCCCAAGACCCCTCGCGGTGCTGCATGGCGGTGCCGCCGCGAGGTAGGTGAAGGGCCCGCCCCCGGCTCCCGGGGGCGGGCCCTTTCTCGTGTGGTTCGCGCGGACCCGGTGGGGCTTCTCGCGCGGTTCTCCGCGCCCCTGACGGGGCGGGGTCTACAGGACGGCCAGGTTCACGATCCAGAAGCTCGTCGCGGCGACCAGGGCCGCGGCCGGCATCGTGATGAACCAGCCGAGGATGATGTTCTTGGCGACGCCCCAGCGGACGGCGTTGATGCGCTTGGTGGCGCCGACGCCCATGATCGCCGAGGTGATGATGTGGGTCGTGGAGATGGGGGCCTTGAAGATGAAGGCCGTGATGAACATGATCGACGCGCCGGTGGTCTCGGCGGCGAAGCCCTGCGGCGGGTCGAGTTCGATGATCTTCCGGCCCAGGGTGCGCATGATGCGCCAGCCGCCCGCGTAGGTGCCGAGGGAGAGCATGACCGCACAGGCGATCTTGACCCAGACCGGGATCGGGTCGCCGTAGTCCTCGACGTCCGCGATGACCAGGGCCATCACGACGATGCCCATCGTCTTCTGGGCGTCCTGGAGACCGTGGCCGAGGGCCATGCCGGCCGCCGACACGGTCTGCGCGATCCGGAAACCGCGCTTCGCCTTGTGCGGGTTGGCGCGGCGGAAGATCCACATGATGCCCGCCATCACCAGGTAGCCGACCACCAGGCCGACCACCGGGGACACGAACATCGGGATGACGACCTTCTCCAGCACGCCGGACCAGTAGACCGTCGTACCACCGGCGAGGGCCGCGCCGACCATGCCGCCGAAGAGGGCGTGGGAGGAGGACGACGGGAGGCCGAAGTACCAGGTGATGAGGTTCCAGGTGATCGCGCCGACCAGGGCCGCGAAGAGGATGCCCATCCCCTTGGAGCCCTCGGGCGTGGAGATCAGGCCCTCGCTGACCGTCTTGGCGACACCGCTGCCGAGGAACGCGCCGACGAGGTTCATCACCGCGGCCATGGCGAGGGCCGCGCGCGGCGTCAGCGCGCGGGTCGACACCGAGGTCGCGATCGCGTTCGCGGAGTCGTGGAAGCCGTTGGTGTACGTGAAGAAGAGCGCGACGCCGATGGTCACGACCAGAGCGAAGGTGTCCATGAAGGGTTCAGGACTCCTTGACGGCGATGGTCTCCACCGTGTTGGCGACGTGCTCGAAGGCGTCCGCCGCCTCCTCCAGCACATCCACGATCTGCTTGAGCTTGAGGACCTCGATGGCCTCGTACTTGCCGTTGAAGAGCATGGCCAGCAGCTTGCGGTGGATCTGGTCGGCCTGGTTCTCGAGGCGGTTGACCTCGATCCAGTACTCGGTGAGGTTGTCCATGGTGCGGAGGTTGGGCATCGCCTCGGCCGTCAGTTCGGCCGCGCGCGCCAGGACCTCGATCTGCTGCTCGACGCCCCTGGGGAGTTCCTCGACGTTGTAGAGGACGACCAGGTCGACGGCCTCCTCCATGAAGTCCATGATGTCGTCGAGGGAGGACGCGAGGTTGTAGATGTCCTCGCGGTCGAAGGGCGTGATGAACGAGGAGTTCAGCTGGTGGAAGATCGCGTGTGTGGCGTCGTCACCGGCGTGTTCCGCTGCCCGCATCCGCTCCGCGATCTCGGCCCGGGCGGAAGCGTCCGCCCCGAGCAGTTCCATCAGGAGCTTCGAGCCCGTGACGATGTTGTCCGCGGAGGCGGCGAACATGTCGTAGAAGCTCGTCTCCCTGGGGGTCAGACGAAAGCGCACGTGGGGTCCTCGGTATGCATGGGTTTCGGTCAGGCTGATGCTAGGCGCATCATCCGGCCACGGCTAATGGGCCGTCCCCCAGTGTCGCCCATCAGGGAGATGGGTCGACATGGGGGCTGCCCGCAGGGCGTATACCCGCCAAAGTTCGATACGATATACCCGGTAGGGGTATATGTCTGGAGGCTGCGATGACGACCACAGGGGCCGGAGCCGAGGTGCCCTCCGCCGTAGACGGCGTGGAGCCGGGTGTGGTGACCGACCACGACCGTGGAATCCACGGGTACCACAAGCAGAAGGACGAACACCTGAAGCGCCTGAGGCGCATCGAGGGACAGATTCGTGGGCTCCAGCGGATGGTCGACGAGGATGTCTACTGCATCGACATACTCACCCAGGTCTCCGCCTCGACCAAGGCGCTGCAGTCCTTCGCGCTGCAGTTGCTGGAGGAACACCTCCGGCACTGCGTGGCCGACGCGGCGTTGAAGGGCGGCGCCGAGGTCGACGCGAAGGTGGAGGAGGCCACGAAGGCGATCGGGCGGCTGCTGCGGACCTGAGGGGGCGGGGGCTCGGGAGCCTGCCGACGGGGCGCTTTTCGGCCACCGCGTGCGGGCTTCCGGTCGGCCTTCGCTAGCGGGGTGGTTCGCTCTCGTGGGCCCGTTCTTCCCAGACGCGCAGGACCTCGTCGATGCGGTCAGGGCTGAGGCGGTCGCCGTCGGTGGTGGAGGCGGCGATGATGAGGTCGCCGCAGAGTTCGATCTCGGCGAGGGCCACGTGGTCCTGAACCGCCGTACCGCCTGCCGGAGCCACGCGCATCACCTCTTCTCTGCCGTCACCGACTCCTAGGGTAGGCAGCGGCCCACAGCCCGCGCATGGCACCAACGGACCATTTCCGGCCCCGCGCCTTCCGCCGCGTCCCGGCGCTACTCCTCCGCGATCTTCCCGGCGTAGATGTCCTCGGGCCGCGGCAGGCGTACGGCGACGGGGACGCCGAAGTCGAACAGCAGCGTCGTGGAGGCGACCGCGACGGTGCCCTGTCCGCCGCCGTTGACGAAGCTGAAGCGGTGGCGGACCTTGCGGATACGGCCCTCGTCGTCGAGGTAGGCGTCGAAGGGGACGCGGGCCGTGGCGAAGCCCCGGGCGGCGGCGCGCAGCGGGGCCCTGTTGCCTTCGGAGGCCGCGCGGGAGGCCGTCGTGAGGTCGGCGGTGCCGCGGTAGTGGCGGACCCGGACGCCGTCGACCTCGCTCTCCCCGACGAACCGCGCCGTGCGCGCCCCGCGCAGCACCTCGGCGGCGGCGAACGGGTCGG
Organism: Streptomyces gottesmaniae; assembly: GCF_031845845.1. Taxonomy (NCBI): domain Bacteria; kingdom Bacillati; phylum Actinomycetota; class Actinomycetes; order Kitasatosporales; family Streptomycetaceae; genus Streptomyces; species Streptomyces gottesmaniae. Next base: position 29,785 of record NZ_JAVRFJ010000025.1, read on the forward strand.
TGGCGCCGCCGGTGACCAGATTGCCGTCGGAGAGGGCGCCCGTGTCGACGCGGACCCATTTGTCGGCGGGGACGCCCGCGCCCCGGTTCTTCATGAACAGCGCGCCGGGGGCGAGGAGTTCGGTGATCGGGCGGTGCTCCTCGCGGCCGGCGGGGTCGTGCGGCAGCAGCACCTTGAGCCGGCCGAGCTGTCTGCCGTAGTCGTAGACGCCCTCGCCGTGGATGGTCACCCGGGTGCCGCCGGTGGCCATCTCCATCTCCGTACGGGCCTTGGAGCTGCCCGCGCGGACGAGGGTGGGGGCGGCGCGGTGCATCAGGTCGACCGGGTCGGAGGGGAGGGGGTCGTCGGTGAGGCCGCCGATGGCGCAGCCGGTGACGCCGGTCGCGCCGGCGATGAGTCCCGCCGCGGCGAGTGCCGCGCCCGTCCTGCTGTGCCGCCGCGTCACCATCGCCTGCCGATCCCCTGCCGGGTTTGCCGGGTTCCTGCCGTCGTTTCGGATAACGACGGCCGGGGGAGGTCGTCACGCCGGGAGGGTGCGGGCGGTCGGCGGGTCGCCCGGGAACTCGGGGCGGACGGTTCGGACGCCTGTCCTGGGTAACGTAATTGGTGTGGCGCATCAGGACGAGCCGATACCCCCGCAGCAGCACCGTACGACCACCGTCGATCAGGGCCGCTTCTGTGTGGCGCGCTGTACCTGCGGCTGGCGCGGACCGGCCCGGCGGGCGCGCAGTCTGGCGAGGACGGACGCCGAGGGGCACGCGCTGAGCGGGGTGTAGCGGGCGTGTGGCGGTGCCCGGGGTGGGTCCCCACGCGTGCGGTGCGCGGGGGCGGGGACCCTATGCGTGGCGGAGGGTCGCCAGGAAGTCGTCGATCAGTTCGCGGTCACGGGGCTGGGTGAGCCGGTCGCGGGCGGCGGCCGGGTCGAGCCAGGCGATCCGGTCCACCTCGGCCGTCGGAGCGAAGCGGCCGCCGGTCGCCTTGGCGGCCCAGTAACTCACCGTCTTGGCACGGCCGTTGGCGAAGTAGCGGGCGGTGGGAAGCCGGGGCCCCGGCGCGCACCGCTGGCCGGTCTCCTCCTCCACCTCGCGCAGCGCGCCCGCGAGGGCGTCCTCGGCGCGCTTCAGCTTGCCCTTCGGGTGTGACCAGTCGTCGTACTTCGGCCGGTGGACCAGGCAGATCTCCAGGCCGTCGCCCCCGGGCGCGTGGCGCCACAGGACGCAGCCGGCCGCCCTGACGACGGCGTCGGTGTTCTCGGTGTTCTCGGTCACGACGTGCTCACCGCCTCCTTCTGCCAGCACTGCTGGAACGCGAACCGGGATGCCTCCACTTCGTGGCGCTGGTCGGCGTGCAGGACGCCGAGGGCGTAGGCCGTGGCCGGGGCGATACGCGGGGTGCGGGCCGCGGCCGCGGCGGCCGAGGCCGCCTCGCTGGCGTCGCGGTGGCGGTTGAGGGCCTCGCCGGCCGCCAGGAGGCGTACGTCGACGGGTACGGACTCGGGGTGCAGGACCTCCAGGGCGTAGCGGTGGAGGCGGAGCAGGAGGCGTACCTGGTGCCAGGGGGCGTCCTGGGGGTGGGGCGCGGTGTCCGGGGAGAGGCCGTGGATGAGGGCCTCGGCGTTGTAGGGGTGGCCGGCGGTGTGCAGCGGGAGGCCGGTGACGGCGTCGCGGAGGCGGTCGTGGGCGGCGGCGGCGAGGGGGCCGAGGTCCGCGGCGGTGGCCGTGGGGGTGAGGGGGACCTCGCTGGCGAGGACGGCCACGCTGTCGGCGACGGCGTGGAAGCGGCTCGATCCGAGGGCCTGGAGGGCCGCGGAGTGGGCCCGGGTGCGGGCGAGGGTGAGCTGCCGGTCCAGCAGGGCGCCGGCTTTCGCGGCGCCGACGGTGAGGTTGCCGCGGTCGGGTGCGGGGTGGGGCGTGGCGGCCGCCGGTGCCGTCGCGCCCAGTCGTGCCGCCCCGGCGGCACGACTGCCCCCGCCGGGTTTGGCTGGAGTCCCCTGGGCCGGGAACGGGGTCGCTCCTGACAGCCGGTTCAGGGCGGTGACCAGGCGGTCCAGGCGGGCCGCGTAGGCGTGTTCGCGGCCCAACGTGCCGGAGAGCCAGGCCAGTTCGGGGCGGAGGGACTCCGACCAGTCGGCGTCCAGCAGGGGCCGGAAGGTGTGCAGCGTGCCGCTGATGCGGCGGGCCGAGCGGCGCAGGGCGAGCGCCGCGTCGGTGGACTCCTCGGCTCCGGACGCCATGCCCCCACCGGTCTCCCGGTGGGTGCGCAGCGCGCGGAGGAACTCCGTGGCCCGCTCCCGCAGATAGCCGGCGACGGCATCCGCGGGTGCGGCCGTGGTGTTCGTGGGGTCAAGGTGTCGCTGTGCCACGCCGGCGCCTCCGGGCGTCAATGAGCATCTCCTGGACGTTGCGCAGGGGCTGTCCGTCCGCGTCGGTCGAGTGCCGGGTCCACTCGCCGTCGGGACCGAGGTGCCAGGAGGAGGTCGTTTCGGACATGCCGGTCTCCAGCAGGCGGTTGAGTGCCGCCCGGTGGGCCGGGTCGGTGATCCGGATCAGGGCCTCGATGCGGCGGTCGAGGTTGCGGTGCATCATGTCGGCGCTGCCGAACCACACCTCCGGCTCGCCGCCGTTGCCGAAGCCGAAGATCCGGGAGTGTTCGAGGAAGCGGCCGAGAACCGAGCGGACCCGGATGTTCTCCGACAGGCCGGGGACGCCGGGCCGTATGGCGCAGATGCCGCGCACCCACACATCGACCGGCACACCCGCCTGCGAGGCCCGGTACAGGGCGTCGATCAGCGCCTCGTCCACGATCGAGTTGACCTTGATACGGACGTACGCGGGACGTCCGGCACGGTGGTGCTGGACCTCCTTGTTGACGCGGGCGATCAGCCCGTCGCGCAGGGACTTGGGCGCGACGAGGAGGCGGCGGTAGGTCTCGCGCCGTGAGTAGCCGGAGAGCCGGTTGAAGAGGTCGGAGAGGTCCGCGCCGACCTGCGGGTCCGACGTGAGCACGCCCAGGTCCTCGTACAGCCGTGCCGTCTTCGGGTGGTAGTTGCCCGTGCCGACGTGGCTGTAGCGGCGGAGCGTCTCGCCCTCCTGACGGACCACCAGGGACAGCTTGCAGTGGGTCTTCAGACCGACCAGGCCGTAGACGACGTGGCAGCCCGCCTCCTCCAGCTTGCGCGCCCACTTGATGTTGGCGTGTTCGTCGAAGCGCGCCTTGATCTCGACCAGGACGAGGACCTGCTTGCCCGCCTCGGCCGCGTCGATGAGCGCGTTGACTATGGGGGAGTCGCCGGACGTCCGGTACAGGGTCTGCTTGATGGCGAGGACGTCCGGGTCCTCGGCCGCCTGCTCCAGGAACGCCTGCACCGACGTCGAGAAGGAGTCGTACGGGTGGTGCAGCAGCACGTCCCGGCTGCGCAGGGCGGCGAAGATGTCCGGCGCGGACGCCGACTCGACCTCGGCCAGATCGCGGTGGACGCCCGCGACGAACTTGCGGTACTTCAGCTCGGGCCGGTCCAGGGAGGCGATGCGGAAGAGACCGGTGAGGTCCAGGGGCCCGGTCAGCGGGTAGACCTCGGACTCCTTGATCTTCAGCTCGCGCACCAGCAGGTCCAGGACCTCCTGGTTGATGTTCTCCTCGACCTCCAGGCGCACCGGCGGCCCGAAGCGGCGCCGCATGAGCTCCTTCTCCAGGGCCTGGAGGAGGTTCTCGGCGTCGTCCTCCTCGACCTCCAGGTCCTCGTTGCGGGTGACCCGGAAGGCGTGGTGCTCCAGGACCTCCATGCCCGGGAACAGCTCCTCCAGATGGGCGCCGATCACGTCCTCCAGCGGGACGTACCGGCCCGGGGAGGCCTCCAGGAAGCGGGACAGCAGCGGCGGCACCTTGACGCGGGCGAAGTGCGAGGTGCCGGTCACCGGGTTCTGCACCCGTACGGCCAGGTTCAGGGAGAGGCCCGAGATGTACGGGAAGGGGTGCGCCGGGTCGACGGCCAGCGGGGTCAGCACCGGGAAGATCTGGTGGCGGAAGAGCGTGAAGAGGCGGGCCTGCTCCTTCTCCGCCAGTTCGCTCCAGCGGACCAGGTGCACGCCCTCCTCGGCCAGCGCCGGGGCGACGTCCTCGTGGAAGCAGGCGGCGTGCCGGGCCATCAGCTCGCGGGAGCGGGCCCAGATCATCTCCAGCACCTCGCGGGGCTGCAGGCCGGAGGCGGACCTGGTGGCGACGCCGGTGGCGATGCGGCGCTTCAGACCGGCCACCCGGACCATGAAGAACTCGTCGAGGTTGCTGGCGAAGATGGCCAGGAAGTTCGCTCGTTCGAGCAGGGGGGTGTTGGGGTCCTCGGCCAGTTCCAGGACCCGCTCGTTGAAGGCGAGCCAGCTGCGTTCCCGGTCGAGGAAACGGCCCTGCGGCAGCCTTTCGCCGCCCTGGTAGTCCTCCTCGTACGCGTCGAGGTCGGCGTCGATGTCGGGTTCCAGGTCGGACACCACGGCCGACACCGTGTGGGGGCGGTGGCCGGTTATGGAGCCGACGGACGGCTGCGCGTGTTGGACCTGGGCTGCCTGGGCGTTGGACTGGCTCATAGAACCATTGTTCCGCGCCGCGAGCATCACAGGCGCGTCGGACAGGGCCGGTGGGAGTGCCGGGACGCGCGAGGAGGCGTTCGAGGCGGCGTTCTCGGCGATGTCCGCGTCGATGCGCGCCACGACGTCGACGACATCGGGGGTGTGGTGCGGGGCGACGGGCGCGGGCGTGCGGGGGTCGTCCCCCGTGCTGTTCCCGTTGCTTGGGCCGCTGCGTGGGGGAGGCGAGGGCTCGGGCACGACGGGGTTCATTGCGGAAGCGTCGCAAGGCCGTCTGAATCGCCGGTTACGGCGACCTTACGTGTGGGATAGCGCAGGGCGGACCGCCGGTTCTGTGGCGGCGTGCGCCGCACCCCGGCGTACGCCCTCTCGTGATCACCCGCCGTTCACCGGCCGTACGCCGTCGGCACGCCCCTCCCCCCGTAGGAAGGGCGTGCACGTAGGGGGTGCCGTCCGTCAGTGGGTGCGGCGGCGCAGGAGCCAGAAGGCGGCGGCGGTGGCCAGGACCGCGACGGCGAGGATGATGCCGGTCGTCATGAGGTGCAGGGGCCAGAAGTGGGACGCCGGGTGCACCTCGGCGTACAGATCGGTGAAGCCCTTTCCGCTCATGCACCTGGTGTAGTCGATGTCGGCATCGGCGTCGAAGCAGCTCAGGTCGTTGACGCGGGCACCGGAGCCGGTGACGGCACCCAGCTCCAGCTGGTCCGCCGTCATCGGCAGCCTGCTGGCGGCGGTGCCACGGAGCGTCGTGGAGGGCCACAGCTCGTCGAACCGTTCGTCGAGCCAGAGGTGGAACGCGACCATGAAGCCGAGGGCCACGGCGAGCGCGGGAAGCGCCCGCCTGAGAACGAGTCCCGCCAGGGCGCCGACGGCCAGCGCGCACAGGGCGTACGCCAGGACCGCGGGGCCGCGGTTCAGGAAGGGGTCGGTGTAGTACCACTCGTCGCCGCGCAGGTCCCGGTTCGTGGACCAGGCCCAGCGGTAGAACAGCACCAGGACGGTCATGCCGACGGTCAGTGCGACGGCGGGCACCGCGAGCTTGACCATGAGCCACCGGACCGGGGTGACGGACTGGGTCCAGGCCAGCTGGGCCGTGCCCCGTTCCAGCTCACGGCCGGTCAGTGAAGCCCCCGCCCAGGCGGCCACGGCGTAGGAGGAGTAGGCGATCAAGGTATCGACCCAGCTCATGCCCATGGAGTAGTCGAAGGCGGACCCGATGTCGATGCACCCGTTCTCCAGCTTCCGGCAGGCGGCCTCCTCCGCGCGTATCTCCGCGCCTGTGACGTACTGCAGCCAGAGCATCCACCCGACCACGAGCAGCACGCACGCGCTCCACACCAGCAGTGCCGGGCGGTGCACACGCCACACGGTCCAGGTCAGGCCGCCGAGGGTGGCGGTGTCCGCCGGGGGTGCGGCAGGGCGGGTCTCGGTGCTCATACGGTCCCTCCCGTACGGCGGCGCAGCAGGTGGAAGGCGGCCCAGACCAGTACGGCGGCGAGGGTGAGGACGATGGCCGACTCGACGAGTTGGAGGGGCCAGAAGTGCGAGGAGGGGTGGAAGTCGGCGTAGTGGGCGGCGACGTCGGTGCGACCGCAGGTGATCTCCTCGCAGGCCGCGTCCGAGACGCGCTCGCCCGAGGTGGTGACGAGGCCGCGGTCGATCAGTTCGCCCGTCCATCCGCGATCGGGGGTCTTGGAGACGAGGGTCTCCACCGGCCACAGCTGGTGGCGCACGGTCCGCAGTGTGACCATGACGGCGGCCACGCCCGCGACGCCGGCGGCGAGCGCGGGCAGGGAGCGGCGGAGCAGCAGGCCCGCGAGGGCGCCGAGTGCCAGGGCGAGCAGGGCGTGGGCGGTGGCGAGGGTGCCGTTGCCCAGGAAGGTGCTGTAAGCGAACCAGTCCCGGGTCCCCAGCTCGTGCCGCAGCCGCTCCTCGCGCTCCCACACCAGGCGGTTCAGCAGGGTCAGCAGGACCGTCCCCGAGACGATGACGGCGGCCGGGACCGTGAGCTTGGTGGCGAGCCAGCGGGCCGGGCTGACGGACTGGGTCCAGGCCAGCCTCGCCGTACCGCTCTCCAGCTCGCGGGCGATCAGGGCGCCGCCCGCCCAGGCGCCGATCAGGGCCGGGGCAAGGGTGAGGACCGTGGAGCCCAGGGTGACGGCCAGGTCGTAGCGGGTGTAGGCGTCGCCGATCGTGCAGTAGTCGGCCTCCGCGCAGCCGCTCTTCACGTACACCGCCCAGACCGCGTCGTAGCCCGGCCCGGCGGCCCACAGCAGTCCGGCGGCGACGAGGCCCACCAGTAGTCCCCAGAACCACAGGGCCGACTGGTGCAGCCGGAGCACCGCCCGGATCAGGCCGCGGGCGGGAGGCGGGGTCGGGGCGGCGGCCGGGTGCGTGGTGCGGGTGGTCGAGGGCGCGCCGGCCTTGGCCGCGGGCGCGGCGGTCGGGTCGTCCAGGCGGTTCATACGGCGGTCCCCCGTGCCTCGGTCGCGTCGGCGCGGGCGCCGTCGTGGTCGTCTTCCTCGGTGCCCTCGGCGTCGCCCGCGTCGTCGATGGTGAGTGCCGGGGCCTCGGGCGCCCGCAGATGGGCGAGGACCAGCTCCTCCAGCGTCGGCTCGGCGGTCTGGCGGCCGGGGCCGACGGGTCCCTGCGGGCGGATCAGCGCGGTGAGCTGACGTCCCGTCGTGCGGGACTCGACCACGGTGTGCGGGGCGAGGTCGCCCGCCGGGCCGGTGACCAGGGTGTGCGCGGCGAGGAGCTCGTCCAGGGGGCCCGCGAGCCGGATGCGCCCGGCGCCCAGCAGGAACAAGTGGTCGCAGGAGCCCTCCAGTTCGGCCACGACGTGCGAGGACATGACAACCGTGGTGCCGTGCTCGGCGGAGTCCGCGAGCAGGGTGCCCATCAGCTGGTGCCGGGCGAGCGGGTCGAGGTCGGCCATCGGCTCGTCCAGGAGCAGCAGTTCGGGCCGCTTGCCGAGGGCGAGGGCGAGCGCGACCCGGGTGCGCTGACCGCCGGAGAGGGAACGGATCTTCGCGTTCCGGTTCAGGTCGCCCTCGTCCACCACCCGCTCCGCGGCGGCCGCGTCCCAGCGCCGGGTGTTGAGATCGCGGCCCAGCCGCAGGGTCTCGGCCACGGTCAGCTGGGGATAGAGGGGCTTGTCCTGGGCGACGTGGGCGATGCGCTCGCGGGCCGCCGCCGGGGTCGTGCCCAGCACACTGATCGTGCCCTCGGTGGGGGCGAGCAGGCCCGCCGCGTGGGCCAGGAGCGTCGACTTGCCGGCGCCGTTCGGCCCGACCAGCGCGCACACCCGCCCCGTCGGCAGCCGCAGCGTGCACTCGCGCAACGCCCAGCGCTCGGACCGCCACCCGAACTTCTTGCCGAGCGCGGCCGCTTCCATCGCGGTCCCCGTCATGCCTGGTCCCCCTGATCTCGCTTGTCTGCTGTGAAGTGTTCGTCCAGTACGGACGTGAAGAGGGCCTCCACGTCGTCCCGTTCGAGCCCGCTCTCCCGGGCCCGTACGGCCCAGCTGTCCAACTCGGCCCGCAGCGGGGAGTCGGCGGGCGTGGTGCCCAGTGACCTCCGTACGAACGTGCCGAGGCCGCGGCGGGCCTCGACCAGGCCTTCGCGCTCCAGCTCGCGGTAGGCCTTCAACACGGTGTTCGGGTTGATCGCGGTGGCTTCCACGACCTCGCGGGCCGTGGGGAGCTTGTCGCCGGGTTCCAGCAGGCCCATCCGTAGGGCCTGTTTGGTCTGCTGGACGATCTGGACGTAGGTGGCGACACCGCTGCGCCGGTCGATGCGGTACTCGACCACTCGAACAACCACCCTTTCACTAATTGAGTAGTGAAAGGGTGGTGCAAGAGAGGGGGCGGTGTCAACAACACCGCCCCCTGCCTGTGGAAAACTCCGCTTACGCGCGGCTGTGTCAGGTTTCGCTGCGGTACATCAGGTCCGTCTCGTACGTCACGAAGCCGAGGCGTTCGTAGACGGTGACCGCCGCCTTGTTGTCCGCGTCGACGTAGAGCATCGCGGTGGGCAGGCCCTGGGCGGCGAGGTGGCGCAGGCCGATGGTGGTGAGGGCCTTGCCGAGGCCGCCGCCCTGTGCGCCGGGGCGCACACCGACGACATAGACCTCGCCGAGCTGCTCGGCGGCGTGCGCCTTCGTCCAGTGGAAGCCGACCAGTTCGGGGCCGCCGTCCCCGCCCTCGCCGCCGTGCCGCTCGGCCAGGAAGAAGCCCGCCGGGTCGAACCAGGGTTCGGCCTTGCGGTCGTCGAGGTCGCGCTGGGTGAGGGAGCCCTGTTCGGGGTGGTGGGCGAACGCCTCCGCGTTCGCGGCGAGCCAGGCCGCGTCGTCCGCGCCGGGGACGAAGGTGCGGACGGTGACGCCGTCGGGGAGCACCGGCTCGGGCGGGTCGAAATCGGCCAGGGAGCGGCGCATCTGACGGAGTTCGCGGAAGAGGGTGAGACCGAGGACCTGGGCGAGGTGGCGGGCGGCGGAGTGGCCGCCGTGCGCCCAGACGCGCAGCCGCTTGCCGGACTCGGCGAGCAGGGCGGAGCCGAGGGCGCGGCCGTGGCCGTGGCCCCGGTGGGAGGGGTGGACGACCAGCTCGGCGGCCGGGGCCTCGACGGGGTCGTTGTCCTCCAACTGGGCGTAGCCGACCAAGGTGTCGCCGACGGTGAGGAGGAGGTGGGCCACGCCTTCGCGGGGGCCGCCGCGGAGTTGGAGGCGGCCCTGCTCGGACACCGCCTGTTGGCCGTCGACCTGGGCGGCCTCGTCGAGGAGGGCGAGGACGGCGGCCCTCTGGTCGGGGGTGAGTTCCAGGCGGGTATCGATACTGCGGGCGGCTGCGCTTGCCGCTGCGCCGGGCCGGCCGGTGTCGTCGCTGGTCATGGGTTCGAGATTAACCGGGGGGTGCGGTGGGGGGAGCGACCGTGAGCCCGGTCGGTTCTGCTGTTCGGCGGGCGCGGCTTGAATGTGGCTGTTGGTGCGGCTTCCCGCGGCTCCTCGCGACACCTCCACGGGAACCGTTCATCCCGTTTCGTCAACAGTCCTCCCTGACGGCAATCAGGTCGTAACCATGAACCCCCTGCCGCGCTACGCGCGTTGACTCTAGGCTTCGGCCCGACGGGGCCGATCTCACGTTTCTCTTACTTCTCATACGAACCAGGGGGGCACATGTCAGCCACACCCCAAGCGCAGCGCCGTAGAAGCCGCCGTAACCGGATCCTCGCCGTCGCGGCCGGGCTGGCGACCGTCGGGGCGCTGGCCGCCGCACTCCCGGCGAGCGCCGGTGAGGCGAAGTACCCGCCCGGCACGGACAAGCCGAGCCGGTACCAGGACGTGCAGCTGCTGTCGTTCAACGACCTGCACGGCAACCTGGAGCCGCCGGCCGGTTCCTCGGGCCGGGTCACGCACGTCCACGAGGACGGCCACACCGAGACGATCAACGCCGGTGGTGTCGAGTACCTCGCCACGCACCTGCGCGACGCCCGCCGCGCCGACGACTACACGATCACGGCCGCCGCCGGTGACATGGTCGGTGCCTCCCCGCTGATCTCGGGCCTGTTCCACGACGAGCCCACCATCGAGGCGCTGAACGGGCTCGACCTCGACGTCACGAGCGTCGGCAACCACGAGTTCGACGAGGGCGCGAAGGAATTGGCCCGCCTGCAGAAGGGCGGCTGCCACCCGACCGACGGCTGCTACGTCAAGGGCAAGAAGTTCAAGGGTGCCGACTTCCCGTACCTCGCGGCGAACGTCATCGACAACAAGACCAAGAAGCCGCTCCTGAAGCCCTACTGGGTGTGGAAGAAGAACGGCGTCAAGGTCGGCTTCATCGGTGTGACCCTGGAGGACACCCCGGGCGTCGTCTCGGCTGAGGGCGTCAAGGGCCTGACCTTCAAGGACGAGGTCAAGACGATCAACAAGTACGCCAAGGAGCTGGAGCGCCAGGGCGTCAGGTCGGTCGTCGCGCTGATCCACGAGGGCGGTGCCCCCGCCTCCACGTCGTACAACTACGACTGCGACTCGCCCAGCGCCGGTGACGGCATCTCCGGTCCGATCGTCGACATCGCCAAGAACATCACGCCGAAGGTCGACGCCCTCGTCACCGGCCACACGCACGCCGCGTACGCCTGCACCATCAACGACCCGGCGGGCAAGCCGCGCATGGTCACGTCGGCCGCGTCCTTCGGCCGCCTCTACACCGACACGACGCTGACGTACGACCGCAAGACCGGCGACATCGCGCGCACGGCCGTGGATTCCGCGAACCACGTGGTCACCCGTGACGTCGAGAAGGCCGCCGACATGACGGCCCTCATCAGCAGGTGGAACACCCTCGCCGCGCCCATCGGCAACCGCGCCATCGGCTACATATCCGCCGACGTGCCCAACGCCGGTACCGAGTCCCCGATGGGTGACCTGATCGCCGACGCGCAGTACTGGTACGGCAAGGCGCTCGACCCCGAGGTCGACCTCGCGCTGATGAACCCGGGCGGGGTGCGCGCGCCGCTCACCTACGCGGCCAAGGGCACCGAGGGCGACGGCGTGGTGACCTACGCCGAGGGCTTCACCGTCCAGCCGTTCTCCAACACGGTCAACCTCCAGGACTTCACCGGGGCCCAGCTCATCTCGATCCTCAAGGAGCAGGTCAGCGGGACGAACACCGCCGCGCCGAAGGTGCTGCTGCCGTCGTCCGGTCTGACGTACACGCTCGACCTGACGAAGACCGGCGCGGACCGTGTGGTCGCCGACACCGTCAAGCTCAACGGTGCGGCCCTCAACCCGACGGCCACCTACCGCGTCGCGACCAACAGCTTCCTCGCGGGCGGCGGCGACGGCTTCCCGACGCTGGGCCAGGGCACGAACGACCTGGTCGGCGGGGACGACCTGGCGGCACTTGAGCAGTACCTGCTCGCCAACTCCTCGGCCACGAACCCGATCGCGCCGCCTGCGGCCAACCGGATCACGATCATCAACTAGTCGTACCGGATCGCCGAGGGCCGGATGTCCGGATGTCCGGATGTCCGGATGTCCGGATGTCCGGATGTCCGGATGTCCGGATGTCGGGCACGGATGTCGGGCACGGATGTCGGGCACGGATGTCGGGCACGGATGTCGGGCCCGGATGTCGGGCACGGATGTCGGGCCCGGATGTCGGGCCCGGGCGTCGGGCCCGGGTGGCTCGTGACTGTTCGCGCGGTTCTCCGCGCCCCTTCCGGGGCGCGGAGAACCGCTTTTTCGTGCCCCACAGCGCCTAGCCCGGTGCTCCCAGGTATCGGCTGAGGTGGGTGGACGCGTCCAGCATGGCGAGGCCTCGTACGGTCAGGCGTCGTCGCCAGTCGTCCAGCGCGGCGGCGAGCGCATCGGTGCCGCCGGCCGTGCGGATCTGCCGGACCACGGCGGAGATGTGGTCCAGGGGGTGGCCCCCGCGCCGCAGGAGATGGGCGAGTTCCGCGTCGCGGACGTCGGTCGGGCGGTAGAGGCGGTAGCCGGTCAGCGGGTCCCGGGCGGGGCTGAGGATGCCGGCGTCCTCCCAGTTGCGGAGGGTCGCCGGGGTGACGTCGAGCCGGTGGGCGAGTTCGCCGACGGTGAGGGTGTGGGCGATGTGAGCGGTGTGGGCGGTGTGGGCGGTGTGGGTGGGGGCTGCCGTCAGATGGTCCACCGCCTCGCGTACCGCGTCGAGGGTCTCCCGGTCGCGGAGCAACTGGGCGTGCCCACGGTCGACGATCGTCAGGGCGTGGTCGAGGTCGTCCTCGTGCACGGCACGCATGATCCGGCCCGCGGCGGAGTGACCGTACGCCGTGACGAGGGCGAGGAACGCGCGGAGGGCCGCCGCGTGCGTCGCGGTGTAGATCCGGTATCCGCTGCCCGTCCGCTCGGCGGCCGGGATGAACCCGTCGCGCTCGTAGTTGCGGACCGCCTGGGTCGAGAGGCCGTGCTCGCGGGCGAGATCGGAAGGTCGCATGCTGATCACCGATTTGAGACTTCATGAGACGGGAGGGTGCTCTGTGTACCTGTGGCCAGCCATCATGCCGCGCCAGAGGACACTAAGTGTCAACGGATCTTTCAAGGATACGATTGAGGCTCATGAGTCAGGACATTCGAGACTTCGTGACCCCGTCGTGCGACCTGCTGGCCCTCGGTGAGCCGACCCACCTGGAACCGGCCTTCGGGCACACCCGCAACGAACTCTTCGCCCAGCTCGTCGAGGAGGGCTTCCGTTCGATCGCCCTGGAGACCGACCGCGTTCCCGCGCTCGCCCTGAACGACCATGTGCGGGACGGGACCGGCGACTTCGACGAGGTGATGCGGGAGGGCATCGCGTTCGGCCGCGGCGAACTGGCCCCCAACAGGGAGCTGATCACCTGGATGCGCGAGTACAACCGGACCCGCCCGCCGGAGGAGCGCCTCGCCTTCCACGGCTTCGACGCCGAGATGGAGAACATGAGCGCGCCCAGCCCGCGCCGCTTCCTCGAAGCCGCCCGCGCCTACCTGGCCCGCGACGAGGGCCTGGCCTCACCCCTCGCCCTCGCCGCCGACCCGGCCCTCGACATCGCGAGCCTCGCCGGGGACGACGAACGGTGGAGCCGTACCGAGGCGGTGCTGGACGCGGCCTGCTCGATCGGCGCCACGCCGGAGGCCGAGGCGCTGCGCTGCCTGGCCGACGACATGCTCACCGAGTTCCACGCCCGCGCGCCACGGCTGATCGCGGCGACCTCACGGGCCGAGTGGTACAGGGCGAAGACCCACCTCATGGCGGCGATCGGGCTCCTGCGCTATCACCGGCAACTGGCGCGCCCCGCCGACGAGAACGTCCGGATCTCCCGCATGCTCGCCACCCGCGACGCGCTGATGGTCGAGAACCTCCTCGACATCCGCGCCATCGAGGCCGACCGCGGCCCGACCCTGGTCTTCGGCCACAACGTCCACCTCCAGCGCGGCCCCAGCCACATGCGCATGCGCGACCTGGACCTCGACTGGTACGGCGCGGGCGCGGTCCTGGGCCCGCTGGTGGGTGAACGGTACGTCTTCGTGGCGGGGAGCCTGGACGGCGACGACACCTCCGACCCGGCAGGGCCCGAGCCGGACCCGCATGGGGGTGCGGTCCCGCCCCGCGCCACGACGTGGACCCTGGCCTCGGCCCCGGGGGACGACGGGTCGGACGAGGCTGCGCTGCAGGGCGCCGACGGGGTCCTGCACATCAGCGCCCATGCCTAGGGGCGGTCCTCGGGGGCTTCGGCGCCGCCGATGCGCCGCCCCCTGCTGACGGCGATCCGCAGCACGTCCTCCAACGACTCCACGGCCCGCGTCAGCGCGAACCGCACGGCTCGCTCACCGGCCGCCGCGTCCCCGAGCACGGCCCTGCCGCCGGCCAACACCTGCTCGGCCGAACCGAGTTGGGAGGCCTCGACGCTGTCGGCCAGCAGGGACAGTGCTCCGGGGTGCGCGGTGTCCGGGTCGAGATAGCAGGGCTTGCCGTCGGGTTTGGTCCACGGCAGCAGGCGCAGACGGTCCATCATGCGGGGGCCTCCACGCTGTGCATTCCGCTGGTGTACAGCTCCTCGGGGCTGAGCACGTAGGGCCGTACGAGGTTGGCGTAGGACTCGAAGGGCCAGATGTCGTCGAGCTCCCTGGGTGGGGGAGGGGCGGGTTCCCGCGCTTCCTCCGCCTCGGGTGGCACGGGGCCGGGCGCGGCCCAGCGGAGCAGTGCCTCACAGAGCCGTACGACGAGCGAGCGCATACCGGTGTCCCCACTTCCGTCTCAGGGTTTTTTCAGGGTCGTCCTGACGAGCGGTGATTACCGTTCGTGTCCTGATCGTCACGGGTGAGTCGTACGTTGGGGAAGATGCCTGGCGTTGCCTGGAGCGCCAGACAACGGTGAGGGGTGACATGGGCGAAGTCGTTGACGGGAAGCGGGAATCAGGGCGGGCCGCGTTGGGGCGGACCCTGTTGCTCCTGCGCGAGAAGACGGGCAAGACGCTGACGCAGTTGGCGGCGGAGACGTCGTACGACAAGAGCTATCTCTACCGCCTGGAGAAGGGGGAGCGGCTCTCCAAGCGAGCGGTCATGGAGGACCTGGACACCTACTACGGCTCCGGTGACCTGCTGGTTCGACTGTGGAGGGAGGCTCGCAAGGAGGTCATCAAGGACAAGTACAAGGCGTTCATGGAGCTGGAGGCGACGGCTCGGGTCATGTGGATGTTCCAGTTGCGGGTGCCGGGCATCTTGCAGACCGAGGAGTACGCCCGCACGGTGTTGTCAGGGTTGTCTGGAGCCCAGACAACGCCAGGCAACAGTGAGGAGGTCGAGGAGCAGGTGGCCGCGCGTATGGGGCGGCAGGAGTTGCTGTACGGCCCGCAGGCGCCGAGCATCCGTGTGATCCTCGATGAGGGAGCGGTACGGCGGGCTGTGCCGAACGCGAAGGTGTGGGAGGACCAGCTCGCGCACTTGGTGGAGGCCGCGGAGCTGCCCTCCGTCGCGATTCAGGTGGTGCCCTGGACGGCCGGGGTGCACGACCTCATGGACAGCCACCTCTGGCTCTTCTGGCAACGAACCGGCGACGCCGTGGCCTACTCGGAGGGCAATGGCATCGGTGAGTTGATCGATGATCCGGACAGGGTCCTGGCTTTTCGGCTGTCCTACGATCTCGTCAGGGACGCGGCGCTGACTCCGGCCGAGTCGACCGTGTTCATCAAGCGGCTTCTGGAGGAGTGCAGATCATGAACCGGACCCTCGACCTCGGCACCGCTGTCTGGCGAAAGTCGTCGTACAGCGACGGGGGCGGCACGAACTGCCTCGAAGTCACCGACGAAGTCCCCGGCATAGTCCCCGTCCGGGACAGCAAGGTCCCGGACAGCCGCCCGCTGCTGTTCTCCGCCGGGGCCTGGGCCGCTTTCGTCAAGGTCATCGTGGCTGACTGAGGACCATGGGGGAATGCGGCCACAGCAGCCGGCCACTCGCGCCGTGGCGCGGCCATGGTGAAACCATGGCGGAAACCACCACCATCCAGGTGTCCAAGCAGGCCCGCGACCACCTGGCCCAGGTCGCCAAGGAACGCGGCATGACCCTCGGCCGGCTCATCGAGCAGCTGGCCTCGGAGCAGCCGACGGCGGAGCAGATCGCGGAGCGGGTCGCGGCCACGCGCAAGGTGCTGCGTGAGCGCATGGGGTGCACGCTCACGGACGAGGAGTTCGACAACGGTCCGGATGTGCTGGCCAACATCTACGCGATGGCTGCGGAGAAGATGCGCTCCGGCCGTGGGGCGACGCGCTCCGGCCAGGGGAACGCCGCGTGATCGTCCTCGACACCGACGCGGCGCTCGCGCTCGCTCGCGGCCACGAGGCCCTGCACCGCCCGCGGTCGACGTCGCGCACACCCCGGCGACTGGTTGTACATTCCCTCCCTGTGCCTCCTGCGGGCAGAGGGGAAGGGCGAGGGCGTGGGACGGGCACTGCTCGCGCTGCCGGGCATCCAGGTGGATCCGCTCGGACCGGAATGCTCGACTTCCACTGAGCTTGTCCTACCTTCAATGCAGGCAAGGGACACAAGCAGGCCCTGAATCGAGCAACGCGAAGACCAGTGGATGCGGGCCCTGCTCGCCGGCTGAGGCAGCAGTGCCCGTGCCTGGCTCCCGGCGCCGAACGACCTTTTGAACTGGATCACTCACCTGGGCATTCACCGGACATTGAGGCGGCCTTCGCAGCAGTTGCAGATGTCTCAGGTCACCGTGCCGTGGGGCTTCGCCGTCCTGATGCGCGTTGCGAGGCCGTCGAGGAGGGTGGTCAGGCCGAACTCGTACAGCGATGTGGTCGAGAGGGCGGCCTCATCAGCGACGGAAGCAAAATGTGGCAGGCGTCCCTGAGCCAACAGTGCGGTCATGCGGTCGTGCTGGGCGTCCATCCACTGTTCCCCGGTGATCCCGCTGGACTGAGTGGCGCGTGCTTCGGTTTCCGTGTCGATCGCCTGGCCCCGGACATATCCGAAGATGGTGACCGCCGCGTGCATGCGGGTGTCGGCGTCCAGCCCGAGGTCGTCCAGGGCGGCCAGGGCCCATTCGATGTGTCGCATACCGTGCGGCACGAGCAGGGGGCGGCTGAGGTTGAGGGCATCGGCCAGCCACGGATGGGCTTGGTACAGGCGCCACTGCATGGCCGCGGACAGCTCCAGCCGGGCCCGCCAGCCCTCCGGCGGCCGCGTGGGCAGCGGCTCGCCGGCGAAAGCGGCGTCCACCATCAGCGTGATCAGCTGTTCCTTGTTCGCGACGTGCCGGTAGAGCGACATGGTCGGTATGCCGAGTTCCGCGGCGACCCGGCGCATCGTCAGCCCGGTAGTCCCCTCGGCGTCGGCGAGTGCCATGGCCGCGCGGACGACGCGGGTCCGCACGGTCGGGTCTTCGGCGGTGGACCTGGGTGAGCGGACCGGCGGCGCGATGTCGGCGACCACCGTCCCGACTCCGGGAACGGCCCGCACCAGGCCCTCCTGTCGGAGCGCGGTCAGCGCTTTGGTGGCCGTGGCCATGGCCACTCCCCATCGCTGGGTGATCGCCCGGGTGGACGGTACGCGGTCACCGGGAGCGAGTTCGCCCGCCTGGATACGACGGCGCAGTTCTTGCGCGATCTGTGCGTACGGGGGCTGAGTCATGGTCCTGGAGCGTAGTGCACTAGTGCGCCATGCCCTGTTTGCACTAGATCGCTTTCATAGAAAGAGCACTTCACTAGCGGTCTTCAGGTTCGTACGTTGTACACATGATGACGACCAAGAAGGTTCTGATCTCTGGCGCTGGTGTCGCAGGACTGGCGCTCGCCTACTGGCTGGACCGCCACGGCTTTCACGTCACGGTGGTCGAACGCGCCCCGCAGGTCCGGCACGGCGGCTATGCCGTCGACTTCCGTGGTGAAGCCCTCCACGTCCTGGACCAGATGGACCTGCTGGAGCCGATCCGGGCACTGGATACCGAGATGGGCGACGCGGCGATGGTGGACGCCGAAGGCAGGCAGTACGCCACCCTGCCGGCCGCTGTCTTCGCGGGCGACCTGGAGGTTCCCAAGGCAGAACTGACCCGGCAGCTGTATGCAGCCGCGCAGGACAGGGCGGAGTACCTCTTCGGCGACTCCATCTCCGCAGCGGAGCAGGACGCCGACGGCGTGAACGTCACCTTCGAGAGCGGGCCGTCCCGCCGGTTCGACCTGCTGGTGGGCGCCGACGGGCTGCACTCGCGGGTCCGATCGCTGGTCTTCGGCCCCGAAGAGCGCTTCGTCCAGCCTCTGGGCATCCACACCGCGATCTTCAGCCTGCCGAACTATCTGGGGCTGCACCACACCGGGCAGCTCTACGTCTCCCCTGGGAAGGCGGCCAACATGTTCGCCGACGACGCAGGCGGCCGAGCTCGGGCCGCCCTGCACCTCGCAGCCGAGCATCTGAAGTACGACCGCCACGACATCGGCGAGCAGCAGCGCATCATCGCCGAAGGGTTCGCCGGTGAGGGCTGGGAGATCCCGCGGCTGTTGACGGAGATGCGGGCCGCCGAGGACTTCTGGTTCGACACCAACGCCCAAGCCGTGATGGACACCTGGGTCAGCGGCCGGGTCGTCCTGCTCGGCGATGCCGGCTACTGCGCGGCCCCGACCTCGGGACGCGGCACGTCCCAGGCGCTGATCGGCGCGTACGTGCTGGCCGGCGAGCTGGCACGGGCAGACAGCGACCACACGGCGGCGTTCATCACCTACGAGAAGGCGATGCGGCCCTTCGTCACCGAGCACCAGGCTGTGGGGCGCGAGGGCGCGGAGCGGTTCTTCATGCCCGCTCCCAGTCAGGAGGTGCTGGACATGCTCGCAGCCGACGCCCCGGAGAACACTCGCACGGAAGTGGTCCGCCTTCCCGACTACGCTCCACGCTGACCTGCTCGGCGGGCTCGCCCGTCGTCGGATTGGCGAACCGCGACGGCGACCGGACGATATCCCAGATGATCCAGCCGTACGCACCTCACGGCGGCCAGGGATCAAAACACCTACTGACCCCGAGCGCCCCGGCCACCGCTCAGGCTCCCTCCGGAGGAGGAGTAGCCGCCCCCGGCAACCGCACCGTCGCCAGCGTGCCGCCGCCCTCAGCCCGCGACAAGGACACCTCGCCGCCCGCCTGTTCGACCGTGCGGGCCACGATCGACAGGCCCAGGCCCGAACCCGGGAGCGACCGGGCCGACGGGGAGCGCCAGAAGCGGTCGAAGACGTGGGGGAGTTCGTCGGCGGGGATGCCGGGGCCGTGGTCGCGGACCGTGAGGACCCCCTCGGTCAGGGAGACCTCGATCGTGCCGCCGTGGGGGCTGAACTTCACCGCGTTGTCGAGGATGTTGACTATGGCGCGCTCCAGCGCGGACGGTTCGGAGCGTACGTACCAGGGCTCCAGGTCCGCCGTGATCGTCAGCTCGGGGCCGCGCAGCCGGGCCCGGCGCAGGGCCGCCTCCACCGTCTCCTGGAAGTCGACGATCTGGAGGTGCCGGCCGCTCTGCTGGCCCGAGTCCGAGCGGGACAGCTCCTGCAAGTCCCCTATCAGCGCGGCCAGTTCGGTCATCTGGGCCTTCACCGAGGCGAGCAGGGCCTTGCGGTCGTCCGCCGGGATCGGGCGACCCGTCTCCTCGCTGCGGGAGAGGAGCTCGATGTTCGTGCGGAGGGATGTCAGGGGGGTGCGGAGTTCGTGGCCGGCGTCCGCGATGAGCTGTTGTTGCAGGTCGCGGGAGTTCGCCAGCGCGCTCGTCATCGAGTTGAAGGAACGGGAGAGGCGGGCGATCTCGTCCTCGCTCTCCTCCTCCACGGGGATGCGGATGCTCAGGTCCTCGGTCAGCGCCACGTGTTCGACGGCCTCGGTGAGCTTGTCGACCGGTCGCAGGCCCGCACGGGCCACGGCCAGACCGGCCGCGCCGGCGCCTACGACTCCGATGCCGGAGACGAGGAGGAGGATGAGGGCGAGGTCGTTGAGGGTGGACTGGGTGCCCTTGAGCGGGACGCCGACGAGGAGCGCCGCGTTGGACGTCTCCCCCGTGCGCTGGTCGGTGAAGGACACCGGTCGGATCTTGACGCGTACGTCGTTGCCGTCCGTGTCGACGCTGTTGTGGTAGACGGCCTCGGTGCGGCCCGCGGCCGCCGCGATGTTCTTGTCGGTCTCGGTGACCTTGACCGTCCCGGCGGAGAACTCCAGGGAACAGGCCGTGCCGTCCTCCAGGACCACTTGGAAGTACGTGTTCTGGCCGAAGCGGTTGTTCTGCCGGCCCTTCTGCGTGCAGTCCTCGAGCGCGAGACCGGCCTGATCCACGAACGCCGGCATGTTCATGGACTTGTCGAGATCGTCGTTCAACTGCTCGTACAGCTTCCCCTGCACGATGAACCAGCACGTCACCGACACCGCCGCCACCGCGAACGCCACCGCCGCCGCCACCAGCATCGACAGCCGGGTCCGGATGGGCAGGGACCGGTAGCGGCTCAGGAGCTTCTTCACTCCGCGCCGCCTTGTCGCAGGACGTACCCCACGCCCCGCACGGTGTGGACGAGGCGCGGCTCGCCGCCCGCCTCGGTCTTGCGGCGCAGGTACATGACGTACACGTCGAGGGAGTTGGAGGACGGCTCGAAGTCGAAGCCCCAGACGGCCTTGAGGATCTGCTCGCGGGTGAGGACCTGGCGCGGGTGCGCCATGAACATCTCCAGGAGCGTGAACTCCGTGCGGGTCAGCTCCACCGGGCGCACGCCCCGCGTGACCTCCCGCGTCGCCAGATCCATCCGCAGGTCCGCGAAGGTGAGCGCCTCGTCCACCTCGGCGGTCTGGGAGACGGCCGCCGCGTACGAGCTGCGGCGCATCAACGCGCGGACTCGGGCGAAGAGTTCGTCGAGCTCGAACGGCTTGACCAGGTAGTCGTCCGCGCCGGC
Source organism: Streptomyces gottesmaniae (assembly GCF_031845845.1). Taxonomy (NCBI): domain Bacteria; kingdom Bacillati; phylum Actinomycetota; class Actinomycetes; order Kitasatosporales; family Streptomycetaceae; genus Streptomyces; species Streptomyces gottesmaniae. The sequence goes on from NZ_JAVRFJ010000025.1 coordinate 50,280, forward strand.
GTCGAGGCCGGTGACGCGGTCGCCGACGGTGTCGCGGGCGGTGAGCATCAGGATCGGCGTGGTGTCGCCCGCGCCGCGGATCCGGCGGGCGGCGGTCAGCCCGTCCATGCGCGGCATCTGTACGTCGAGGATCACCAGGTCCGGCTGGTACGCGGTCGCCTTCTCCAGCGCGTCGGCACCGTCGACGGCGACCTCGGTGTCGTAGCCCTCGAAGGCGAGGCTGCGCTTCAGTGCGTCGCGCACCGCCGGCTCGTCGTCGACGATGAGGATGCGCTGGGGTTCGGGGGCGCCTTCGGCGGGGCTCATGGTGGTGTTCGTTCCTCGGGTGCGGTGGTGGAGGGGGCGGCCGGGGCGATGTGGGGGTGCGTGCCTGGCGCGGGTGGGTGGTGACTGGTCGCGCGGGTCTCCGCGTCCCTGGAGGGGCGCGCGGTCCGCCCTAGCCTTGCACGTCCCCCGGCTGCGCAGTAGCCCGTGACGATCAGCCGCGGAGCGTACGGCGGCGTGCTCGGGCCGACGTGGTGCGACGGGCCGTGCTCCGGGCGGCGGACGCCACCTCGGGGGCCCGGGTCACCGGTGCGTGCAGCTCGGCGGCCACCGCGAGGGCGAGGCCGAGACCGGCCGGGTCGCCCGCGGCCCCGACGTCGTGCGAAACCTGTGCGATCTGCCTGTTCATGTCGAACTCCTGGGGCTCAGCGGGACGGGCGGGGGGGAGGGGGCGAGAAGGGTGGGCCGGGCCTCAGTCCGACCCGCCCGCCCGCAGCGTGCTCAGGTCGGCCTTGACCGTGTTGACCGGGATGGCGAAGCCGAGGCCGACGCTGCCGGCGCTGGAGGAGGTGGCGTCCGCGGCGGAGTACATGGCGGAGTTGATGCCGATGATGTTGCCGTTCATGTCGATGAGGGCACCGCCGGAGTTGCCGGGGTTCAGGGAGGCGTCGGTCTGGAGCGCCTTGTACGTGGTCGTCGAGGAGCCGGTGTCACCGTTGAACTGCCGGCCGCCGAACTCGAACGGCCACTGCCCGCCGCCACCGCCCTGCTGCTGGCCCTGGCTCTCGTCCGTCGAGACCGTGACGTCACGGTCGAGCGCGGAGACGATGCCGCTGGTCACGGTGCCGGTGAGGCCCTCGGGGGAGCCGATCGCCACGACCTGGTCGCCGACCTTGACGCCGTCGGAGTCGCCGAGCGTGGCGGCCTTCAGGCCGGAGGCGTCCCGGAGCTTGATGAGGGCGAGGTCCTTCTTGCTGTCGGTGCCGACGACCTCGGCCGTGTAGGACTTGCCGTTGCTGGTCGTCACCTTGATCTGGGAGGCGCCGGAGATCACGTGGTTGTTGGTGACGATCTCACCGTCGCTGGTGATGATCACACCGGAACCGGTGGACTCACCCGCGTTCGAGGTGGCGTTGATCTCCACGATGCTCGGGCTGACCGCCGTGGCGACCCCGGAGACCGTGCCCTTCTGGCTGGTCGGCACCACGCTGGTGCTGGTGGCGCTGGACGCCACGGTGTCCGTGCCGGTCAGCTCCTGGATGCCGTAGGCCGTACCGCCACCGATCGCCGCCGCGACGAACGCCACCGCCGCGAGCAGCGCGATCGGCCCCCGGGCACGCCTTCTCGGAGCGGGCGCAGCCGCGGACTCCGGGGTGCCGGCGGAGGAGACCGGCTCGCTGAGGAGCGCGGTGGGAGCGGCCTGCGCCGAGGCCGCGGCCGCCGGGTCGTACGCCGGCGGGGGCGGCCACTCCGGGTTCACCGGGGTGGAGGCCTGCTGCTGCTGGAGGTACGCGGGCTGCTGCTGGGTCTCGCCCTCGGCGTACCCGGAGTGCTGCTGCTGCCCCTGGTAGGGGTTCTCGTACTCGCCGCTGCGGCGGAAGCTCTCGGTCATGCTCCAGAGCCTGCCGCCCGACCATGAGACCTTCCTGAGTGCTCCCTGAGAACCGTTTCTAAAGACTGAGCGGGAGTGAGTCCTGTTGCCAGGTCTCATGCTCGGCCGAACGCCCCGGACGGTGTTGGGCGTTCTGGTTGCCCGCGTTCGCTCCGCACCCGGCACGCACGGATCGTGTCCGTGGTCCGGGGATGCGGGGGCGGGTTCCCTCACGCCCGGCAACACCTGATCCGGCCTGGGCGGTCCGATGCCCCACCGCATCTCTCCGGTGCGGTGGGGGCGGTGTCGTCCGTCGCCGGATCGGGTGTTGCTGGGCGCGCCTTCCGATCGCCACGGCGGCTGCGTCGTGGCGAGTGGTCTGACGGGTGGTTTTGGTGAGGGGTTTCTGCCAGTGCTGGGCGCCCCAGCGGCTGGTGTAGGCCGGGTCGACGGCGATGATCGCGATGCCTGTCTGGTCGGCCATCGAGGCCAGCCGGGCGCGGAGTCTGCCGGTGGGCATGCCGGAGAGCAACTGGCGGAAGCGTGTGCGGCGGCCGTGTTTCTCCCGGGTCTTCTCGGCGGCGAAGTCCAGGTCCTCCACCGCGATCGCCCTCACCCCGCAGGTCTTCGCCCAGTGCAGGAGGCGGGTGAGGGCGTGGCGGACCTGGGCGTCACGGTGTCCGGCGGGGCCGGTCAAGTCGTAGGAGAAGCGGCGCGGGCTGCCGGTGGGGTTGCCGCGGACATCCAGGCGCCAGGCGGCCAGGTGGTCGGCGTTCATGTCGACGCCGATCACCCCGTGCGCGAGTGCCACCTCGATGGGCAGGGTGGGAGTGGGCGGGATCTGCCAGGACGCGGTCACATACCAGCGGTCCCGGCCGGTGTCGTGGTGGATGCGGTAGGCGATGGCCCGGTTCGCCGCGACGCGGTCCGCCCACTCGGTGCCCCGGTGCGCGAACGCGACCCGGCCGGCCAGGACGTACCGTCCGTGCGGGGCGTTCGCCAGATGAGCCAGCGGCGCGGGGAGCTTGATGCTGACCTGGCCGTCGGGGCTGACGCGGATGGTCTCGTTGCCGTAGCGCTTGCCGGACTCGCCGTCCGCCTGGCAGAACCAGCGCTCCGCCTCCCACCGCCCACGCCACGCGGACTCGGTCAGCTGGGCCGTCTCCAGGTGGTGCCGGGTGCGGGCCAGGCGCTTGCCGCCGCGTACGACGTGCACGATCCCGGCATCCCGGTCGGCCCGCGCGGCGGCCAGCCGGTCCCGCAGCACCCGCAGACGACGCGACTTCGCATGCCACTCCCGCCGCGACCGGTAACCCCCCGGCGCCCTCTTCGTCCCCCTCTCCCCGACCGGCAGCGCCAGCCGGTCCTCGATGGCGCGAATACCCGCTTCCAAATTCTGGATGTGCGCGAGCTGGCAGCGGCGGGCCAGCGCCCACTGGTCGTGCGTGGCCTTGGTGATACTGCCCGCCCAGCGTGACGACGAGGCGGGTGTCAGCTCCCGCTTGCGGACCGCCCACGCCTGACCGGAGTACTCCAGGCCGTCCCGGCAGCGCGCCTTGAGATCCCGCGAAGCCAGCGAGCCCAGATGCCCGCCCACCAGACGCAGCACCTTCTCATCGCCCGGCGTCAGCTGCTTGAGGCGGGTCCGGACAGCCACACCAGCCGGGCCGGACACGACGAACGGCGCGGCGATGCTCCGCAGCTCACCCACCCCGCCACCCCCGCCCGGCCCGACTCGAAGAACCCGTCGCCCTGGGAAACGAGCACCGCCCATGAAGGTCACGTATTCGGTGAGGGAACGTCAGTTCCCCGCTGAAAATCGGCAATCACAAGCAAGGAGCGCGGCACGACACAGGCCATCCACACCCACCCCCACTCACCAGAACGCTCTTGAACGCACTCCAACGCCAGCAGTTCCAAACCCCACCAGAACCTCGTTCGTCCCATATAAGGACGCGGGCTTTCCTCAGGTTCTCCTCAGGAAACACGGCAAGATCTTGTTATGTGCATGACCTGCTCATAGCGTTTCAGCCAGTGACCGCCACGGGGGCGGCCCGATGGAGGGCCCCAGATGAATATCCGCACTCGCAGCGCCTCGACCAGCGCTGCCGCTGTGCTGCTTCTCTGCTTCACGACCGTCGGTACGGCGACGGCCGCCGACGCTCCTCCGGGAGAGTCCGTCGTCGCGTCGGAGGACGACACGACGGAGATAAATGACAGGCAGGACTGGGAGGACGAGACCGAGCAGCCGGTTCTCGACAGAGAGCCGCAGCGCTGCGAAATGTCCGGCACCTGGATCAAGATCACCTCGAAGCAGGCGTACCACATCCCGTCCTGGTGGAACGGCACCAGCTACAAGGACGGCCCCGGCGGCACGATGACTGTCAGCGTCACCAAGAGCGGCACCATCACCGCCGAAGTATCGACCACGGCGGAAGTCGAGGCGAGCATGGTCGTCGCCTCGGCGAAGTCCAGCATCAGCTACAAGATCTCCGGCAGCGCGACGATCACCACCGGGCACACCTACAGCCGCACGATCAGCAGCAACAAGAAGTACGGGCACATGCGGTATGGCTCGTGGGGCTACAAGGTGAAGTGGAAGCAGTACCGAGCCAAGAGCAATGGCTGTGGTGCCACTCAGATCGGCAGCGGCACGGCGACCCTGCCGACCAAGGAGACCGGATGGAAGTACTGGGAGACTTCCTCATGACTTCATCATGGGCCAGGGGAGGGCTCACCGTGTGCGCCGCTGCCGCGTCGGTCGCCTTGCTCACTTCCTGTACGTCGACCGACAGTGCCGGAGGGGCTGAATCCTCGCCGTCTGAACCATCGAAACGGTCAAAACCGTCGGTGACAGCCACTGCTGATGGTCCGTCGGACGACAAACTCACGGAACAGGCCCAGGCCGCGCTCGCCGCTGTTCACAGCGGAACCATGGTCGAGGCTGGGGCGGAACGCGTGGCCGACGGCGTGCACGCCGAGCCCCTCCTGGACGCCGACAAGGCCTACCGTTTCCAGCTGGTGTGCGTCGGTAGCGGCAGTGTGCAGGTGGTGTTCAAGCCTGTTAGCGCCGGACAGAAGGCCACGGTGCCCTGCGACGGAGCGGTCGCCCAGCAACGTCTCACCGTGAGCGAGCCGCTCCGTATCGATGTCGACAGTGGCAAGGGAGCGACCGGAATGATCGCCTGGCAGATCGACACCGTCTGAGGGGCATCGGCAATCATCAAGCCCAGGCCGTGTGTCCCGTCCGTCCCGGGGCACGCGGCCTGCGCGATCAGCCGCTCCGAACCCGCAGCGGCCTCAAGTCCTACGGCGCTCCGCCCGCCAAGCGGCGCTACACGCACCCACAAGACCGCCGAGCCACCAACGTCGACGGAAACAGCTTCACCCGTTCGCCGCGGGAGCCGGCCACCCGGATTCCGTCGTCCAGCACCAGGTCCACCGCCGCTCGGGCCATCCCCGTACGGTCCGTCGCGATCGTGGTCAGGGGCGGGTCCGTGAGAGCCGCCTCCTTGACGTCGTCGAAGCCGGCCACGGCCAGCTCGCTCGGTACCTCGATCCGCAGTTCGCGCGCGGCGCGCAGAACCCCGATCGCCTGGTCGTCGGTCGAGCAGAAGATCGCCGGGGGCCTGTCCGGGCCCGACAGCAGCTTCAGTGCCACCTGGTACGCGTCGTACCGGTTGTAGGGCGCCTGGAACAGCCGTCCCTCCGTGGAGATCCCGGCCTCGTCCATCGCGCGGCGCCAGCCCTCAACGTGGTCGGAGACGGGGTCGCCGATGAGCGGGGTCTCGGCGACACCGCCCATACAGGCGACGTACGCGTAGCCGTGGGAGAGCAGATGGTCGACGGCGAGCTTGGCGCCGCCGATGTCGTCGGTCACCACGGCCACGTCGTCGATCGCCTCGGGCCGCTCGTGCAGCAGGACGACCCGCGCGTCCCACGCCTCGATCTCGGCGGCCGCGTTGTCGTTGAGGGCGTGGCTGACGAGGATCAGCCCGGAGACGCGCATCCCGAGGAACGCCCGCAGATAGTGGACCTCGCGCTCGGCGACGTAGTCGGTGTTGCCGACGAGCACCATCTTTCCGCGCTCGGCGGCGGCCTGCTCCACGGCGTGGGTCATCTCGCCGAAGAAGGGCTGGCGCGCGTCCGGCACGATCATGCCTATGAGGTCGGTACGCCGGGATGCCATCGCCTGCGCGACCCGGTCCGGGCGGTACCCCAGCTCCTTGATGGCGGCGAGGACACGCTCGCGCGTGGCCGGTGCGACCGGCCGGGGTCCGTTGTTGATGACGTAGCTGACGACGGCGGTCGATGTACCCGCCAGTCTTGCCACGTCATCCCGAGTCACCTTGGCCACGCGCGGAGTCTACGCGGATGGACCGGCCCTGGGCAGGGCGTACGACGGCGCACCTGTGAGTTACCTGTGCGTACGCCGCCGCGGTTCCCCGTCACTACGCCTCGGCCGCGATCTCCACGGCGTCCAGGGGCGCCGTCTCGTCCGCATCCTCCGCCTTTGAGGGGGCGGCCTTGGGCTTCGCCTCGTCAGCGGCGCGTTCCGCCTTCTCCGGCGTAACGAATCGATAACCGACGTTCCGGACGGTTCCGATCAGCGACTCGTGCTCGGGGCCGAGCTTGGCGCGCAGCCGTCGTACGTGCACGTCGACCGTCCGCGTACCGCCGAAGTAGTCGTAGCCCCAGACCTCCTGGAGCAGCTGGGCGCGGGTGAAGACGCGGCCCGGGTGCTGGGCGAGGTACTTGAGGAGCTCGAACTCCTTGAAGGTGAGGTCGAGGACGCGCCCCTTGAGCTTGGCGCTGTAGGTGGCCTCGTCGACCGAGAGATCGCCGTTGCGGATCTCCATGGGGGAGTCGTCGTTGACGATCTGCTGCCGGCCCATGGCCAGGCGCAGGCGCGCCTCGACCTCGGCGGGTCCGGCCGTGTCGAGGAGCACGTCGTCGATGCCCCAGTCGGCGGTGACGGCGGCGAGACCGCCCTCTGTCACGACGAGGATGAGGGGGCAGCCGGGCCCGGTGGACCGCAGCAGCTGACACAGGCTGCGGACCTGTGGGAGATCACGACGACCGTCGATGAGGATCACGTCCGCACCGGGGGTGTCGACGAGAGCGGGGCCTTCCGCCGGAGCCACGCGCACGTTGTGCAGCAGCAGGCCGAGGGCCGGAAGCACCTCCGTCGACGGCTGGAGGGCGTTGGTCAGGAGCAGCAGAGAACTCATGCGTCTGGTTCCTCCTCGGTCCCTGCGAGGACGCGTGTGGCGGCGGCTTGTACAGCTGCGGTCACCTGGCGTTTTTCCGCTCGTATACAAGCTTGCCTAAAGCACGAAAGGACCCGGGGGCGACATTGCCCGAGTCCTCTGTCCAGCAGAATAGCCCACATGAGTGCTGGTCCGGCAGGTCATGTGACGCGATCTTTCGACATTCCGAACTCTGAGACGGCCCGTCGAACCCTTTCGCGGCCGCCACGAACCCCTTTGCGCAGGTTTCTGCGGACTGACGACGGGGTGAATATCGAGGCTGTATACGATCCGAAAGCCGTTGTATACAACGGCTCCGACAGCACCGGGACTTCACCGGGCGGCCACCTCGCCGACCATCTCGCCGTGATCGTCGCGCATGGCTTCACGGGTCACGCTGATCGTCCACATGTTCGAAGGGTGGCGGAGGTCTTCGCCCGGTACGGGTCCGTCGTCACCTTCTCCTTCCGGGGCCACGGAAGGTCCGGTGGCCGCTCCACGGTCGGTGACCGCGAGGTGCTCGACCTCGCGGCCGCGGTCCGCTGGGCCCGTGAACTCGGCCACGCGCGCGTCGCCACCGTCGGGTTCTCCATGGGCGGCTCGGTCGTCCTGCGCCACGCGGCCCGACCGGACGCGGGCACGGACGCCGTCGTCTCGGTCAGCGCCCCGGCTCGCTGGTACTACCGGGGCACGGCCCCCATGCGCCGGGTCCACTGGCTCATCACCCGCCCCGAGGGCCGCCTCCTCGGCCGCTACGGCTTCCGCACCCGTATCCACCACCGCGACTGGGACCCCGTCCCCCTCTCCCCGGTGGAATCCGTGCCGCTCATCTCCCCGACCCCGCTGCTGATAGTCCACGGCGACCGGGACGGCTATTTCCCGCTCGATCATCCGGAGACGCTGGCCGCCGCGGCGGGCGGCCACGGCGAACTGTGGCTGGAGAGAGGCATGGGCCACGCGGAGAACGCGGCGAGCGGGGAATTGCTGGAGAGGGTCGGGGACTGGGTGGTGAAAGGGGTCGCGGCCAGGGGCGTAGCCTGACCCCGTCACGACTCATACAAGAGGAACGCAGATGCCAAAGGGCACCGTCCGCTACTGGGCCGCAGCCAAGTCCGCAGCCGGCGTCGCCGAGGAGCCCTACGACGCGGCCACCCTCGCGGACGCCCTGACCGCGGCCCGCGACCGACACCCCGGCGAACTCGTCCGCGTCCTGCGCCGATGCTCGTTCCTCGTCGACGGAAACCCCGTGGGTACCCGTGCGCATGAGACGGTACGTCTGGCCGAGGGCGGCACGGTCGAGGTGCTCCCGCCGTTCGCAGGAGGGTGACCCCCACATCATGAGCAACCAGCCGTACGGGTACGAGGGCCACCCAGGGCAGCAGGGCCATCAGGGGCAGCAGGGTTACGACGCGTACCAGCAGTCGCAGCCCCAGGCGCAGCCGCACTGGCAGGGCTACGACGAGGGCCAGGCCGCCCACGCCCAGCAGTACACCCAGCAGTGGGAGGGCCAGACCTGGGAGACCCAGCTCCAGCCCCAGACCCCGCCCGCGGCCAACCTGACGGAGACGGCGTACCTGCCCCAGCAGACGGACGCCCCGAACGGCTCCCCGAACGGGCAGTACGGCCGGCACGCGCAGTTCGGCCAGAACGGGCAGTACGGCGGCCAGTACGCCGCTCAGGCCCAGCACCAGCCGCACCAGCACCAGCAGCCCCAGGCGCAGCCCCAGTTCCAGGCGCAGCCTCAAGCGCCGGCGCAACCCCAGGCCGCTCCCGACGCCGCCGCCGATCCCGCGCCCGGCTACGGTCCGCCCACGCTCACCGGCAACACCCGGGTCACCGACGCCCAGCGGGCGCGGGCCGAGGGCCGGTCGCCGATCATCGAGCCCGGGATGCAGCCGGCGCTGATCACGGCCGTCCTGGGACTGCTGCTGGCCGGCGCCGCCGCGGTCGGGGAGTACGCCCTCGCCGTACCCCTGGTGGTCCTCCAGGCCGTGACGGCGGCGGGCTGGTTCCGGCTGAACGGCATGTGGCCGGCCCGGCAGGGCATCGTGCTGGCCTTCGCGGGCGCCCTCGCGGCGGACGCGGCCCTCTTCGCGGCCGGCCGGGAGCACGCGCCCGCCGCGATCCTCGGGACGCTCGGCGTGTGGGTGCTGCTCGGCATCGTGCTGGGGCTGCGCAGCCACGCGGACCCGGACGAGCGGATGTACGGCCTGATGGCGACGGTGGCCTCGTCGGCGCTGGCGATCATCGCGACCGGCTATCTGGCGGCCGTGGCGGACGCGGTGACGGTCGGCGGGGTCGCGGTCGCGGTGGCCGTCCTGGCCCGAGCCCTGCCGCTGCCCACCGCGGCCTCGGTGGTCGTCTCGCTGCTGGCGGCCGCCGGCGCGGGCATCGCCGTCGGCGGTGCGACCGAGCTGGGCACGTCCGGCGCCCTCCTCGGGGCCGGTGCCGGCCTCTGCGCCCTCATCGGCCACCGCGTCGCCGGCTACGACTACCCCTCCCGCTTCGTCCACTTCACCGCGGGCGTCGCGCTCCCGCTGACGGCGGCGGCCCCGGCGGTGTATCTGCTGGGCCGCGCGTTGGTCTGACGAGAAAGCCCAGGCCCCGCGCCCCTGTTTTCAGGGGGCGCGGGGAACTGCGCGAGAAGCCCCACACACCCGCACTCGACACCGCACCCCTGTCACAGCTGATCAACAAGGCGGGCCGAGCCACTCCGGCCCGGCGCCCGCGCGATTACCCTCGCGTAGATACCGTTCGGCCGCCGAGTGGACTACGTGGGGAACACCGAGAGATGCGCGCACTGCGAATACTGGTCATCGTCGCCGTGATACTGGGCGGCCTCTTCGTGGTCGCGGACCGCGTGGCCGTCGGTTTCGCCGAGGACGAGGCGGCCCAGCAGCTGAAGGCGAGCGAGGGCCTGACGAGCACCCCGGACGTGTCCATCAAGGGCTTCCCGTTCCTCACCCAGGTCGCGGGTGGCGAACTGGACGACGTCGAGGTCGGCATCGAGAACTTCGAGGCGAGCACCGGCAAGCCCGACGAGAGCATCCGCATCGCCGACCTGAAGGCGACCATGCGCGGTGTCGCGTTCTCCAGCGACTACAGCTCCGCCACGGCCACCAGCGCCACCGGCACCGCGACCATCGCGTACGACGAGCTCCTCAAGGCCGCCAAGTCGGAGCCCACCGATGTGGGTCTCGGCTTCACCGCCCGCGTCGTCGGCCTGTCCGACGGCGGCAAGGGCAAGATCAAGGTCAACGTCGAGATCGACCCGCCGGCCCTCGACCCCCAGACCGTCTCCGTCCTCAGCACCGTCAGCGTCAAGGGCGACAGGGTCGAGGTGCACGCCGACTCCCTGCCCAGCGTGGGGGGCGCCGACCTCGCTGAGAACGTGGTCCGTTCGATCACCGACTTCCAGCAGGCCATCGACGACCTCCCCGGCGGCATCAAGCTCGACAAGGTCGAGGCGGCGCCCGGCGGTGTGGAGATCACGGTGAAGGGTTCGAACGTCAGGCTGGCGGGGTAGGACGACGGTCGGCTCTCCCCGCGGCGGCACTGCCCCTCGGCGGCACTGTCCTCGGCGGTGTCCGAAAGGCGAGACGACGCCGTCCGTACCGTAGATGTGACGACGGCTACAAAGCTCCGTCCGCCCCGCCACCACAGCCTCGGCAGCCACTTCGTCCCATATTCCGGACGATCGCGTCTCACCATACGACATGCCGGTGACACGCCCGCCCGTCCGTCCCTACGATCGACACTCATGAAGCGACAGGCGGATCTCACGAAGCGGCGGGCAGTAGACCTGTGCCGCGTCGCCGCCATGCTCTGTCGCCCCTTCTGAGCGGCGGCTTTCCGCTGTCGCGTTTCCCCGCGCCCTGTCCAGCCAGGGCCCACCCCTGCGTGCCCCGGCCGACGCCGGAGGCAACCCGCACGCCCCGCCGCAACTGCCCCGGAGGAGAAACATCATGAGCCGCAGCGACGTCCTGGTAGACGCCGACTGGGTCGAGGCCAACCTCGACGACCCGAACATCGCCATCGTCGAGGTCGACGAGGACACGACCGCGTACGAGAAGAACCACATCAAGAACGCGATCCGGATCGACTGGACGAAGGACCTCCAGGACCCGGTCCGCCGTGACTTCGTCGACCAGGAGGGCTTCGAGAAGCTCCTGTCGGAGAAGGGCATCGGCAACGACACCCTGGTCGTCCTCTACGGCGGCAACAACAACTGGTTCGCGTCCTACGCCTACTGGTACTTCAAGCTGTACGGCCACGAGAACGTCAAGCTGCTCGACGGTGGCCGCAAGAAGTGGGAGCTGGACGCCCGCGAGCTGGTCGACGAGGTGCCGGTGCGCCCCGCGACCGAGTACAAGGCCAAGCCGCAGAACACCGCGATCCGCGCCTTCCGTGACGACGTCGTCGCCGCGATCGGCTCGCAGAACCTGGTCGACGTGCGCTCGCCCGACGAGTTCTCCGGCAAGCTGCTCGCCCCGGCCCACCTGCCGCAGGAGCAGTCGCAGCGTCCGGGCCACGTCCCGTCCGCCCGCAACATCCCGTGGTCGAAGAACGCCAACGACGACGGCACCTTCAAGTCGGACGAGGAGCTCAAGGAGCTCTACGCCGAGGAGCAGGTGGACCTCGCGAAGGACACCATCGCCTACTGCCGCATCGGTGAGCGCTCCGCGCTGACCTGGTTCGTCCTGCACGAGCTGCTCGGTGTCGAGAACGTCAAGAACTACGACGGCTCCTGGACCGAGTACGGCAGCCTCGTCGGCGTCCCGATCGAGCTCGGCGCCAACAAGTAAGCACCCAGCGGTACCCGCACACCCCCGTTCGTCCCGACCGGCCTTCCTTCCGGTCAGACCCCTGATGGAGAAAGACATGTGTGGAGCGAAGGCCGGCGGCCCCGACGCCTCGACGATCAAGCCCGGTGAGACCACGATCCAGGGTCAGGTGACCCGCGACGGCGAGCCGGTGACGGGCTACGTCCGTCTGCTGGACTCGACCGGCGAGTTCACGGCGGAGGTCCCCACCTCCGCGACGGGCCAGTTCCGCTTCTACGCGGCCGAGGGCACCTGGACCGTCCGCGCGCTCGTCCCCGGCGGCACCGCCGACCGGACCGTCGTCGCCGAGAAGGGCGGCCTGGCGGAGGTCGCGATCGCCGTCTGAGACGGGCTCGTCGAACAGTCGAACAGCTGAGGGCCGCACTCCACGGAGTGCGGCCCTCAGCCGTGCGCGGACCTACGCTGGAGGTATGTACGCCCGCAGGCGCCACCTGTACTTCGCCATGATGGGCACGTGCCTGGCCCTCTTCGTCCTGGCCTGGGGCGTCGTACGCCTCTGGTCGGTCCCGGTCGCGGTCGGCATGTGCGTGGTCGCCATGGTCATCCCGCCGCTCGCCGCCGTCGTCGCCAACCGGCGCGGCCCCGACGACCGCTGGTGGGACGATCCCTCCGGCGACCCGAAGTCCGACGAGTGGTGGGACGAGCTGGACGGCAAGAGACGCCGAACGTGAGCCCGGACGCCCGGTGGACCGGTGGACCGGCGCGCGCCGGACGGGTGCCGGACGAGTGCCCTCAGTAGACGAGCGCCTGGGTGTCGTCCGTCATGGCCTCCTGCACGAACACCTGGGCGCCGGCGATCCGTACGCCCTCGATGACGTCCTTCTCGGTGATGTCCCGGCGGGCCGCGCACTGGGTGCACAGGGTGATCCGGCCGCCCGCGAGCAGCGAGTCGATCAGATCGGGCAGCGGGGCGGCGTGCGGCAGCTCGAACTCGGCGGCGCGGCCGGGCAGCGCGAACCACGCGGACTCGCCCGTCAGCCACAGGGACACCTCGACGCCGCTGGCGACGGCCACCGCCGCCACCGTGAACGCCTGTGAGCACCGCTCAGGGGCATCGGCCCCCGCCGTCACCTTGATCACGAGCTTCTTCGCCATGCCCGCAGCGTAGTGCCCCGCCGGGCGGCGCCCCCGGTCCCGGCACGGCCGTCTCCCTGCCCGCACCCCGGAGGCGTACCTCGCGGACGGGGCCGGACCCCGGCCGCGTAAGCTGGGGCCCGGCCCTGTGTGCTTACCGCACGTCTCCCGCTCAATCGAGGAGCACCTCGTGATCATCTTCTTCGAGACCCTGCTGGTCCTGGTCGCCGTCGGCGTTCTCGCCTTCACCGGCCTGGCCGTGAAGAAGCTGTACCAGGGCCAGCGCTGACCCGCGTCCGACCGACGCCCAGGACCTCCAGGACTCCCAGGAACCGCCACTCATGATCGAGATCCCGTCCGACCTCCACAAGGACCTCGTCCCCCTCGCCTTCCTGCTCGGCGACTGGGCCGGCGCGGGCGTCCACGACTTCCCCGGCTCCGAGAAGTGCAACTTCGGCCAGGAGGTCACCTTCACCCACGACGGACGGGACTTCCTGGAGTACCGCTCCCACACCTGGGTGCTGGACAAGGACGGCAACAAGGTACGGCCGCTGGAGACCGAGTCCGGGTTCTGGCGGGTGGACGCCGACCGCAAGGTCGAGATCGTCATGACCCGTGACGACGGTGTCGTCGAGGTCTGGTACGGCGAGCTGGCCAAGCAGAAGCCGCAGATCGACCTGGTCACGGACGCGGTCGCGCGTACGGCGGCCTCCGGTCCCTACAGCGGCGGCAAGCGGCTGTACGGCTATGTGAACAGCGACCTGATGTGGGTCGGCGAGAAGTCCACCCCCGACGTCGAGCTGCGCCCCTACATGTCCGCGCACCTGAAGAAGGTCGTCACCGCCGAGGACGTCGAACGCTGGGCCAAGGCCCTCCCGGACGACATGCCGGACGACGGCATCGCGTTCTTCAAGTAGTCCTAGACTCGTGGTGTGGTGAGCACCGACTGGAAGAGCGACCTCAGGCAGCGCGGCTACCGGCTGACGCCGCAGCGGCAACTCGTGCTCGAAGCCGTGGACGCCCTGGAGCACGCGACCCCCGACGACATCCTCGTGGAAGTGAGGAAGACGGCGTCGGGGGTCAACATCTCCACGGTCTACCGGACCCTGGAGCTGCTGGAGGAGCTCGGGCTGGTCAGCCACGCCCATCTGGGGCACGGGGCACCGACCTACCACCTGGCCGACCGGCACCACCACATCCATCTGGTCTGCCGCGACTGCGAGAACGTCATCGAGGCCGATGTCTCGGTGGCGACGGACTTCACGACGAAGCTGCGCGAGACCTTCGGGTTCGACACCGACATGAAGCACTTCGCGATCTTCGGCCGGTGCGAGAGCTGCACCCTCAAGGCTTCAAGTACCAAGTCGTAGGCTTAGGCATATGAAAAGCCCTCTGCTGTCCCTGTCCGGCGCCGTCCCCGCCGAGGGCGTGGACGAAGGCGTCGCCGCCCATTACGGCGACCTGTTCCGTGAACAGCGCGCCCTCGCCGACGGCACCGGATTCGTCGACCTCTCCCACCGGGGCGTGATCGCCGTCTCCGGGGAGGACCGGCTCAGCTGGCTGCACCTGCTGCTCACCCAGCACGTCAGCGAGCTCCCCACCGGCGAGGCCACCGAGGCGCTGATCCTCTCCGCCAACGGGCACATCGAGCACGCCCTGTACCTGGTCGACGACGGGACCACGGTCTGGGCGCACGTCGAGCCCGGCACCCAGGAGGCGCTGCTCGCGTATCTGGAGTCGATGAAGTTCTTCTACCGGGTCGAAGTGGCCGACCGGACGGGCGACTTCGCCCTCGTCCACCTCCCGGCCGGTTCGATCGCCGAGGTCCCGGAGGGCACGGTCGTCCGCGAGACGCCGTACGGCCGGGACCTGTTCCTCCCGCGCGCGGACCTGGAGTCGTACGCGGAGAAGACGGGCCCCGCCGTCGGCCTGCTCGCCTACGAGGCGCTGCGGGTCGAGCACCACCGGCCCCGTCTCGGCTTCGAGACCGACCACCGCACCATCCCGCACGAGCTGGGCTGGATCGGGACGGCGGTGCACCTCCAGAAGGGCTGCTACCGGGGTCAGGAGACCGTCGCCCGCGTCCAGAACCTCGGCAAGCCCCCGCGCCGGCTCGTCTTCCTGCACCTGGACGGCAGCGACGTGCACCTCCCGCCGCGCGGCGCGGAGATCCGTCTGGCGGACGACGGCGCCGAGGGCCGCAAGCTGGGCTTCGTCACCACCTCGGCACGCCACCACGAACTGGGGCCGGTCGCCCTGGCCCTGGTCAAGCGCAACATCCCGGTGGACGCGAGGCTCCTGGCGGACACGACGGCGGCGGCCCAGGAAGTGGTGGTCGAGCCGTAGGCGTCCGCGCTCGGGCTTCCGGGGCGTCCTACATCTCCAGCAGCACGGTGAACGGCCCGTCGTTCGTCAGTGAGACCCGCATGGACGCCCCGAACCGCCCGGTCGCCACCGTCGCCCCCAGCGCCCGCAACTGTGCGACGACCTCGTCCACCAAGGGTTCGGCGACATCACCGGGCGCCGCCGCGTTCCAGGTCGGCCGCCGGCCCTTGCGCGCGTCCCCGTACAGCGTGAACTGGCTGATCACCAGGAGCGGCGCGTCCACGTCGCTGCACGACCTCTCGTCGTGCAGCATCCGCACGGACCACAGTTTGCGCGCCAGCTGCGCCGCCTTCTCCTTGGTGTCGTCGTGCGTCACCCCCACGAGGACGCACAGCCCCTCGCCCTCGATCGCCCCGACCGTCTCACCGTCCACGACGACACTCGCGCCGTCGACCCTCTGCACCACCGCACGCATGCCGACCATCATGCCGCCGCCGTCCATCAGCCGTACGCCAGGGGGTCCTCCTTACGGGGGGTTTGTGATCACAGGGGTTTGAAGAGTGCTTTGCCCGGTCTTTCTCATTGATCCATTACCGACCATCTGGGGTGGATCGCGTGGACTCGGTCACAAAGCGGCCACGGAGAGTGGCACGATGCTCACACACACCGGTCGAGGGGACGGTTGAGGCGCATGAGCACATCGAGTATGGGGCAGCCCCCGGGGACTGCCACGTCTACCCGTACGACTCCGGGGCCCGGCCCCGGAGTCCGTCGGCCACCGGTCCAGCGCACGGACAGCGGACCACTGCCGCCGCCGGACCCGGCCGAGCACGAGTTGTTCCGGCTGCGGCTGCCCGAACTGCGCACCCTGCGCAGGGACGCCCAGCGGGACGAGGCCGACCTCAGTTATCTGCGGCGGCTGCTTCAGGGCCGTATCGACATCCTGCGCGCCGAACTGGCCCGCAGGGGCGGTGCGGCGGACCCCGCGGCGCGGGGCTCGACAGAGCCCTCGGCGCTCGTCGACCGGCTCTCGGCGATCCTCACGGACGCCCCGGCCCGGCACCGTTCGTCGGCCCGCCATGTCACCGTGGGCACGCCGCACGGGGAGGAGCACCGCCGGCTGGCCGCCGAGATGCTGGACGAGGTCGCACTCTCCGACCTCGAAGCCCGCACCGACGACGAACTCACCGCGGGTCTCGCTCGACTCGTCCACCACGAGCAGCAGATCTCCGGCCGCCGCCAGCACCTGCAACGCACCGCGGACGACTGCAGCGCCGAGATCGCCCGCCGCTACCGGGAGGGCGAGGCCCAGGTGGACGACCTGCTGACGTAGGGGGCGCGTTGTCGGCTGCGGCCCCGGTGGGGGCTGGTCGCGCAGTTCCCCGCGCCCCTGAAAAAGCGGGGCCGCGCCCCTGCTTTTCCGGCCTGAAAGGCCGGAGGCCTCTCAGGGGCGCGGGGAACTGCGCGAGAAGCCCCCACCGGACGGACGCCTGGGGGTCGAAGGGGCGCAGTCCCTTCAGGGTGGGACGGGTAGGGGCGGCGGGGGTGAAAAACCCGGAGACACCCGCGCCGGCACCCCCCTAGCGTGACCCCATGAGCCCCTCCCACGACACAGCCGTACGCCCCGTCACCGAGGACGAGATCCCGGCCTGGCTGAACGCTCTGAACATAGGCTTCCTCCGAGCCCCGGAGACCCTGACCCCCCAGGAGCTCAAGGACCGCTCGTTCCACATAGACCCGTCCCGGACGCTCGCCGCGTTCGACCCCACCGCCCCCGCCGGCCAGCCCGTCGCGACCTTCCGCTCGTTCCCCCAGGAGCTCACCGCCGTGGGCGGCCGCGCCGTCCCCGCCGACGCCATCTCGAACGTCACGGTCAGCCCCACCCACCGCCGCCGAGGCCTCCTCACCCGGATGATGGCCCACGACCTCACCGCCGCGAAGGACCGCGGAGACGTCGTCGCCACCCTGATCGCCGCCGAGTACCCCATCTACGGCCGCTACGGCTTCGGCCCCGCCACGTGGACCACCGAGTGGACCATCGACGTCCCCCGCACCGGCCTGGACCCCCGCTGGTCCGGCCCGGCGGACGGCGGCCGGGTCGACCTCGTCGACGGCGCGACCGTACGCGCCCTCGGCCCCGCCCTCCACGACCGTCTGCGCGCCGCCCAGCCCGGCGCGGTGAGCCGCGACGAGCGCTGGTGGCGGATCAACACCGGTGATCTGCGGGTCCACGGCGACTGGACCGAACCGTTCTACGCGGTGTACCGCTCGGCGACCGGCGAGGTCGAGGGCCTGGTCTCCTACGAGGCGGACGACACCTGGCGGATGAAGCAGCCGCAGAACACGGCCGACGTCAACTGGCTGATCGCGACGACCCCGGCCGCCGAGCGTGCCCTGTGGCACTACCTCTGCTCGATCGACTGGATCACCAAGGTCAAGTGCGGCTGGCGCGCCCCCGACGACCTTCTGCCGCACTTCTTCCCCGACCCGCGCGCCGTGAGTGTCACCACCCACGCGGACTGGCTGTGGGTACGGATCCTGGACGTCGTACGGGCGCTGGAGGCGCGTACGTACGCGGGGACCGGGACGTTGGTGCTGGAGGTCGTGGACAGGGACGGCTTCGCGGGCGGACGGTACCGGCTGGACGCCGGCCCGGACGGGGCGAGTTGTGTGCCGACGAGCGAGGACGGCGACCTCGTTCTGGAAGCCGCGGACCTGGCGACGCTGTGGCTGGGCGACGAGTCGGCCGTACGGCTCGCCGCGCTCGGCCGGGTGCGGGAACAGCGGAAGGGCGCCGCCTCCGTGGCCGACGCCCTGCTGCGGACGTCCAGGCGCCCATGGTGCCCGGACATCTTCTGAGGCCTGTGGGGCCTCTGGGGACCTTTCTCGGTGTGTGCGGGTATCCGTAGCTGTTCACTTACTTCGGTGCTGAGCTGTTCAGTTGTGGTTGTGGCTGCGCATTCAGTTGTGGCTGAACCATTCAGTTGTGACGGTGCGAACCGGTCGAACTCCCGGCTCCCCTCCGGAAGGGAGGTCGATCGGTCGGTCTGCGGGATGGTCGGTGGCAGTTGCCGGAGTCACCAACCGTCCGAAAGTTTGACCATGTTGCGAAAGTTGGCGACCAACTTCACCTTACTTATCTCCGCTTGGAGTCGGCTCATAACCACCTTCCCACGAACTGCCCAAAGATGGCGAGAAGTTGTAGTGTTTGTGCGTGGAGCGGGAACGCACGGCCGTCGATGGACGGAAGTCGTCACAGCGGCCCCAGAGGTCACACCACGAGGTGGCCGACGTGTTGCGCGGCCGGATCAGGTCCGGCGAGCTGCGACCGGGACAGCGCATGCCCACACAGGCGAAGCTGGCGGACGAGTTCGGCGTCGAGCGCGGAGCCGTGCGGCAGGCCTTGCGCATCCTGCAGTCGGAGCACCTGCTCACCAACGTTTCCAAGGGCAGTCCGGCGACTGTCGCCCCACGTGTGGGCGCGGCGGCCGTCGGCGGTCCGGGGGCCGCCCCACGGCCGACGATGGTGGAGCTTGCCCCTCGCATATCCGCCGCCTTCGCGGCGCCGCATGTGAAGATCGACGCCCTCTGCCTGACCTCCGTGTCCCTCACGCTCGCCGTGGGTGAGCCGTTGCGCGAGATTCACGCGGGGCGCATAAAACCGGCCAGGGTCGATGTCCGGGTGATGCTGCCCAGCCGCGACATCCCGCTCGCCTTCCCGGCCCCGGTCGACGCGTCGGTCGACGGCCGGCTGCAGCGCCGCTGGCTCGCCCAGCGCAACGCCCAGGGTCAGGTGCTCAAGCACAATCTGCTGGCCCTGCGGTCCACGCACGGTGTGGACGTCCGTGTCTCCTTCCGGGCCCTGCCCTTCACCCCGCCCGTGAAGCTGTACCTCCTCAACGGCCAGGAGGCGCTGTTCGCGTACTACACGGTGCAGCGGAAGGAGGCCGAAGTGGACAGTGAGCAGCTGGAGATGTACGACGCCGAGGGCACCCAGTCCACCCTGTTCGCGTTCGAGCGGAGCGTGGGTGCCGCCGCGCCCCGGGACACGACCTTCGTCGACCAGTCCCGCCTGTGGTTCGACGCGCTCTGGGAGACCATCAGCTCGGACCTGCTGCTCACGAGCTGACGGCCGCGACCACCGGCTGACGGCATCACATCGCCGGTCCGGCGAACATCAGCGCGAGGATGACCGCGCCGATCGAGCTGCACGTGTGGTTGTTCGCCTTCAGCCCGACGGTGAGGAACAGCAGGCCGACGATTCCCATGGTGCCGTAGCGCCACTCGACGAAGCGCTGGAGGGCGACGACGGCGAGGGCGGAGACGAGGGCGATGGCAGCGGGCATGGTGGTACCTCCTCCGAGGGGCTGGCGCGGGCGGGGCGGTGCGGGACGAGCGGTGGAGAACTGCGGAGTGCAGTGGAGTGCAGTGGAGAGCAGTGGAGAAAGCCGGAGAACTTTGCCAACTTCGCCAAGTTGGCAACCAACTTAGTTTAAATGGTTCCCACTTGGTCCATGTTCATAACCACCTTCCCGTGAACTCCCCAAAGATGGGTGAGAGTTGTAGCGTTTGGTCGTGACCCAGGAGAACGTTGCAGTGAACGGCAGCAGAAAGCTCTCGTCCCAGGAGATCGCCGCGACCTTGCGGGACCGCATCCGCGGCGGCGACCTCAGGCCCGGCGAGCGCCTGCCCACCCAGGCCGAACTGGCGGAGGAGTTCGGCGTGGAGCGCGGTACGGTCCGTCAGGCCCTGCGCGCCCTGCAGGACGACGGGCTGCTGAGCAACGTGAGCAAGGGGAGCCCGCCCCGGGTCGCCGAGGTCGGCCACTCCGCGGGCCACGAGCCGCAGCCGACGATGGTGGGCCTCGGCCCCCGCCTGTCCGAGGCCTTCTCCGCGCCGCACGTCCGCGTCGACGCGGCCTGCCTCACCGCCGAGACCCTGATGCTGGCCCTCGGAGAACCAGTGCGCCGTATCCATGAGGGAACGATCCGTCCGGAGTCCATCGACGTCCGCATCCTGCTCCCCTCCCGGAAGATCAACCTGGCGTTCCCGGTGCCGGTGGAGGGGCGCGGCGAGGACGACGAGGAGGACCCCGTCCACAAGCGCTGGCTCGACCAGCGCAACGCCCAGGTCCGCGTCCTGCGCCACAACCTCCAGGCCCTGCGCACCTCGCACAAGCTCGACGTCCGCGTGACCTTCCGGGCCCTCCCCTTCACGCCGCCCGTCAAGCTCTACCTCCTCAACGGCCAGGAGGCGCTGATCGCGTACTACATGCTCATGAAGCGCGAGGAGCAGATGGCCGACGGCCCCCTGGAGATGTACGACGCCTTCGGCACCCAGTCCCTCCTCTTCTCCTTCGAGAAGGGGACCGGCCCCCGCGACGCCGCCTTCGTCGATCAGTCCCAGCAATGGTTCAACGCCCTCTGGGAAACCATCACGACGGACCTGACACTCTCCTAGTGACTCCTGACACGGCTGATACGGCGCAGACTGAACCGGTGACGGAAGAGACAGACTCCCTTCGAGAACTGATCACCCCTGTCCGCTTCGTGCTCTGGGACCTGGACGGGCCGATCTGTCGACTGTTCTCCGGGCATCCCGCGCACCAAGTAGCCCGAGATCTGGTCGCGTTGATCGACCGGCGCGGGCTGGGCGGTCTGCTGACGGAGTCGGAGCGGAGTACGGCCGACCCTCAGGTGGTTCTCCTGGGTCTGGGCCGGCGCCACCCGAGCAGCGACCTGATCATCGACGTGGAGAAGTGGCTCACCCAGCAGGAGCTGACCGCCGCGCCGAAGGCGTACCCCACCACCTGGGCCGACCCGCTCATCCGGACCTGGTCGCGGCGGGCCAGGTTCGCCATCACGACCAACAACTCGGCGCTCGCGGCGGCCCGTTACATCGCGACGCGGGGCCTCACCGACTGCTTCCCGTACATCTACGGCCGTACGCGCGACCTCGACCGTATGAAGCCGGACCCCCACACCCTGCGCCAGGCCCTCACCGCGATGGGCGCCGAACCGTCCCGTTCCCTGATGCTCGGCGACGCCCCCACCGATTTCGAGGCCGCCCGCGAGGCCGGCGTCGCCTTCCTGGGCTACGCGCGTAACGAACGCAAGCTCAAGGCTCTCCTCGAAGCGGGCGTTCCCCTCTCCCACACGGTGAACTCCCTGAAGCCGGTCCTGGACGTCCTCCGCACGCACCTGCCGGATCAGGCCTGAACCATCAGGAGGACGAAGAGGAGGGCCGTCCACCAGGCCAGTCGCGCCTGGCCGACCCGGAGGGCCACGGCCACGACGACCAGCAGGAGGAGCCCGAGAGGGCCGAGGGTCCGCCCGACCAGATGGGCCGCGACGAAGCAGCGGAACCCCCGGCGCCGGTACCGCGGAAGCCGCGGCCTCGTCCTCGTACCGCGTGACGATGTCGCTCGCCGTGCGCAGGACGGCGGGGTCGAGCACATTCCACTTCTCCCGTGCCATGGCCTTGATCTCCATGGCAGACAGGCCGGGTCGACCGTCCGGCGAACAGGTCGCAGACCGGGCCGTCGAAGTCGAGGAGGACGGCTCGGGCCCTGCCGAGCAGCCGCCGCGGTCGGAGCGGCTCGGTCGTCTCGTCGAGCGTGGGGTTCATGGCAGTCATCGTGATCAGTGTGGTGCAGCCGACCGCCCGCCTCCGGGCTGAGACACCTTCGGACAGTCGCGCGACGCGTGTCAGTACGGGGCCGGGCGCGTGAGCGTTCAACCGGTGGACCGCCACCTGCCAATGCCCGGCTTCTGGCACGATGCTCGCCCACGGAGGAGTACCGTGCCTCCACTTCCTGGATTTCACCACGGGTGCGACCACGGCGAGAGAACGGGCAATGCCAGCTGATTCGGATTCCACGGGGCGGCGCCGCGCCGGTGAGATGAGTGCCGACCCGGGTGGGGTGGAGGGACCGCTCAGCGGCTACCACCACGAGACCTATGTCTTCCGCCTGCCCGCCGAGTCCGCCGTCGGTGGGGGCGGACGCTGGAAGTGCCGTGAGCCGCGCGAGAGCCTGCTGTGGTTCGACCGACGCTGCTTCGACTCGGAGGAGCGCCTGCTCACCGAGCTCAAGGGGCGCATCGACAACATTCCCGACCTCATCGAGGTGGAGGGCACCGTCCTCCAGCGGTTCATCGAGGGAGAGACGCTCGGAGAGCTTCACCCGTCCGGCACGACGGTGCCCGACGAGGAGTTCGAGCAGATCCTCACCCTGTTCGGGCAACTGGTCGCCGTCCGCCCCCGGACCCTGCTGGTGAAGCGGAGGTGCGAGAGGCGGGACCGCGCGCGGGAGGGCGACAGCGCGGGCTTCCTCGAACGGCTGATCTGCTTCACCGAGGACCGGGTGTACGGGGACAACCTCCCGCAGTACGGCGACCTGTTCGCGGCCCTGAACCTGGACTCCGACTCCTTCAAGCAGCTCAGGAAGCACGTGTCAGGCCTGCGGGAGCGCCCCTTCTGCCTCCTGCACGCCGACCTGCACCGAGAGAACCTCATCGTCGACCGCGACCGCCGCCTCTGGGCCATCGACTGGGAACTCGCGATGTTCGGCGACCCGCTCTACGACCTCGCCACCCATCTCTACCTGATGCGCTACCCGCCGGACCAGGAACGGCGGATGAAGGAACGCTGGTGGGCGCTCGTGGAGGGCGTCCGGTCGGGAAGCTCCCGGGGCTGGCAGGAGGACCTGCCGAAACTCCTCGACTACAAGAAGGCGCAGTCGGTGTTCACCGACGTCATCCGCACCTCGCAGGCGCTGCGCCTGGCGACGCCCACGGTGGACCCCACGGCGTACCGGTCCCTGCTCCGCCGGGCGAGCCGGACGGTCCGGGACGTGCTGAGCAGGGGCGCGTACCCCTTGGGTGTCGAGAAGGTCCCGGAGGTGCCGGCGATCGAAGCCGCGCTGACCCGGTGGCTTCGGGCGCGCGCCGGCGGTGCCCAGGGGTCCTAGGCTCGACGCCATGAGTGAGAGCGGGAGCGGGCTGCGGGAGCGCAAGAAGCGGCGGACGTACGAGACGGTGTCGGACGTGGCGATCCGGCTGTTTCTGGAGAAGGGGTTCGACGCGGTGTCCGTGGCCGAGGTGGCCGCGGCGGCGGAGATCTCGAAGCCGACGCTCTTCCGGTACTTCCCGGCGAAGGAGGACCTCGTCCTGTACCGGATCGCCGATCACGAGGACGAGACGGCGCGGGTGGTCGCGGGGAGGGCCGAGGGCGAGTCGGTGGTCGGGGCCGTACGGGCGCACTTTCTGGCGGGGCTGGCCCGTCGGGACCCGGTGACCGGGCTGAGCGACCATCCCCAGGTGCTCGCCTTCCACCGGCTGCTCTACGGGACGCCGTCGCTGGTCGCGCGGGCGTACGGCCATCTGGAGCGGGCCGAGGCCGCGCTGGCCGAGGTGCTCGGGGGCGGGCTCGACGCGCGGGTCGCCGCCGGGCAGATCGTGACCGTACGGCGGGTGCTCGCGGAGGAGAACCGGCGGCGGGTGGAGCGGGGGGATCCGCTGGAGGAGGTCGAGCGGGATGCCGTCGCCGCTGCCGAGCGGGTGTTCGGGCGGCTGGAGGAGGCCCTGCCGCTCGGCATGCGCTGAGGGTGGGGTGCCCGTTGCGAGCGGGTGATCCTCGGTAAGAAATGTAACTCGGTTGCGTTTTTCGGTACGCTCGGCGGAATGACGCCTCGCGAAACTGCTGACCCTGCCCTCGGCCCCGCCGACGACCCCGCCCTTCTCCCGGACGTCCTGGCCCACGAACGCGCGTACCACGACACCTGCCGTGCCGCTCTCGCCGCCATGGTCGAAGGGGCGGGCGAGCAGGTCGTCGTCGGCGAGGACGTCTCCGCCTCGGGCGCCGACGCGGAGGTGCTCGGGTACCGGCTGCGCAGCCGAGCCAAGGAGATGCGTGAGCTGCCGGAGGGGCCGCTGTTCTTCGGGCGGCTCGACTTCGCCGCTCGGGCCCGGAGCGACCACGCCGGGCAGAGCTACCACCTCGGGCGGCTGCGGATCAGCGAGGACCCTGCCGTGCCGCCGCTCGTCGTGGACTGGCGCGCACCGGTGTCACGGGCCTTCTACCAGGCGAGCTCCCGTGATCCCCAGGGAGTCGCCGTCCGGCGTCGCTTCGGGTGGGCGCCGGGGAGCCGGGGGGACTCGGCCGACCTCACGGGGCTTGAGGACGAGCACCTGGAACGCCGTGGCCCCTCGGACGGCCTGGAGCCGGAGTCCGGCCACGGCGCCGGCCCCGACCCCGCGTCCGAGTCCGAGTCCACGTCCGAGTCCGACATCGGCGATGGTGCTGGTACTGGAGCTGGAGCTGGCACGTCCTCCCCGGGCAGCCTCCTCGCCGCCGAGATCGAGCGGCCTCGGCTCGGTCCGATGCGGGACATCGCCGCCACCATCCAGCCGGAGCAGGACGATCTGGTGCGGGCGGATCTGGCGACCTCCGTCTGCGTGCAGGGCGCCCCCGGCACCGGCAAGACGGCCGTCGGGCTGCACCGCGCCGCGTACCTGCTCTACACCCACCCCCAGCGCATCCGCCGCGGCGGACTGCTGATCCTCGGCCCCAACCGCACCTTCCTCTCGTACATCGCGGAGGTGCTGCCCGCGCTGGGTGAGACGGGCGTACGTCAGTCGACGGTCACGGACGAGATCGCCCGGCACGAGGTGACGGCGGAGGACGACGAGCGGGCGGCGGTGGTGAAGCACGACGCGCGGATGGCGGAGGTGCTCCGACGGGCGCTGTACGCCGGCGTCGCGGGCGGCGGCGGGTCCGGGGACCGGTCGGGGCGGGGGAAGGCGTCGGAGCGTGGGGAGGTGTTCGGCTCCCTTGTCCTGGCGGAGGGCTCGTACCGCTGGCGGGTGGCCGGGGACGAACTGCGGCAGATCGTGGCGGACGTCCGGGCCGAGGAACTGCCGTACGACGTCGGGCGGGAGCGGGTCCGGGCACGGGTGGTCCGGTTGCTGCAGGACCAGGCGGAGCGGCGGGCCGGGCCGCGCCCGAACGCCTGGCTGTACCGGATCTCGCGGTCGCGGCCGGTCGGCGCGTACGTCGACGCCGTGTGGCCGAAGGTCCGGCCGGAGGAGGTCGTGGCCCGGCTGCTCGGGGACCCGGAGGTGCTCGCCGACGCGGCGGAGGGGCTCCTCGACGCGGACGAGCGGAAGGCCGTCGGCTGGGCGAAGCCCCCGCGCACCTGGCGGTCGCCCCGCTGGTCGGCCGCCGATCTCGTCCTCCTCGACGAGGTCGCCGGGCTGCTCGCCCACCCCGACGGCTACGGCCATGTCGTCGTCGACGAGGCCCAGGACCTCTCCCCGATGGAGTGCCGCGCGATCGCCCGTCGAGCGGCCTACGGCTCGGTGACCGTCCTCGGTGACCTCGCCCAGGGGACGACCCCGTGGGCCGCCCGCGACTGGCGCGGCCTCCTCGCCCACCTGGGCAAGCCGGACGCCCAGGTCGTCCCTCTGACCACCGGGTTCCGGGTGCCGCAGGCCGTCGTGGCACTGGCGAACGGGCTGCTGGGACGCCTGGGGGTGGATGTGCCCGCCGCCCGGTCCCTGCGCGGGGACGGGGAGTTGCGGATCAGGAGAGTGGAGGGTGGAGGGGGTGAGAGGGCGGAGACCGGGCCGGTCGCGGTCGACGGGCCGGTCCTGGGTGAGGATGTCGTCGCCGAGGCCGTGGCCGCCGTGCGGGAGGCGCTCGCGCATGAGGGGTCCGTCGGGGTCATCGCGGCCGATGGACCCGACGTCGTACGGCTGCGGCAGGCGCTCGACGAGGCCGGGATCACCGCGGGTGGCCCGGACGAACTGCGGGCGCGGATCACGGTGTTGGGGGCGGGTGTCGCGAAGGGCCTGGAGTACGACCATGTCGTGGTCGTCGAACCGGCGGCGATCGCGGCCGCCGAGGAACGGGGGCTGCACCGTCTGTACGTCGTCCTCACCCGGGCGGTGTCGCGACTGGACGTGGTGCACGCGCGCGCGTTGCCGTGGTGACGGGGGCCGGGGGCCGGGGGCGGTGCGGTGCCCGGGTGGGACGGCCGGGGCGGGGGTGGCCTGGCGTGTTACCGGAAGGCGGCGGAGTCATGACCGTACCGGCACCTCGGTGATCGAGGCCGTGGCTACGGTGAGCGAGTGCCGGTGAGCGGCGGCACGAGCCCGATCTCCCTCCCCCCAGGGGGCTCGTGCGCCGCTCGCCGGTGGTTCACGCGGTCCGACGGGCCCGGCTCCGCGCCCCTCTCACGAGGCCGCGGTCTCGTCCTCGCGCCCCGCCGCCCATTCCGCGGGTTTCGTCGCGGCCTCCAGGAGCGGGATCAACTGCTCCTCCTCGTAGGTGAGATGGGCTTCGAGCTCATCGATGAGGCGCTCCATCTCGGGGAGCACGGCGACGGGGTCGGCGTTCTCGGCGGTCACCACCCGGCGCAGATCCTCGACGAGGGCGGCGATGCGCTCGTGCTCCTCGTGCAGGCGGGCCAGGGTCGGGGCGAGCTCGGGGTGACGTTCGCCGAGGAAGGGGAACAGGCCCATGT
The DNA here is from genome assembly GCF_031845845.1 of Streptomyces gottesmaniae. Taxonomy (NCBI): domain Bacteria; kingdom Bacillati; phylum Actinomycetota; class Actinomycetes; order Kitasatosporales; family Streptomycetaceae; genus Streptomyces; species Streptomyces gottesmaniae. The sequence goes on from NZ_JAVRFJ010000025.1 coordinate 77,151, forward strand.
CCTCGCCGGTGTGGTGGTTGTGCAGGCCCTGGCAGAAGGTGAGGCAGTTGACGCGGAGCTGGGCGCCGAGGCCGGCCCTGCCGCCACTGGCAGTCAACTCCTTCTTGATCAGGGCGAGTTCGCGGCGGAAGGCGTCATGGACGACCTTGAGTGCCTCGCCCATGGAGTCGGCGTTGACGTTCGGCGGTCCGGCCACGGGCACCTCGCGCAGGGCGACGACCGGGATCGTACGGTCCGTCTTCGCCTGGTACTCCGCCCACCCCGGCTCATCCTCGACGGCCCGCGCGAACGCCCGGTCCCGCTCCTCGTCCCGCAGTACGACGGCCTCGGCCTCGTAGGTGAAGGCCCCGGTCTCCACGGTGACCCGGGGGTGGGCCGTGATGTTCCGGTACCAGTCGGGGTGGTGGGGCGAGCCCCCGGCCGACGCGATGACCAGGATCGTGCCGTCGCCGTCGGGGAGGTAGCCGAGGGGAGTGGTGTGCCGGTTGCCGCTGCGGGCGCCGGTGGTGGTCAGGAGGATCAGACGGGCGCCTTCGAAATAGCCGCCGACCTCGCCGTGACGGGCGCGGAATTCCTCGATGACTTGCTGGTTGAAGGGGTTGGGCATTCTCTGCTTTCGGTGGACGGCGACGTGGTTCGTCGCGGAATTCGGGCATGGGTGATTGCCGCGGCGCGCGGGTCAGCACATTGCCGACAGGAATGCGTGCCGACGGAACGCGTGCCCACGGAATGTGTGCCTGCGCAATGCACGCCGACGGAAGCGGTGTTGATGAGCGCGCGTCGGCGGAATGCGCGGCGCGATACGGCGCGATACGGCGCGATACGGCGCGCTGCGGTGTGGTGTGGTGCAGCGTGAAGGGGGAGTTCGACGCGCGCGACAGGAACACCGAGGGAGAAGAACGGTGTTGGGGAAAGGTGTTAGGCGCGCGGAACTTCAACGGGCGGGCTCCTGGCCCGCCCCGGCCTCACTCGGAGGCCGGGTAACCCATCCGCTCACGGCTCAAGGCCGACCCGGCAGTCATGTGCCCACGATAAGGGGTCGCGGTCGGGCCGGGCAATGTGTATTCGGCCGGAATCCCGGCCGATTCTGAAGAACTGCGGGGCACGCCTGTGGATTTGTCGTGAGGCGTGCCTGTGGGTGCGGTCCAGGGTCGCGCCGCACCCCTTCACGGGCGCGGCTCACGCCTTTCCGTCGGCCTCCTTGGCCGCCCGTTCCAGCCGCTCTCGATAGTCCTCCCACCACGCCGGGTCGTGCGACGGGATGCTGGTGTTGCCCTCGTTCATGCCCACCACACCGTCGATGATTTCCCGGAGGATGTCGGCATGCCCGGCGTGCCTGTGGGTGTCGGCGATCACGCGGACGACGGCGTGGTGCAGCGTCACCTCGTCCCGGTCGTCGGGCCACCACGGCACCCGGCCGACGGTGTCCAGCGGCAGCGCGTCGATGGTCGCGTCCGCGTGTGCCCAGGCTCGGCGGTAGAGGCCCACGATGTCCTCGCGGGACTCGGCGGCGGTGACCCACATGTCCGCGTTGGGCTCGGCGTCGTCGTCGAGCCAGGGCAGGGGCTCGCCCGACGGCCGTCCGAAGGTGTCGCCGAGGTAGCCCAGTTCGACACTGGCGGTGTGCTTCAGCAGCCCCAGGAGGTTGGTGCCGGTCGGCGTCAGCGGGCGGCGGGCGTCATACTCCGACAGCCCGTCGAGCTTCCACAGCAGGGCGTCGCGGGCGGATTGCAGATAGTGGTGGAGGTCGGCCTTGGCGTCCGTGTCGGCAGCGGTCATGACCTCAGTCTCCCGCCCACACGATCTCTGTCCACCGCCTTTCCCACCTCACTGCGTACGTCGACGACTCCGCCGCCGGGCTGTTCGGCCGAGGCCGGGCGCTGATCCACGGACACCGTGCCGCTGATCGCGGGAGGCGTCAGCGTGCTCAGCGTCTGCGTTCTTGTCGCGGATCGGATCCAGGCCGGCGCAGGACCCGCCGTAGCGCGCGATTCTCAGGCGGCTTCGGCTTCGGCTTCGGCTTCGGCTTCTGGCTCGGGCTCGGGCGCGGTGGACGAGAAGTCGTACACCGTGAAGTTGGTGAGCAGGACGTATCCGAGGCGCTGGTACAGGGCGTTGCTGGTGGGGTTGCCGGGGTCCGTGAAGAGCACGACCTCCTTCGCGCCCGCGTCCAGCGCGGCGCGGCTCGCCTCGACCGTGACGGCCCCCGCGTAGCCACGGCCCCGGAGGTGGGCCGGGGTGTAGACGGGATCCACCCTGACCATGCCGCCGACGATCGAGGTCGAGGCCGCCATGGAGACGGGGGTGCCGTCCGGGGTCTCCCAGAACGTGTAGTTACGGTCGCCGAAACGGGAGTCGGTCCAGGCGTCGGCGTCGATCAGGTCGATCGAGTGCTGCTCCCCGACATCGACGCAGAACTCCCGGCACCAGCGGATGACGTGCTCACGGTCCTGCTCGCCCACGATGCGACCCCGGCCCTCCGGGAAGGGGTCCGGTGGGGTGAGCGTGCCCAGACGGTAGAGGTGCAGCCGCGTGGTGACCACCGGCTCCGCGCCCGTCCGCCGCTGCCAGGCCTCGGCGAACGCGGTCGACGCGTCGTGGTCCGCGCTGACGCCGGGTACGGGGTGACCCAGGTCCGCCAGGCGGGCGGCGAGCGCGTCGGCCTGCTCCCGGGTGACGGAGGTGAGGCTCAGGGGGCCGGTCGGGGTGCGCTGGTAGAAGCCGGCATGGACCTCCCCCTCGCGCTCCAGTCGGCCGAAAACGGGTGCTTCGGTGTGCGTGTGCTTTCCGTTCGCTCGGTGCTTCTCGGTCACCGTCAGCTGCATGGTGTGCAGGGCGGGGCGCGAGCGCAGAAACACCCCGGCTCGGGAGAGGAACTCGTGGACGTCTTCGGTGAGGTGCCAGTCATCCGGGCGCATGCCGCATGATTTCCCGCGCTGCCGAGATGCCTCGCGCTTTTCCGCCAGGGTGAGGGTGCAGTGCTCCCATGAGCGGCAGCTCGGGGCGGGACCGTCGGCGCCACGAGGGACGGGGCGCCGGGCGAGGACGCCACCCCGATCGTTGTCCGGAAAACGACGGACGGTCGGTGGGTGTTCACCACCTCCCGGAACGCGCACGGCGCCCCGGCGCCGCCCTCATGGCGCACCCTGGCGTCGCCTCGGCGTCTCGTGGCGCCATTCGACGCCACCTCGGCGCCATCCGATGTCATGTGGTGCCAGTGGAGGTCGATCGCTGGTCGTCCGAGGGGCGTGGGCAACGTGTCGGTGCCTCGTCGTGTGCCGGGCGTGAAAAGGTGCCTGACCTGCGAGGGGTGCATTCTGCCCAACTCCGTCGGTCGCACCGCCGACATCCCGCCTGTGCCACTTCGGCTTCACATGGCGCCATGCATGTGCCATGATGGCGCCATGGACCTCACGCCCTATGTCGACCGCCTCCGCCAGGAGCTCGTCGTCGCCGCCGAGGCCGGCGGTGACGAGGCCCGTGCGCTGGCCGAGCGCCTCGTCGCGCCCCTGGACTCCGCCGCCCGCCTCACCCTTCTCACCGCCCTCTCGGCGGCGATGGGCGAGGTCACCCGAGAGCTGGCTCCGGGCTCGGTCGACGTACGACTCCGTGGCGCCGACCCGGAGTTCGTGGTGACCTTGCCGCCCACGTCGGCTCAGGAGGCGCCCGCGCCCTGGGACGAGGCACCCGCTCCGCCCCCCTTGCCGGAGAGCGACGACGGCGCCTCGGCCCGTATCAACTTCCGCCTCCCGGCCCACCTCAAGGCCCGTCTGGAGGAGGCGGCCGGCCGCGAGGGGCTCTCCGTCAACGCCTGGCTGGTCCGCGCCACCTCCGCCGCCCTCACCCCGGGACCCGGCGCACGCACGGGCCCGCCCCCCGCCCCCGCGCCGAACCGAGCGACCGGCGACCGCAACTTCACCGGCTGGGTCCGCTGAGCCCCTGGAACAGGCCCCGGGCCGCCCACTCGCGGCCGATCCACCCGCAGCCGCAGCCGCGCCAGGGGGCCCCCGGCATCCGTAGAGCCACCCGCCCTCGTACCGGTACTCGCCCTTCAGCCCTCACGCCACCCTCACCCACCCCAGAGAGGACGGGAGATCCGTCATGCCCTCCTACGACACCCCCAAGGCGATCACCGCGATCGTCGAGTACTCCATCGGCAGCACCCGGATCATCGCCTCCGACCGCACCGACACCGTCGTCGACGTCCAGCCCGCCAACCCTTCGTCCGACGCGGACCTCAAGGCCGTCAGCCAGACGAAGGTGACCTGCTCCGGCGGCGTTCTCACGGTGAAGGGCCCGCGCAAGAACTCGCCCTTCGGGAAGGTCGGTGGCATCGACATCACCATCGCCCTGCCGGCCGGCTCCACCCTGGAGGGCACCACCCAGGTCGGTGACTTCCACTGCTCCGGGCGCCTCGGTGAGACCCGGCTGAAGACCTCGGTCGGCGACCTCCACGTCGAGGAGACCGCCGCCGCCCTGCTGAAGAGCGAACTCGGCATGGTCCACCTGGACCGCGCCACCGCCTCGGTCGAGATCATCGCGGCCGGCCGTGTCACCGTCGGCACGGTGGAGCGCGGCCTGGTCGTCAAGAACGGCAACGGCGACACCGAACTCGCCGAGGTCACCGGCACGCTGGAGGTCTCCTCCGCCAACGGCCGTATCGACGTCGGCGCCGCCCACTCCGACGTGGAGGTCAAGTCCGCCAACGGCGGCATCCGGCTGGGCCGGGTCACCCGTGGCAAGGTCACCCTGCGCGGCTCCACCGGCGACCTGGAGGTCGGCATCCCCGAGACGACGGCCGCGTGGCTCGACGTCCACACCAAGGTGGGTGTCCTGCGCAGCGCCCTGGGCTCCGCCGACGGCCCCGGGGACGCCGCCGACACGGTGGAGATCACCGCCCGCACCTCGGTCGGGGACATCCACATCCGCCGGGCCTGACCGCTACGGGCGACGCCGCCCGAAGCCCCCTGCCCAGCTCTGCCCTGCCCTGTCCCGTCCCCGTTCCGCCCCAGCACTTCTCCGCCGAGCCCGACTCTCCTCCGCTCCCGCAGTCGCCCTGCTCGCACTCGTCCTTCTCGCACTCCGCCAAGGAGCCATCTGTCATGCCCTCATCCATGCCCTCATCAAGTATGTCCAGCGCGTCAGGCGCCCCGAGCACACCACCCCCGAACCGCGACACGACCAGGTCCAGGAGCGGGTCCAGGTCCAGGACTACGACTACGACCACCGGACGTGCCACCGTCACCGCCACCGCCACCGGCGTCACCGCCACCGGCCTCACCAAGTCGTACGGCGACAAGCAGGTCCTGCGCGGTATCGACCTCGACATCCCGGGCGGCACCGTCTTCGCCCTGCTCGGCCCCAACGGCGCGGGCAAGACCACGACCGTCCAGATCCTGTCGACACTCATCGCCGCCGACTCCGGGACCGCACGCCTCGCCGGTCACGATCTGGACCGCGAAGCCGACGCCGTACGCAAACTCATCGGTGTCACCGGCCAGTTCGCCGCCGTCGACAACCTCCTCAACGCCGAGGAGAACCTGATGCTCATGGCGGACCTGCACCATCTGTCCCGCCGTGAGGGCCGGCGCCGCGCCGCCGACCTGCTCGCGCGCTTCGATCTCACCGAGGCAGCCCGCAAGCCCGTCGCCACCTACTCCGGCGGGATGCGTCGCAAGCTCGACCTGGCGATGACGCTGGTCGGTGACCCGCGCATCATCTTCCTCGACGAGCCCACGACCGGCCTGGACCCGCGCTCCCGCCGCACCATGTGGGAGATCATCCGTTCCCTGGTCGACGAGGACGGCGTGACGATCTTCCTCACCACCCAGTACCTGGAGGAGGCCGACCAACTGGCCGATCGTATCGCCGTGCTCGACGGCGGGAAGCTGGTCGCCGAAGGTACGGCGGAGGAGCTCAAGCGGCTGATCCCCGGCGGTCACATCTCCCTCAGGTTCGCCGATCCCGAGGCCCTGGAACTGGCCGCCTCCCATTTCACCGCGACGGCCCGCGACGACGAGGAACTCACCCTCCAGATCCCCTCCGACGGCACCGTCCCCACCCTCCGCGCGGTCCTGGACATCCTCGACGACGTCGGCGTCACCCCGGAGGCGCTCGCGCAGCACACCCCGGACCTCGACGACGTCTTCCTCACCCTGACCGGCGACAAGCAGCAGCAGGAGATCTCCCGATGAGCAGCGTCAGCTACGCGGCCCGTGACTCCGTCACCATGTTCCGCCGCAACCTGAAGCGCGCGATCCGCTACCCGTCCGTCGTCGTCACCATCGTGATGATGCCGGTCCTCTTCCTGCTCCTCTTCAACTACGCCTTCGGCGGCGCACTCGGCGCGGGCATCCAGGGCTCGCAGGCGTCGCAGGGCGACGACGTCGACTCCCTCGCCTACATCGACTACGTCGCACCCGGCATCATCCTGATGACCGTCGCCACCGGCTGCATCGGAGCCGCCCTCAGCGTGTGCATGGACATGACCGAGGGCATCGTGAACCGCTTCCGCACCATGTCGATCTCCCGGGCCTCGTTCCTCACCGGCCACGTCCTGGGCAACCTCGTCCAGACCGTCCTCGGCACCGTCGTGGTCACCGGCGTTGCCCTGGCCATCGGCTTCCGGCCGAACGCCACCGCCCTGGAGTGGCTCGCCGTCCTCGGCCTGCTGACCGTCCTGGCCCTGGCCCTGACCTGGCTCTCGGCAGGAATGGGCCTGGTCGCCAAGACCGTCGAGTCCGCCAGCAACTTGCCCATGCCCATCACCTTCCTCCCCTTCCTGGGCAGCGCCATCGTCCCCACCGACTCCATGCCGGCCGGCTTGCGCTGGTTCGCCGACCACCAGCCCTTCACCCCCATCAACGAAACCCTGCGCGGCCTGCTGATGGGCACCGACATCGGCAACAGTGGCTGGATCGCCCTGGCCTGGTGCACGGCCATCGGCCTCATCGGTTACCTCTGGTCCAAGTCGGCCTTCAAGCGGGGCGTCCGCAATTGAACCCGCGGAGCCCCGCCGACCCTGCGGAGCCCCGCCGACCCAGCGGAGCCCCTCCGTCGAACCCGCAGCGCAGAGCCCCTCCGCCGAACCGGCGGAGGGGCTCGCTGAATCCGGGTCAGTCGTTCCGGGGCGCGTCCGCGTGCGGCACGGACTCGAGCAGGGGCTCGGTGTTGCGGCTGCCGAGGCCGTCGAGGGAGGTGCGCAGGAGGCGTTGGCTCCGGAGGTGGAGTTGCCGTAACACGTCCACCGCCACGTCCCCGGCCCAGTGACCTTCTTCGTTGGTCCTGAGCGCCCCCGTGCTGCTCGAACTGCGGATCAGAGAGTGGACCGACCTCGCGCAGCGACCGTCACAGGGCTCCGGCGTCCCGGGCCGTCCAGACGCTCGGATAGATCGGCCGGAAGCCGAGCTCCCGGCGGATGCGCTGGTTGGACATGATCCCGAACCACGGGTCGGGGTCCGTGAGCTCGTGGAGCCCGGCGGGCACCTCGACGCCGTTGAGCTGGTACAGCTCGACCGTCGTGACAGGGGCGTCATCGGCGATGTTGTAGATCCGGCCGGAGATGCCCGGCGCGTACAGCAGACGCATCAGACCCTGGGCGACGTCAGCGTGGTGGGCCATCTGGAGGCGCTGGTGCGGCGCCCAACCGGTGGCCCAGCGCAAGGAGTCGGCGAGGTGCGGGTCACCCTCGCCGTAGACGAAGGGGAGCCGCCCGATGCGTACGTCCAGGCTCTTGAGCGCGAGCAGTCCGCGCTCGGCCTCGGCCTTGGACGCGGGGTAGGCGCCCCACATCGCGCCGCCCGGCTGGCTCTCGTCCTCCTCGGTCAGCGGGCGGCCCCGTCCGGCGCCGTACACATTGCCCGTACTGACCTGCACGAACCGCTCCACGCCGGAGGCCTGCGCGGCGCGGCCCAGGGTCACTGCGGCGTCCCTGTTGACGGCCCATGCCTCCTCGTCCGGCACCCCGCGGAAGGAGGCGGCGATGTTCACGACGGCGTCCACGCCGGCGAGCGCCTTGCCGAGGGTCTCCTCGTCGCGCATGTCTCCTACGGCGACCTGGGCGCCCAGCTCCGCGAAGGGCTCGCCGCGGGCCGCGTCACGTACCAGCACCCGCACCTGCTCGCCCGGCTGCCGCTGGGCCAGCAGCCTCGGCAGGAAGCGGCGTCCGACCTGTCCCGTCGTACCGGTCACCAAAGTCAGCATCATGTGCTCCTCACGCACGGTGTCGCCTGTCGTCGCTGACCAGCCTCGGCAGATGCGGGAAGGACCGGGAGAGACCTCGTCATCAGGGGATCGGCAGTCCCTGTATGAGCCGACCGGCCTCCGGCACCCTGGAGAGATGAACCGAGCCGAACTCGCCGACTTCCTGCGCCGCGCTCGGGCCCGCCTGGCCCCCTCCGACGTGGGCCTCACGGCAGGCGCCCGCCGCCGTACGCCGGGGCTGCGCCGCGAGGAGGTGGCCCAGATGGTCGGCATGTCCGTGGACTACTACACGCGGCTGGAACAGTCCCGGGGCCCGCGTCCGTCCCGCCAGATGCTCACCGCGATGGCCCGCGCCCTGCGCCTGACGGAGGACGAAGCCGACCACCTCTTCCACCTCACCGGTGAGCAGCCGCCGCGCCGGGAGGCGGCCGGCACGCACGTGCGTCCGGGCCTGCTCCTGGTGCTGGACCGGCTGCACGACACCCCCGCGATGGTGGCGACCGACTGTGGCGAGGTCCTGGCCCAGAACGCGCTGTCACGGGCGCTGAGCGGAGACGTCCTCGCCCGCCCGCCCCGCGAACGCAACATGATCCGCCGCTTCTTCCTGGACCCGGCGGCCCAGGAGCTGTTCCCGCCCGAGGACCGCCCCCAGCGCGCCCGCGAGCAGGTCGCCGGCCTGCGAGCGGTGGCCTCTGCCCGCCCCACGGACCCCGAACCCTCCTCCCTCGTCGCCGAACTACGCGCCACGAGCGAGGAGTTCGCCCACCTCTGGGACGAACACGAGGTCGCTGTACGCCGTGCCTCCACGAAACGCTTCCGGCACCCTGCGATCGGCATCCTCGAACTCGACTGCGAGGTCCTCGTCAACTCCGACGTCAACCAGCAGCTCGTCATCCACACGGCCCGCCCAGGCACCGAGTCGTACGAGCGCTTGCAGTTGCTGCGGGTGGTGGGCTTGCAGGACCTGACGCCGACGAGCCCCTGAACGAAAAAGTCTGCCGGTGTGACACCTGTCGTGCTTCGGCTCACCTCGGCCGCCGGTGGTGTAGCGCACTTTTGCAAGCAGGTGCTTGCAATAGTTAGCGAAGGTGGGGCATGGTGGAGGCATGGCATCGCTCAACGTCGGCAATCTCGGTGAGTACCTGCGTGAACAGCGGCGGAACGCGCAGCTGTCGCTCAGGCAGCTCGCCGATGCCGCCGGGGTGTCCAATCCGTATCTGAGCCAGATCGAGCGCGGGCTGCGCAAGCCGAGCGCGGAGGTGCTGCAGCAGGTCGCCAAGGCGCTGCGGATCTCCGCCGAGACGCTGTACGTGCGGGCCGGCATCCTCGACGCCGAGCGGGACCGGGACGAGGTCGAGACACGTGCCGTGATCCTCGCCGATCCCACGCTGAACGAGCGGCAGAAGCAGGTGCTGCTCCAGATCTACGAGTCCTTCCGCAAGGAGAACGGATTCGAGATCGAGGTCGAGGTCGGGATCGAGGTCGACACCGACCTCGGCGCCGGTGCCGGCACCGGTACCGGTACCGGTACCGGCACTGGCACAGCGACGGATGCCGCGGGCGCCGAAGAACCCTCGGCCCCCGGCCCTCGTACGGCCGACGGCGACGATGCCGGTCCGCGACGAACGGCGAGTTGATCGTGACTGCGACGAAGCCGTCGACCCGGACCGGAACGACACAAAACCCTCAGCTGCAAGCAACCCGGAGGACCTGACCATGGCCATCACCGACGACATCCGCAAGGCCGTCACCGACCCGACCCCCTTCTACTTCGCCGCCGGCACCGCCGACCTCGCCCTCCAGCAGGCGAAGAAGATCCCCGGCCTCGTCGAGCAGCTGCGCGCCGAGGCGCCGGCCAAGATCGACGCCGTGCGCCAGACCGACCCGAAGGCCGTGCAGGAGAAGGCGACCGCTCGCGTCAAGGAGACCCAGGAGAACCTCCAGACCAAGGTCACCGAGATCATCGGCACCCTCGACACCGACCTGAAGAAGCTCGGCGAGACAGCTCAGGACATCGCGCTGCGCAGCGTCGGCGTCGCCGCCGAGTACGCGGTGAAGGCCCGGGAGACCTACGAGCGGGTCGCCGAGCACGGCGAGCAGGCCGTGCGGACGTGGCGCGGCGAGGCCGCGGAGGAGATCGAGGAGCTCGCGATCGCCGTCGAGCCGAAGTCCCAGCCGGTCGAGGTCAAGGACGAGCCGGCCGCGAAGCCGGTCCCGGCCCAGGCCGCGCCCGCCCCCGCCGCCAAGAAGGCCGCGCCGAAGAAGGCTCCCGTGCGGAAGCCGACGGCCGCGAAGAAGACCACCCCGCCCGCCAAGTAAGCGGCACGGCGAGCGCCGCCGAGTGGGCGACATAGCCGGCGACGGAGTCGGCGACAGAGCGAGAGGTACGCGTGCGGTGCCTCTGAGTACCTCGCGGTACGGAGACGGGCCGGGCACCTTTGGGGTGGCCGGCCCGTTCTACGGGTACGGTGACCGCGTGGGAGAAACGGTCGGCATTCGGAAGCGTGAACGGAACGGGCGGTGGTGGGCACCATGCTGATGAGCGGCTTCGCGGGGTTCATGGGGCTGTTGCAGCTCGTTGTGATCGCTCTCGCCGCCTTCGCGCTGATCGACGCCGCGTTCCGGCGGGAGGACGCGTTCCGCGCGACGGACAAGCAGACCAAGGTGTTCTGGCTGGTCATCCTCGGCATCGCGCTCGTTGTGAGCCTGCTGTTCCCGCTCCTGTCGTTCCTGCCGATCATCGGCCTCATCGCCAGCATCGTGTACGTCGTCGACGTACGTCCCGCGGTGCGGCAGATCTCCGGCGGCGGTGGCCGGGGCGGTGGCCGGGGCTCCAGCAGCGACGGCCCGTACGGCCCGTACAACGGCGGTCGGTGACCTCCTCCGAGGGCTGCGAAGGCAGGCCATCCTTCGAGGTCAGGGCCTTCTTCGAGGTCAGGACCTTCTTCGCGGTCAGGCTTCCCGGTCCAGCAGGAGGACCGCCACGTCGTCGGTCAGTTCGCCGCCGTTGAGGTCGCGGACCTCGTTCACGGCGGCGCGCAGCAGTTCCTCGCCGCGCAGCCCCTCAGCGAGCTGGCGGCGGACCATCTCCACCATGCCGTCCTGGCCCAGCCGCTCCTTGCCCTGGCCGATCCGGCCCTCGATCAGGCCGTCGGTGTAGAGCATCAGACTCCAGGCGGCGCCCAGTTCGATCTGGGTGCGCGGCCAGCGGGCGTTAGGGAGCAGACCGAGGGCGGGACCGCCGTTGTCGTACGGCAGCAGCTCGGCCGGTGAGGCCGGACGGCCGCCGTGGCCGTGGCGGGCGATCAGCGGGGACGGGTGGCCCGCGAGGCAGAGGCCCGCGCGGCGGCCGTCGGGGGCGATGTCGACCGTGCAGAGCGTCGCGAAGATCTCGTCGCTCTCGCGCTCGTGCTCCAGGACGCGCTGGAGCGTGGACAGCAGTTCGTCGCCGCAGAGTCCCGCGAAGGTCAGCGCCCGCCAGGCGATGCGCAGCTCCACGCCGAGCGCCGCCTCGTCGGGGCCGTGGCCGCAGACGTCGCCGATCATGACGTGCACGGTGCCGTCCGGGGTGCGGACGGTGTCGTAGAAATCGCCGCCGAGCAGGGCGCGGGACCGGCCCGGCCGGTAGCGTGCGGCGAACCGCAGGGACGAGCCCTCCAGGAGGGGGGTCGGCAGCAGGCCGCGTTCCAGGCGGGCGTTCTCCTGGGCGCGCAGCTTGGACTCGGTGAGCCGGCGCTCGGCCGTGTCGGAACGCTTGCGCTCCACCGCGTAGCGGATCGCCCGGCTCAGGAGGCGGCTGTCCACTTCGTCCCGGAACAGGTAGTCCTGGGCGCCCACCCGTACCGCCTCCGCGCCGCGTTCGGCGTCGCCCGAGTCGGTGAGGGCCAGGACGGCGTGGCGGGGGGCCAGGTTCAGGACGTGCTTGAGGACGGCGAGTTCGTCGTCGGGGCGGTCGGGCGACTCGGTGTCCGGGTCGGTCGGACGGGCCGGGGCCGGAAGCGCCAGGTCCAGGAGGATGCAGTTGACGTCATCGGTCAGCAGCCGCTGGGCCTCGGTGAGGTTGCGTGCGGCACGGACGCGGATCGGCTTGCCCGCCGAGTCGAGCAGTTCGGGCACGTTGAGGGAACCCGCCGGGTCGTCCTCGATGAGGAGGACCGTGAGGTTGGTGGGGCCGGGCTGGGGGGCCGGGCCCGTGGTGCCGGAGGCGTGGGAGCCGGGCGGGTTCGTGGAATTGTCTGCAGGGGCCAGGGCCGAGGCGTTCAGGGCAGCCCCCTCTCCGGACGGTCCACTGGGCGCGGACACGGCGTGCGCCTGACCACTGTCCGCGGCCGGGATCGCTCTCTGCCGCGGTACGGGTACGGGCATCGTGTTGGGTTCCTTCCCTCCCCCCGAGGGCACGGCGGCCGAGGGACCTCGACCCACCGACGGGGACCATAGCGTCAGGCGCCGCCGCAACGGAATGGGCGGCGGGGCGCCGGGTGGCAAACGGCCGACGTCATATGCCGCATCCCGTACCGCACTTGGACATGGCAGGGCTTTCTCCTGGGATGACGTATGTCACGCGGCGGAGGTTGAGCCCGGAGGGGAAGGTGGCGAGAGTCACGTGGGGTGGCTCACGGGGGGGGAGGGGGTGCTGGGGTGGCATACGCGGGGCTTTGGTGAGGCGTGAGAGTGCGGGGTGGCGAGGCGGTGCGGGGGGCGGGGTCGCGAGGCGGTGCTGGTGCGGGGCGCGGCCGTCGCTCGGTTGTCTCAAGCCCCGGCTGACGTCTTGCTCCGGCTCCGGCTCGCGCGCCCGGCTGATGTCTCGCCCCGGCTCCGGCTCGCGGTCCGGTTACGCCTTGCCCTGGCGCAGGGCCGGCCGCAGGTGGCTGCGGGCCTCGTCCGCCTCAAGCCCGCCGGTCACCTGTCCGGCCGGCAGGCCCCGGCTCACGCGTCCGGGCGTACGACGCCCAGGATCTGCATCGTGCCCGCGCCCGCGATCGTCACCTTTCGGTTCGGTCGGGGGGCGTGGACGATGGAGCCGTTGCCCAGGTACATGGCGACGTGGCTGGCGTCGGAGTTGTAGATGATGAGGTCGCCGGGGCGCATGTCCTGGATGTCGATGTGCTTGAGCTGTCGCCACTGCTCCTGGGAGGTACGGGGGATGGTCAGCCCGGCGGCGGCCCATGCTTCGCTGGTGAGACCGGAGCAGTCGTAGGTGTCGGGCCCCTCGGCGCCCCACTCGTACCACTTGCCTATCTGGTTCGTGGCGAACTCGACGGCCTTCTTGCCCTGCGGCGACGCCTTGCCGTTGATCTCGGCGAGTATGCCGGAGTCCAGCCACGCTGCCTGTGACTTCTGTGCGGCCTCCTCCTCCAACTGCGCCAGCCGCTCCCGCTCGTCGTCCTCCAGCTGTGCTTCCAGCTCCTCGGCGGCGGCGATCTGCTTCTTGATCTTCTTCTTGGCCTTCTCCTTGGCCTTGCGGTTGGTCTCCAGCTTCTCCCAGCGCGCGGAGGCGTCCTTGGAGTACTGCTCCAAGTCCTGCTGGGTACGGGTCATTTCGGCGAGCAGACCCTTGGTCGCCAGCTGGCCCTGGCGCAAACGGTCCGCACCCTCAAGGAAGTCCTGGGGGTTCTCGCTCAACCACAGCTGCACTTCGGGCGGGAGACCGCTGCCCCGGTACTGGGCGCGGGCCGCGGCGCCGATGAGATCCTGCAACTTGTCCAGCTTCTGCTGGCCCTTGACGACCTCGTGGGCCAGGTCGACGAGTTCCTTGGACTGCTTGTCGGCCTTCTCCTCGGCCGCGTTGTACGCGTCCGTGGCGACCGCGGCGTCGTGGTAGAGGCCCTCCAGCTTCGTCCGGACGCTCTCCAACTCCTCGTTCGTCACCGGAGTCGACTCGGGAGAGGGTGAGGGCGAGGAGGAGGACGAGGGTGTCGGGCTCGGGGTCGGCTCGGTCGGTTTCGTCTGGCTCGCGTACGCGGTGACCGGTGTGCCCAGGACGGTCATCGCGCAGACCACGGCCACGGCCGCCATGGTCAGCTTCCGCTTGCCGACTCCCATGCCTCTTGCCCCCCACCCAATGGAAACAGAACTGGTTAACCGTCAGTAACTTGCCGGTGCCCGGGTGATCGTGTCACGGCGTCGCGGAATGCGACAGAGGTGGGCAAGAACTCACTTCTCCCCGCCACTTCTTCTCCCCTCTCCGCTCTCACCTGCGTGACATCGTTCCCGACTGTGTGACGAACGGCCTGCGGGGATCGTTCCCGTACGTCACGAGAATGTCGCTCTGCGTAATCATAGGGTGCGGACGGGCCGGGGGAGGAGCCGGCCGCCGCCTAGCGGAACCGCGGCGCCAACGCCTCCCAGGCCACCGTGACTTCGCCCTGGCGCCAGCGCGAGACCCCGTCCCGTACCGGCCAGGCCGCGCTCAGCGTGCGGACGGTGCGGATCCAGCGCTGCCGGGCGCCGTACGAGGCGTACGGTGCCGCGGCCGCCCAGGCGTGGTCGAAGTCGCGGAGGAAGTCGTGGACCGGTTCGCCCGGGACGTTGCGGTGGATGAGGGCCTTCGGGAGGCGTTCGGCGAGGTCGGAGGGGCGGTCCAGGGAGCCGAGCCGGGTGGCGAAGGTGACCGTGCGGGGCCCCTCCGGGCCGAGGGCGACCCAGACGTGGCGACGGCCGATCTCGTCGCAGGTGCCCTCGACGAGCAGGCCCCCGGAGGGGTACGGGGCGGCGGGGGAGTGGGGGCCCGCGGCGGGGCGGGGTGTGCCGGGAGGGGGCGGTGCGGCCGGTTCGAGGCGGGCGCACAGACGTTCCCAGACGGCGGCGACCTCGTCCTCGTCGTACTGGCGGAGCACGTTCGCCGCCCGGATGAGGGTCGGGCGTCCCGGCACCGGTACCTCGAAGCCGCCGTGGCGGAAGGTCAGGCCCTCGCACGCGTAGGGCTTCGCCGCGGTGACCCTGGCCGGGTCGATCTCGACGCCGACGACCTGGGTGCGGGGCGCTGCCGTGCGGAGGCGACGGAGGAGTTCGACGGCGGTCCAGGGGGCGGCGCCGTAGCCGAGGTCGACGGCGAGGGGGGTGTCGGCGCGGCGGAGTGCGGCGCCGTGCGTCGCCGCGATCCAGCGGTCCATGCGGCGCAGCCGGTTGGGGTTGGTGGTGCCACGCGTCACGGTGCCGACTGGTCTTGCCATGAGGTGAGCGTATGTCCGCTGCTCGGGGCCTCGCCCCGGGCCCGGTCCTGCCGCCCCCCACTCCCCAGGGGCTCGAACGGTTGAGCGAAGATCGGCAATAATTTGGCAAAGAGGAAATGGAACTGTCTCATCCGGTGTTCCCCCTCCCGAGAGGGACCCCACGCCCTCCCAACGGCATGCCCGCAGCGAGGAGGAACGCCACGTGAGCCACTACGTCAGCAGGCTCGGGCGACGCTCCCCGGTCGGCACGGGGCGGCTTCGGCTGCACCGGAAGCCGCGCCGGGTCGCGATGCTCTCGGTGCACACGTCGCCGCTGCACCAGCCCGGCACGGGCGACGCGGGCGGGATGAACGTCTACATCGTGGAGCTGGCGCAGCGGCTGGCCGCGCAAGGCATCGAGGTGGAGATCTTCACCCGGGCCACGACCGGTGCGCTGCCCCCCACGGTCGAGCTGGCGCCCGGGGTCCTGGTCCGGCACGTGGACGCGGGCCCGTACGAGGGTCTGGCCAAGGAGGAGCTCCCGGCCCAGTTGTGCGCCTTCACGCACGGCGTGATGCAGGCGTGGGCGGGCCACCGTCCCGGCCACTACGACCTGGTCCACTCGCACTACTGGCTCTCCGGCCACGTCGGCTGGCTCGCCGCCGAACGCTGGGGCGTCCCCCTCGTGCACGCCATGCACACGATGGCCAAGGTCAAGAACGCCGCGCTCGCCGCCGACGACACCCCCGAGCCCGCCGCCCGCGTCATCGGCGAGACCCAGATCGTCCGCGCCGCCGACCGCCTCATAGCCAACACGGCCGAGGAGGCCGACGAACTCGTCCGCCACTACGAGGCCGACCCGTCCAAGGTCGCCGTCGTCCACCCGGGCGTCAACCTCGACCGTTTCCGTCCCGCCGACGGCCGCGCGGCGGCGAGGGCCCGCCTCGGTCTTCCCCAGGACGCCCTGATCCCCCTCTTCGCCGGCCGTATCCAGCCCCTGAAGGCGCCCGACGTCCTCCTCCGTGCCGTCGCCGTCCTCCTCGCCGAGCGCCCCGAGCTGCGGTCGAGGATCGTCGTGCCGGTGGTCGGCGGGCCGAGCGGCAGCGGGCTCGCCAAGCCGGAGGGGTTGCAGAAGCTGGCCGCGCGGCTCGGCATCGCCGATGTCGTACGGTTCCGGCCGCCCGTCGGGCAGGAGCAGCTCGCGGACTGGTTCCGGGCGGCGTCCGTGCTGGTCATGCCGTCGTACAGCGAGTCGTTCGGGCTGGTCGCCATCGAGGCGCAGGCGGCCGGTACGCCGGTGCTGGCGGCCTCGGTCGGCGGTCTCCCGGTCGCCGTGCGGGACGCGGAGACGGGCTTCCTGGTCCAGGGCCACGATCCCGTCGCGTACGCGCGCGTGCTGCGCGATTTCGCCGACGCCCCCGACCTCACCACCCGCATGGGCGCCGCCGCCGCCCGCCACGCCGAGTCCTTCGGCTGGGACACGGCGGCCGCCGCCACCGCGGACGTGTACACGGCGGCACTGCAGGACCACCGCCGCCACCGGGTGCGCGCCCACCACGGATGAGGCCCGCCCGCCTCAGGCGAACGGCTCCGCGCGGCTTCCCCGCCGACCCGCTCGTACCGGCGGGTACGCTCGCCCCATGGCTGACGAAGCGTCGATCATCGAGCAGGTCCTCAACGAGGCCGAGCTGGAGTGGGAGAGCCCCGGACCCGGCTCCTACGTCGTGAAACTCCCTGGCACCCGCAAACTCTCGACGACCGTCTCCCTGATCGTCGGCCGGCACTCCCTCTCCCTCAACGCCTTCGTGATCCGCCACCCCGACGAGAACGAGGCGGGCGTCCACCGCTGGCTCCTGGAGCGCAATCTCAAGCTCTACGGCGTGAGTTACGCCGTCGACCCGCTCGGCGACATCTACGTCACCGCCCGGCTACCGCTCTCCGCCGTCACCCCCGAGGGCATCGACGGCCTCCTGGGCCAGGTCCTGGAGGCGGCCGACGGCGCCTTCAACACCCTCCTGGAACTGGGCTTCGCCTCCGCGATTCGCAAGGAGTACGCCTGGCGCGTCTCCCGAGGCGAACCGACCCGCAACCTGGACGCGTTCAGCCACCTGACGCGGGACGTGGCGGCCGACCGTTCCGATAGCGGCCAGGGGTGACCCCCACCCACCGCCTGAAGTGCCGTGTCAGGTGCGCCTGGTCGTAGAACCCGGCCACCGCCGCCGCCTCGCTCGGCCGCATGCCCTCCAACAGCAGCCGCCGGGCGCGCTCCACCCGCCGGGACATCAGGTACTGGTGCGGCGCGATACCGAAGGCCGCGCCGAACGCCCGTACGAGATGCGTGGGGTGGGCGTGCACCGTCCCCGCGGCCTCCTCCAACGTGATCCCGTCCGCGACCCGCTCGTCGAGGAGTTCACGGAGCCGATGGGCGACGGTACGACCGCCGGCGGGCCCCGACCGACTCCCTGACCGAGCCCCTGCCCGAACCCCCGACGTGGGCGCCGGCCGCAGATGCTCCCGCAACCGCTCCCCGACGAGTGCCAGCCGACTCTCCGCCTCCAACTCGTCGCCCGGCCGCGCGAGCGCCGCGTGCAACTGCCCCACCCGCCGCCGCAGTACGGGATCCCGCAGATCCGGCCCGTCCACGGCCGCCCCCACGAGGCTCGCGTCCAGCGCGGCCAGGGGTGCTTCCGGATCCAGGTACAGCACTCGCTTCCGGAATCCCCGCTCCGTCACCGGCGCCCCGTTGTGCGGCACGAACGGCGGCAACAACGACACCGTGTCGTGCGGAGTCCCATGTTCATGCCGGTCCAACTCGTAGCGCACGGCCCCGTCGTCCACGATCAGCAGTGTCCACACGTCGTGCACATGCATCGGGTACGCGTACTCCGTGTAGTGCGCGTGGAAGACCTCGACGACACCGGGCACGCGCGGCCGCCAGGCGGTGACGTCACGCCGAGGGGAGGCGGACCGCTGGGGACCCATGCAAAGAACGTACAAGACGGGATCGTCCGGCGATCGGCAGTCTCATCCCATGAACAGCGAGACTCTCGACGAGGCCTCGGGCGCGACCTCGACCTCGACCTCGACCTCCATGACCCCGCCCCCCGTCCGCTTCGACACCAAGATCGCCGTCCTCCTCCGCGACGACCTCGCGACCTGGCAGCGCCTCAACGTCACGTCCTTCCTGGTCAGCGGTATCGGACCGATGGTCCCCGAGGTGATCGGCGAGCCGTACGAGGACGCCGACGGGGCGGCCTACATGCCGATGTTCCGGCAGCCGGTGCTCGTCTTCGAGGCCACGAAGGAGGTCCTGAAGGCGGCGCACGCGCGCGTGCTGTCCCGCGGCCTTCCTCGCGCGCTCTTCACGTCCGACCTGTTCCGCACCGGGAACGACCGCGACAACCGGGCAGCCGTACGGGCCGTCGCGACGGGGGAGCTGGACCTGGTGGGGTTGGCGGTCTACGGCCCGCGCAACGGGGTGGACAAGGTGGTGAAGGGGGCGCGGATGCATCCGTGAGGAGGCGGCGCCGGCTGCCGGCTGCCGGTCTCAGACCGAACCGGCGGCCTCCCCCACAGCGGCTGGTCCGGGCACAGCGGCTGGTCCGGGCACAGCGGTTTCTCCGGGAAGCGGCTTCTCGACGACCGGCTCTCCAGGTACTGGCGCTCCTGGGATTCGCTCCCCGAGACCAGTCCCCCCACCGCCAGGCCCGGCACCGCCAGGCCCGGCACCGCCAGGCCCGGCACGGTCAGGTCCGGCACGGTCAGGCTCCGCACCGCCCTGCCCCCCGACTGTCGGCCCCCCGACGGTCGGCTTCTCCCGCGGCAAGGCGACGGCAGCCCCCTCCTCCGGTACCGGCATATGATCCTCCAGCTCCGGCCTCCGGTCCTTCAGCTCCGGCACCCGGTCCTCTGATTCCGGCATCCGGAGCATCAACGCCCAGTACCCCAACCCCGCGACGGTCCCGATCACCGCGCACAACCCCCACAGCCACTCCGCGCCCCACCGGTCGATGACGACTCCGGACATCAGCGGAGCGACCAGCGCGGCGACGGACCACGACATCGTGTACATGCCCTGGTAGCGGCCACGCCCCTGGGCGGGCGAGAGGCGGACCACGACGCCGGTCTGGGTCGGCGCGTTGACGATCTCGGCGAGGGTCCACACGCAGACGGTGAGGGCGAAGACCCCGATCGACCCGGCGAAGGCGGTGAGGCCGAAGCCGTAGCCGGCGAGCACGGACGAGACGACGAGGAGCCGCCCAGGATCCCGGTGCTCGATGAATCGGGTGACCGGGATCTGCAGAGCGACGATCAGCACGCCGTTGACGGCGATGGCGAGACCGTAGTCGGCCGGCGTGAAGCCCGCCGCGCCCATCGCGACCGGCAGTCCCACGGACCCCTGCTGGAAGATCAGCGCGACGAGGAAGGACAGCCCGACCACGCCCATGAACCGCCCGTCGCGGACCACGGTCCCCAGCCCGACCGCGTCCGTGGCACCGGCCCCGCCCACCGCCGTCCCGCTCTCCGGCCGCGACTCCGGCAGCTTCAGGAAGACGAGGATCGCGCAGGTCAGCGTCATCCCGGCCTCGATCAGGAAGCCAGCGCGATAACTGACCTCGGCGATGAACCCGGCGGCCATGGAGGAGACGGCGAAACCGAGGTTGATGGCCCAGTAGTTCAGGGAGAACGCGCGGACGCGGTCCTCCGGCCGGACGATGTCCGCCATCATCGCCTGCACGGCGGGGCGGGACGCGTTGCTGGCGGCGCCGACGAGGAAGGCGACGAAGGCGATCGCGACGGGATCCCGCATGAAGCCGAGCAGCGCCACCGACACCGCTGTCGAGACCTGTGCGACGAGCAGCGTGGGCCGCCGCCCGAGCCGGTCGGCCATGACCCCGCCGCCGAGCGACGAGACGACCCCGCCGAGCCCGTGCAGCGAGGCGACGAGTCCGGCGTACGAGGCGGAGTACCCGCGGTCCAGCGTCAGGTACAGGGCCATGAAGGTGGCGACGAACGCGCCGAGCCGGTTCACCAGCGTGCTGGTCCACAGCCACCAGAAGTCGCGGGGCAGCCCCGACACCGTTTCCCGGACGGCACGTCTGGCAGCGACGAGTGGCATGGAGCTCCCCATGGGCGTAAGCGGCTAAGGCGGTGAGCACAACTTACGAACGTGGGGGAGCGGAGAGCCACCCAATTAACAACTCCGGTCAACTGTCGAGGGCGAGGCCGACGGGGCAGGGCGGGACACGGGCCGGGGCCTGTCCGTCTGTCGGCCAGGCGTGTGGCGGTTCTCGGCCGTCGATTACGCTCGGGGCCATGGCCGACGCACCGTACAAGCTGATCCTGCTCCGCCACGGCGAGAGCGAGTGGAACGAGAAGAACCTGTTCACCGGCTGGGTGGACGTCAACCTCACTCCGAAGGGCGAGAAGGAGGCGACGCGCGGCGGTGAGCTGCTGAAGGACGCCGGCCTGCTCCCGGACGTGCTGCACACCTCCCTCCAGCGACGTGCCATCCGCACCGCGCAGCTGGCCCTGGAATCCGCCGACCGCCACTGGATCCCGGTCCACCGCAGCTGGCGCCTGAACGAGCGCCACTACGGTGCCCTCCAGGGCAAGGACAAGGCGCAGACCCTGGCCGAGTTCGGCGAGGAGCAGTTCATGCTGTGGCGCCGCTCGTACGACACCCCGCCGCCCCCGCTCTCGGACGACTCGGAGTTCTCCCAGGCGGCGGACGCGCGCTACGCGACCATCCCGCCGGAGCTGCGCCCCCGCACCGAGTGCCTCAAGGACGTCGTCACCCGCATGCTGCCGTACTGGTACGACGGCATCGTCCCCGACCTCCTGGCCGGCCGCACGGTCCTCGTCGCCGCCCACGGCAACTCCCTCCGCGCCCTCGTCAAGCACCTCGACGGCATCTCGGACGCCGACATCGCGGGCCTCAACATCCCGACCGGCATCCCCCTCGCCTACGAACTCGACGCCGACTTCAAGCCCCTGAAGCCCGGTGGCACCTACCTCGACCCCGAGGCGGCGGCAGCCGCGATCGAGGCGGTCAAGAACCAGGGCAAGAAGAAGTAGGGTTTGTAATCATGCCCCCGACCTGCGCTTATGGCGCGGATCGGGGGCGTTTTCACGGCCTGGGCCCACTGTGGGCCCTCAGTCCCCCGGCTCGGGCGGCCGGAGCGCCATGCCGAGAGCCTTCCGAGCGCGGTCCCGGCTACTCGGCATGAGGTGCGCGTACACCTTCAAAGTCAGCCCCGGGTCGGAGTGTCCGAGGTACTCGCTGACGGCCTTGATGCTCTCGCCGGCGTCCAGGAGGACGGACGCGTAGAAGTGGCGCAGGGCGTGCATACCGTGCTCGCGGGCGGCGGCGTGCTCGCGGCTCTTGGCCTTCGGGATGACGCCGACCTTCGTGAGGGCGGGCTTCCAGTGATCCTCGTTCAGCGACGTACGCCAGACGTGCCCGCCGTTGGGCCCACTGAAGATCAGGCGCTTCGTCACGGGCTGGCCGTTCGCCCGCATCCACGGCAGCGTGACCTTGACGGGCGGGAAGCGCTCGATGTGCTCCTTCAGAGCCTCCGCCACGGGATCGGGCAGAGGCACATCACGAAGCTTGCCGCCCTTCGGTGGCGCGAACACGGGCTTACTCAGACTCAGCTTGAGCTGCTGCACCACGTGCAAGGTGTTGGTGTCGAAGTCCAGCTCATCGACACACAGGCCGAGGATCTCGCCCTGTCGCAGGCCGCAGCCAGCGCCCATGTCGACCATGGTGCGGAAGCGCTCGACCATGGCAGCCCGCACGGCAAAGACGCGTTCCGGCTGCCACGGGACGACGCGGCGCAGGCCCATCTCGGGGAGCGTCACCGTGCGGGAGTTGCAGGGGTTCCGGCGAAGGTAGCCATCCTCGACGGCCGCGCTGAGAACGGCGCGGACGTTGGAGAAGATCACACGGGCGTACGCGCCGGACATGCCGGAGGCTTCGAGCTGCGTCACGAACTCGCGGATGTGACTCGGCTGGAATGACCCGAGCGGACGTGACCCGATGCGAGGAAAGGCGTGCAGCCTGAGTTGTGACTGTACGCGTCGGCAGCTGATAGACGGCACACGGTGGCGGACCCGGACCGGCGCCCCGCGGCGGGATCCTGTGAGGCTGGATTTCGTCACACTGGGCACCCGCATTTCGTCCTTCGGTCATCTATTGCAGATTTAACTGAAATGGCAATCTGTTGCTACCCGCCCTGTGTGGGCATAAATTCGAAGAGTAGGGGCGAGAGCCTTCCTTGAGGACCGGACTACTGTCAGCGGATCCCACGTCAGCCCATGCCTGATGTCTACCCCTGGAGACAGAGATGCCTGACTACAACCAGCCCGTGAGAGTGACCATAACGAACGACGCGATTGGCGTGGAATCAAAGGCCAACGGTACGGCAATGTCCGGCGTGAGCGCTAAATGGCACGGCGTATACGGCGAATCCAACAGCGTGGTCGGCGGACACGGGGTCAAAGGCTATGCTCTCGGAACTGGGGTAGCCGGAGAGAGTAAGACCTGGTACGGCGTCTACGGCGTTTCCAAGGGTGAGGGAAAAAATGGCGCAGCAGCCGTGTATGCCTTCGGCGACTACACCTATGGCAACAGTGCCGATGCAATGGGAATCTACGCCAAATCCCGAAGCTGGGCAGGAGTCTTCGAGGGGCCGGTCAAGCTCGTTGGGTATGTTGAGGCACCAGGCGCAATGCAGCTCTATCCGGCGCAATTATCGGAAAGGCCCTATCTTCACTGAACAAGGAAACTGGGCTTGTCCGCATGCTCGTAGTGGCAACCGGACACCACCCGCGTACAGAATCGTGGGCTGGAACAGCCAAGCCGCACATTCCTGTGGCAACGTCCAGCACTTCGCCTTCTGAAGCTCGGCGTAGCGCGACTTGCCTGGGGCTCTCCGATAGGGAGAATCGGAGAAGGGGTAGATGTTCAGATCCGTGGCATGCAGGGAATTTGTGCTCCGGACTCCTGGAGGTGCTGTGATGAGTCCCGAAGGCCATGGAGACGACGCGCGAGGTACGGTCAACAGTCGCCGAGCAATAGTAAACCCTAAAGACGTCAGGCATCCACATGAGGGTTCGCGACTCGTGCTCGCATCAGTCGTCCTTCTTCTGTCCGTTCCCATCGTCGTGGTTTTGGTGACCCTTGCCATTTCCCCCTTGATCATTTTCATTGTCGCGCTGCTAATTTTCCTTCGCCTATGGAAGGCTCGGCTGCTTGGCGGGGCAGTCAAGGTCACTCCGGAGTCCTTTCCAGAGATCTATGAAACGCTGGCAACGGTGCGGCAGCAACTGGACTACAGGCGACCTGTCGACCTATATGTCTTGGATGAGGTGAATGGAAAAACGCAGCTGGTCCAGCTGCTGGGGCACCGGGTGATTCTCCTTTCGGGCTCCTTCGCCGCTGGACTCCAGGAAGAGCAATACGCGCGTTTGCATTTCATTATCGCAAGCCACGTGGGTGCACTTAAGTCTAGGCATGAAAGGTTTGCCTTCGTCGGTGTTCTGCTCGACTATCTAAAAATTCTCAAGTTCGTCTCGCCATTTCTCAATCCGTACTATCGGGCCACGTCATATACCGGTGACCAAATCGGATACCTGTGTGCGGGACGTTTGGAGCCGGCTCTCTCCGTACTGGCCAGGCTCATGGTAGGTAACGAAATGTCTGTGCAGGTCTCTGCTGCGGGAATCCTGGGGCAGGGGGTTTTGGTCAACCGTCGATGGATGGTTCGGTACTCTCAGTTGCTCTCGGAGGAACCGCATCTGGTGAATCGCTACATCAATGTGATCGCCTTCGCATCATGGGCGAATCGACAAGATTACGAGAGGTTCGTCGCTGGCTTGGATCGAGAGGCGCAGCAATGTCTCCAAATGTTGCTGGCTAGATCACCCCATGCGAACAGGGCATCGGGATCCATCTCCGTGCACGGTTAGCTTGGCCAACCTTCCATGCGTGGGCCTGAAGAGGCACTGCGTTCACAACCGAGCCCACGATTGAACGCGCGCCCCGTCTGACCTGCCCGTGACTTCCCCCGGACAGCCCCGTACGGTCATGCGGAACAGCTGGAAACCGTGCACTCCGTTGGCGCGCATGAGAGGGACGGCAAGGGGACTCTTCAGTGCCCTGGGCCATGTGTGGGCCAGCAGCACCATCGCGGGAGTCGAAACCTCCGCTGACCAGGACGCACGTACTGCAACCATGACGCTCTTGAAAACCGCTGTGGTGTCGGGTCTCTGGGGAATCGCCGCCCCCGGCAGGTGTGTCGGTCGTGTCGGTTGGGAGAGCAGGACCGACAGGCAAACAACGGAGGGGACGATTCGTGTCGGCATGGGAGCAAAAGGCTGCAGCGCAGGCCAAGCGGGCCGAGAACCGGACGGGCGACGGCCAGTTGACAGACGCGGTTGGAGAGGGCCTCGCTGCGTGACGTACGCCGTGCTACGGGGCGCATTCTTGGCCCAGAGGCCACGTGTCTGGTTGGACACGCGAGGCTCATCAGTCAGCACGTGGGTTCGGGGCGAGGACATCGTGAGCGCCCGCGTGCGCGCGGCTGACGACGATGTGGATGGACAGTTCGTCCTAGAGGTTTTCGTTCCTGGCCTGTCCACTGCTGATAGGTGGTTGACCGTCGCCACAGGTACTAGCGAGTGGTTCGACGACTGTGCTCGCAGGCCAGCCGCGGCCGCTGCTCCTCTTCGTCAATGAGACCCAGGGCGGCGCCTCCGGGCCCACTGTGGGCCCTCCGAGGACGACCAACGACGACAGACAACGACCACTAACAACCACCCGACTGCTGGTCAGTTGGGGTGGTCGCCCCTCTGACCAGGGCCAAAAATCGGGCCCCCCAGACCCAGGGCAAGAAGAAGTAACACGACGCCGTTGAGCCCCCGCCCTGCGATTTCCTCGCAGGGCGGGGGCTTCTTGGTGGTGCTGAGCCGTCTCCGGGCCGTCAGCCGGTCGATCGGGCCGTGCTCAGCGCGTCGGGAAGTACGGCTCCGGCCGCTCTCTCGTCTCCGCCTGGGCTCCCGCATCGTGGAGGGCTGAGACGGCTGCCGCCGCGTCCTCCTCCGGCACGCAGGTGAGAACGACGGCGGGAACCCGCGTCGCCAGAGTCTTGCTGCGCCAGAGGCTCAGCCCCGTCAGCCGACGCACGACCTGGACGACGTCCATCACGCGGACGCCGGGGTCGGTGAGCACCACGTCATGGGGCACGTCGTCGCACACCAGCACGAAGTACTCGTCCGCCATGGCTCTCCCGCCCCTCTACGGTTCGGAGCGTACGAGCCCTCAGCCGTCACGTCGCATCGTTTTGGTGGCGTCGAAGACCGGGGCCACGGCTTTACGGGTCCGCTCCTGGCTGGAGGGTTCCTTCCCCTGACTGAGCTGAGCCCCGAAGAGCGGCGGCAGGTCATCACCCTGCCGCCGAGCATCGCCAGGCTGACGGCGGTCGAACACTTCGTGCTAGCACGGTGAGCACGCGCGCATTGTTCGGCGACTACAAGCTGCGACCGCCTTTCCCGACACACCCTTCCCGAAACTCCAGCCCCCTCCGGGCTCCGCTTCGGATCTTGATCTCGGCGACATGGATCCCCGGAACTGGGGCGCCACCGACGTACTGCCCCTGCTGGTCAACGCCTGCTCATCGGCTTGTGTTGCCGCGCTGCCCGATGGCGCTCGCGAAGCAACGACACGATCGTGTGCATGCCGATGGCTCTGACGTTCGCGCGGGGACGCTGACGCTGCCGAGGGGGAACACATGATGCGGGCGGCGTCGCTCGCTCACGGCAGCCATGCCGGTCATCGTCCCGGCCGTTCGGGGGAGACGCGCGCGGCCTCGGGGGCGTATCTCACCCCGCGGGGCATCCCTTGCTGGGAGGAAAGGGAGACGTGATGCCGCTCTATCTGTCGAGGTTCAGCTATACGCCCGAGACTTGGGCGAGACTCATCGGCCACCCCGAGGACCGCGCGAAGGCCGCTCAGTCGTACATCGAGTCCGTCGGCGGCAAGCTCCACGGCTTCTGGTACGCGTTCGGCACCCGCGACGGCTACAACTTGTGGGAGGCCCCCGACAACGTCTCCATGGCCGCGGTCGCCCTGGCGATCAGCGGAGGCGGCGCACTCAGCTCGTTCGAGACGACCGTTCTCCTGACCGTCGACGAAACCATGGATGCCCTGCGCAAAGCCGGGCAAGTCCGGTACCGGGCCCCGGGCGCTTAGCGGCCCAGGTGGCCGACAGCGACGAGCACCCCAGTTCACCGTTCACCATGAGCCCCACAGCACCCAGGGCTCGTGGCCGGTCGTGGGCCGGGGGCGATCCGGAGCCCGCGCACGCTCGTCGCGGTGCCTGGCCCGCGCCGTAGTCGCTAGATCGTCAGCGGTACCGGGTGGATCTCGTCCGCCTTGTGGCCCGCGCGTTCGTGGATGCGCTGGACCGCGTCGGCGGAGGGGCCCTCGGAGAGGCAGTAGACGGTGCCGGACTTGGGGTCGGCCCAGGCGCGTTCGAAGTGGACGTTCTCGTCCTTCTCGATGTCGAGGTCGGCCTGGTGCGCGGCACGCAGCTGGTCCTCCGTGATGCCCTTCATGTGGTGGTGGACGTCCATGAACTTGGTCATGACCCGCACCTCCTTCGTCCTCGCCCCGCTTCTCTGTCCCCCTCCCCTCCTCATGCTGCGCCCGTACGGCCGTACGGGCGACTCCACGGTCGCAGCCGTGCGCCGCGCCCACACGGGTGACGCGCACATGAGGGAAGGGGCCCGTCACGAGTGACGGGCCCCTTCTCCCGCGTACGAGAAGAACTGCCGCGGCTGATCGGCGTCAGCCGCACTGACACGGGTTGCCGGACTGGCACCCGCACCCACATCCGGAGCCGCAGCCGCACGCGCCGAAGAGAGGCAGGGTCTTGCGGTCGGCGGGTTGATGGGTGTCCCGGACCTGTGTCGGGTCCGGCGTGCTGGGGCTGGCGGGGGATTCGGCCATGGTCCCTCCTCGAAGGGATGGAAGGCGAAGCACGGAAGGCGGAGCACAGTCACACGTGCAGACACGCAGTACAGACACGCAGTACAGACACCCAGTGCGGAGTCGAGCATCGCAAGCTGGTGCCCGTGCCCGTTGATTGCCCCATTCCAAGCCCGTTCAGCCGGGCGCATCAACGGCGCATGGAGGCGCCCACACGCCCTGCCCGACCATCGAGCGCCGGAGCCCCGCCACCAGAGCCCGCGCGCGCCCCGGCCCCGCGCGCCCCGCCTTTAGGCCCCCTCCGCCCCGGCCACCGGCTGGACCGGCTGGATGTCCGCCTGGAGCTCGTCCGCGTGTTCGCCCGTCACCAGGTACACGACCCGCTTCGCGACCGACACCGCGTGGTCGGCGAAGCGCTCGTAGTAGCGGCCGAGGAGGGTGACGTCGACGGCGGTCTCGATGCCGTGCTTCCAGCGGTCGTCCATGAGGTGCTGGAAGAGCGTGCGGTGGAGCAGGTCCATCGCGTCGTCGTCGCTCTCCAGCTGGAGCGCCAGGTCGACGTCCTTGGTGATGATGACCTCGGCGGCCTTCGCCATCAGGCGCTGCGCGAGCTGGCCCATCTCCAGGATCGTGGCGTGCAGGTCACGCGGCACCGTGTGCTCGGGGAAGCGCAGCCGGGTCAGCTTGGCGACGTGCTGGGCGAGGTCGCCCGAACGCTCCAGGTCGGCCGACATGCGCAGCGACGTCACGACGATACGGAGATCCGTGGCCACCGGCTGCTGCCGGGCCAGCAGGGCTATCGCGCGGGCCTCCAGGTCGTGCTGGAGGTCGTCGACCTTCTTGTCGGCCTCGATCACGCTCTCGGCCAGCTTCAGGTCGGCATCGAGCATCGCCGTCGTGGCGCGACCGATCGCCGACCCCACCAGTCGGGCCATCTCGACCAGGCCCTCACCGATCGAGTCAAGTTCCTCGTGGTACGCGTCCCGCATCAGGGTGTCCCTCTCTTACGTACGTCTGCTCGTGGGTAACCAGAAAAGCCGTTCCGGAAGCCGTTCCGCCAGGTCGCGGTCTGGACGGCCGAACCCCGATCACCGCGTGAACGGCGACGGCGAACGGTGACCGGGAGCCCCGGACGAATCCCACGCTCCCACGTTCCGGCCCTTACGCGTCCGTTTCCGCCACCCCAAATGAACCAATACTGGCTCCAAGGTGAACTCTGGGCGACG
This sequence comes from Streptomyces gottesmaniae, assembly GCF_031845845.1. Classification (NCBI taxonomy): domain Bacteria; kingdom Bacillati; phylum Actinomycetota; class Actinomycetes; order Kitasatosporales; family Streptomycetaceae; genus Streptomyces; species Streptomyces gottesmaniae. Next base: position 105,722 of record NZ_JAVRFJ010000025.1, read on the forward strand.
AGTGTTCGAGGTCGCCCTCCGATCGCTGTGGGGATGTCCGACCTCGTGCCTAACCTGGATGCATGGACGTGAACGCGGCGGTCGCCGCAGCGGCAGCGATCGCCGGAGTACTCACCGGCGTCATCGCCATGCTGGCGTTCCGCGTCAGCGAGCGCGAGCAGAAGCGTCCCACCAGAACCTCCCTGCACACCGACCCGGTGCTGCCGCCCGGCGTCGACACCGTGCTGTCCGTGCTGCGCTCCTCCGCCGTCGTGCTCGACGAGTCGGACGCCGTCGTCAAGGCCAGCTCCGCCGCGTACGCCCTCGGGCTCGTGCGGGGCGGCAAGCTCTCCATCGACCCGATGCTCAAGATGGCCCGCGACACCCGCCGCGACGGCGAGATACGACAGGTCGAGCTGGACCTGCCCCGGCGCGGCACCGGACGCGGCGAGGCGCTCGCCGTCTCCGCGCGCGTCGCGCCGCTCGGCTCCCGGCTCGTGCTGCTCCTGGTCGAGGATCTCACCGAGGCCCGCCGGATAGAGGCGGTGCGGCGGGACTTCGTCGCCAACGTCAGCCATGAGCTGAAGACGCCCGTGGGCGCGCTCTCCCTCCTCTCCGAGGCCGTCATGGGCGCCTCGGACGACCCGGAGGCGGTGGAACGGTTCGCCGGGCGCATGCAGATCGAGGCCACCCGGCTCACCAACCTCGTCCAGGAGCTGATCGACCTCTCCCGGGTGCAGAACGACGATCCGCTGGAGGACGCCGAGCCCGTACGGGTGGACGAGCTGGTCGCCGAGGCCGTCGACCGCTGCCGCCACCAGGCCGGCACCAAGCAGATCACCATGGCCGCCGGCGGCACCGCCGAGCTGCGCGTCTACGGCAACCGCGGTCAGCTGGCCGCCGCCCTCGGCAACCTCGTGGAGAACGCCGTCAACTACTCCCCGGCCCGCACCCGCGTCGGCATAGCCGCACGGCGGGTGACCGCGGCCGGTGGGGACCATATCGAGATCGCCGTGACCGACCAGGGCATCGGCATCTCGGACAAGGACAAGGAGCGCATCTTCGAGCGCTTCTACCGCGTGGACCCGGCCCGTTCCCGCCAGACCGGCGGTACGGGTCTCGGCCTCGCGATCGTCAAGCACGTGGCCGCCTCGCACGGCGGGGAGGTCACGGTGTGGAGCTCGGAGGGACAGGGCTCCACGTTCACGCTCAGGCTGCCGGAGGCGGGCGCGTCCCGCGACCGCGCGGCCCAGCACCCGGACCTCGACGTCGAGGACGGACAGCCTCACACCGACAGATCCCCGTACGAACCGTACGGACCGCTTCCCTCCCCGGAGGTCCTTCCGTGACCCGAGTGCTCGTCGTCGAGGACGAGGAGTCCTTCTCCGACGCCCTGTCCTACATGCTCCGCAAAGAGGGCTTCGAGGTCGCCATCGCGACCACCGGGCCCGACGGTCTCGACGAGTTCGAGCGCAATGGAGCCGACCTCGTCCTGCTGGACCTGATGCTGCCCGGTCTGCCGGGTACCGAGGTCTGCCGTCAGCTGCGCGGCCGTTCCAATGTCCCGGTGATCATGGTGACCGCCAAGGACAGCGAGATCGACAAGGTCGTGGGCCTGGAAATAGGAGCCGATGACTATGTCACCAAGCCCTTCTCCTCCCGCGAGCTCGTCGCCCGTATCCGGGCCGTACTGCGTCGGCGCGGCGAGCCCGAGGAGGTCACCCCGGCCGCGCTGGAGGCCGGTCCCGTCCGCATGGACGTCGACCGCCACGTGGTCACTGTCTCGGGCTCCAAGGTCGACCTCCCCCTCAAGGAGTTCGACCTGCTCGAAATGCTGCTGCGGAACGCGGGTCGAGTCCTGACCCGGATGCAGCTCATCGACCGCGTCTGGGGCGCCGACTACGTGGGCGACACCAAGACCCTCGACGTCCACGTCAAGCGCCTCCGCGCCAAGATCGAGCCGGACCCGGGAGCGCCGCGGTATCTGGTGACGGTGCGGGGCCTGGGCTACAAGTTCGAGCCGTAGGCCGCGGGCCGAGGACCGAGGACCGAGCATTGAGGGCCGCGGGCCGACGGACGGAGCACCTACGCCGAAGGGCGGCACCCCCTGAGAGGGGGTGCCGCCCTTCGGCGTAGGTGGGTGTCGGGCCTCGGCTGCCCGGTGACCCTCGGCGGCCTCAGTGGCCCGTGGTCTCCTCGGAGGACGAGGTGGACGGCGAGGCCGTCGCGCCGGCGGCGGTGCCCTCCTCCGCGGTGCCCGTTCCGTCGGCGGACGGCGTACCCGTGCCCTCCGGGGAGGGGGAGCCGGTGGCTTCCTCGGACGGGGAGGCGCTGGTGGCGGGGGCCTCGGGAATGTCGGTCGGGCCCCACTTCTCGAAGTAGTGCTCGGCGGGGACCACGAAGGTGCGCAGGGCGACCTCGCCGGTCTCGCTGAACTCGAAGGTGACCTTCTGGGCGTTGCCGTCCTTGACCGCGTCGGTGACCTCCGACAGGACCGCGGAGGCGTTGCCCTCGCCGCCCAGGACCACGGAGCCGCCGGCCGGAACGACGACCTTGCCGCCCTTGCCCTTGCCCTTGGCCGGCGTGAGCTCGGCGGTGCCGGCGCCCTCGACGGTGACGGAGTCCAGGGTCTGGTCGGTCGCGGCGGCGTTGAAGAGCGTCGCGGAGACCACGGCGGGGCCCTCGGTCTCGGTGCCGGGCTGGGTGACCACGATCGCGTTCTGGATCTTGATGTCGCCGACGCTGGTGGCGGCGTTGTCCGGCTTGATCTCCAGCGTCTGGGCGTTGTTGCCGGCGGCGCACGCGGCGAGTGAGGCGATCGAGAACGCGATGGCGGCGGCGGCGAGGGCGCCGCGTCGAAGGCTGCTGCTCACGGCGGCGGCAACTCCTAGAACGTGGGCGGTACGTGGTCTGTAGCGGCCTTAGGTTACCGAGCCGTCCCGTCGCCGCCGCACCCGACCCTCCCCAAGTCCCCGACATGTCACCGGAAGCAATTGACGGACACACCACACGCGCCCTGGGTTCGGCATTCGCAATACCACCGTCGATCTCCTCCTCGCCGCGTCCTGGATTTCCGCCGAGGAATGCGCGCCGCCACGAAAAATCGATCAACTGCCAGAACGTCACCGGAACAGCGCAAGAACACGATCCGGTAACGGCGGAACTGGGTCCGCGGATCGCACTTCTTGATCAATTCCGGATTCGTCTCGTACCCGACTCCGCGCACCGAACGGAGTAGCGGAAGTCGCACACTTGGAGTCGGACAAAGCGGGACGTTAGGATGCCGCCGACGCCCTCCGGATGCGTGTAACGTACGCGTTTCACTCCGCCCGGAGAGCCGCTCCCACCTGCGAATACCCTCTTCCGTTCGGGCCCCGCAGCACGTTCCTGTTGCAGTTGTCAAGCCCCGAGATATGCCCTGACCTGCGAAAACGCCATTCAGAACCCGCCGTATCCGTGTTACCCTGGATAGCCACGGAAGGGGTACCTGTCACATGACGTTCAAGGTTGGCGACACCGTGGTCTATCCCCATCACGGGGCCGCGCTGATCGAGGCCATCGAAACTCGCCAGATCAAAGGCGTGGACAAGACCTACTTGGTGCTCAAGGTCGCTCAGGGCGACCTGACGGTGCGTGTGCCAGCGGACAATGCGGAGTTCGTCGGCGTACGTGATGTGGTCGGTCAAGACGGCCTGGACCGGGTCTTCGAGGTGCTGCGCGCACCGTATGCCGAGGAGCCCACGAACTGGTCGCGTCGCTACAAGGCAAACCTGGAGAAGCTCGCCTCCGGCGATGTCATCAAGGTCGCGGAAGTCGTGCGTGACCTGTGGCGTCGTGAGCGTGAGCGCGGACTGTCCGCCGGTGAGAAGCGCATGCTCGCCAAGGCCCGCCAGATTCTGGTGAGCGAGCTCGCCCTCGCGGAGAACACCAACGAGGACAAGGCCGAGGCCCTGCTCGACGAGGTCCTCGCGTCCTGAACTGACTCCTGAGGCAGGCAGCCAGCCCGCTCAGCCGTTCAGCGCAGCACATCGAAATGCCGCGGTGCCCGATGACGTATGTGATGTCGCCGGGCGCTGCGGCATGTTCGTACCCAGGTGCCGTACGCCTGAACGGGGCCCCTGACACTTGGCGATACTTGGCGTGCCCCGGTGCTCATGAGAACGCGGTACTCGTACTCGTACTCTGCGTGCCGGGCCCGGGCAGCTGGCTCGACCAGATGTCACGGAAGGGTCCGGTCAAGGCGTCGCGCCCGGCACGCTGTGGCCATACCCACGTAGGCCGAGCACACAAACCTGACAGGAACCGATGTCTGACGAATCGCGCCCCTCGCCTTCCGGAACCGGTACGGCAACCCGTACGGCGGCCGTGATCCCGGCCGCCGGCCGGGGCGTACGCCTCGGTCCAGGCGCCCCCAAAGCACTACGCGCGCTGAACGGCACCCCGATGCTGATCCACGCCGTGCGGGCCATGGCCGCCTCCCGTGCCGTGTCCCTGGTGATCGTGGTGGCGCCGCCCGACGGCACCCCCGAGGTCAAGACCCTCCTCGACGCGCACGCGCTGCCCGAGCGGACCGACTTCCTCGTCGTACCCGGGGGTGAGTCGCGCCAGGAGTCGGTGAAGCAGGGCCTGGACGCGCTGCCCCCCGGCTACGACATCGTCCTCGTCCACGACGCCGCCCGTCCGCTGGTGCCCGTCGACACGGTGGACGCGGTCATCGAGGCCGTCCGGGACGGGGCGCCGGCCGTGGTGCCCGCGCTGCCGCTCGCCGACACGGTCAAGGAGGTGGAGCCCGCGGACGCGCCGGGGACGCCGGAGCCGGTCGTCGCCACGCCGGAGCGGGCGCGGCTGCGGGCCGTGCAGACGCCGCAGGGATTCCACCGGGAGACGCTGGTGCGGGCGCACGAGACGGTCACCGGAGAGGTGACCGACGACGCGAGCATGGTGGAGCGGCTCGGACTCGGGGTCGTGGTCGTACCGGGCCACGAGGAGGCGTTCAAGGTGACGCGACCGCTGGACCTGGTGCTCGCGGAGGCGGTTCTGGCGCGCAGGAGGCTGAACGATGGGTTCTGAGACGGCGTCGCTGCCGGGCTCCATGGTGTTGCCGCAGGTCGGGATCGGCACCGACATCCACGCCTTCGAGGAGGGGAGGGAGCTGTGGTGCGCCGGGCTGAAGTGGGAGGGGGAGGGGCCGGGGCTGGCCGGGCACTCCGACGCGGACGTCGTGGCGCACGCGGCCTGCAACGCGTTGTTCTCCGCGGCCGGGATGGGGGATCTCGGGCAGCACTTCGGGACGGGACGGCCGGAGTGGGCCGGGGCGTCGGGCGTGACGTTGCTGGCGGAGGCGGCGCGGATCGTGCGGGCCGGGGGGTTCGTCATCGGGAACGTGGCGGTGCAGGTGGTGGGGGCCCGGCCGAAGATCGGGAAGCGGCGGGACGAGGCGCAGCGGGTGTTGTCGGAGGTGGTGGGGGCGCCGGTGTCGGTGTCGGGTGCCACGACCGACGGGCTCGGGTTTCCCGGGCGGGGTGAGGGGCTGATGGCGGTGGCCACGGCGTTGGTCGTGCGGGTGGGGTGACCCCCCGGGGGTTTCGCCCCCGCCGCCCCTACCCGTCCCATCCTCAAGGGGCTGTGCCCCTTTGACCCCCAGGCGTCCGTCCGGTGGGGGCTGGGCGCGCAGTTCCCCCGCGCCCCTTTGCCGGGCCTGCGGCCCGTCAACGGGTCGCAGGCGCTGGTGCAGGGTGTGCATACGTCACGAATCTGTCGTCCTTGGGGTGAAGGGCTCGGGGCATCGCTGGTGGGCCACTACGCTTGGGGGCGTGACTATTCGCCTGTACGACACCAGCGCCCGGCAGATCCGTGACTTCGCCCCGCTCACGCCGGGTTGTGTCTCGATCTACCTGTGTGGCGCCACGGTGCAGGCGGCCCCGCACATCGGTCACATCCGGTCGGGGCTCAACTTCGACATCATGCGCCGGTGGTTCGAGTACCGCGGGTACGAGGTGACGTTCGTCCGGAACGTCACGGACATCGACGACAAGATCATCGCGAAGGCGGCCGACCAGGGCCGCCCGTGGTGGTCGATCGGGTACGAGAACGAGCGCGCGTTCAACGACGGGTACGGCGTGCTCGGTTGCCTGCCGCCGACCTACGAGCCGCGTGCCACCGGGCACGTGACCGAGATGGTCGAGATGATGCGCGGGCTGATCGAGCGCGGCCACGCGTACGAGGCCGACGGGAACGTCTACTTCGACGTGCGGTCCTTCCCCGGGTATCTGCAGCTGTCCAACCAGGAGCTCGACAACCTGCTCCAGCCCTCGGGCGAGGGCGAGACCGGCAAGCGTGATCCGCGGGACTTCGCCATGTGGAAGTCGGCCAAGCCGGGCGAGCCGACCTGGGAGACGCCCTGGGGCCGAGGACGGCCGGGGTGGCACCTGGAGTGCTCGGCCATGGCGCACAAGTACCTGGGCAGCGCCTTCGACATCCACGGCGGCGGCCTCGACCTGATCTTCCCGCACCACGAGAACGAGATCGCGCAGGCCAAGGCCTTCGGCGACGACTTCGCCACGTACTGGGTGCACAACGCCTGGGTCACCATGAGCGGCGAGAAGATGTCCAAGTCACTGGGCAACTCGGTGCTCGTGAGCGAGATGGTCAAGCACTGGCGGCCCATCGTGCTCCGGTACTACCTGGGCACCCCGCACTACCGGTCGATGATCGAGTACAGCGAGGACGCCCTGCGCGAGGCCGAGTCGGCGTTCGCCCGTATCGAGGGGTTCGTGCAGCGGGTCGTCGAGAAGGCCGGCGGGATCGTCGAGCCCGCGGCCGAGGTGCCGCCGGCGTTCGCCGAGGCGATGGACGACGACTTCGGGGTGCCGCAGGCGCTCGCCGTCGTGCACACCACGGTCCGGCAGGGCAACAGCGCGCTGGCCGCCGACGACAAGGAAGAGGCGGTGGCGCGGCTCGCCGAGGTGCGGGCCATGCTCGGTGTGCTGGGTCTCGACCCGCTGGACGCGCACTGGGCCGGTGACGGCGGCGACCGGGGTGAGGACCTCCACGGGGTCGTCGACACGCTCGTCGGGCTGGTCCTCCAGCAGCGGGAGGCGGCTCGTGCCCGCAAGGACTGGGCCACCGCCGACGCCATCCGCGATCAGCTCAACCAGTCCGGTCTGGTCATCGAGGACAGCCCGGACGGCCCGCGCTGGACGCTCGGCCCGCGCTGAGCCGGACGTCCGGTCACCTTGATCGATTGTGCCGCCCGGGCCTCCGGGCGGCACACTGCATTGAGCACACACGATGACGTCCACACGATCACCTACACACGATCATGTACACGATGACGTACACACGCACGCTTCTCAGGAGACGAGTAGGTCATGGCCGCTAACAACCGCCGCATGTCCGGCAAGAAGGGCGCGCAGGTCGGCAGTGGCGGCCAGCGGCGCAAGGGACTCGAGGGCAGGGGCCCGACGCCGCCCGCCGAGATGCGCAAGAAGCACAAGGCGAACCGCATCGCCAACGCCAAGGCGAAGCAGGCCGCCCGCCGTCCCGCGCCGCGTGGCCGGGGCGGCAAGGGCACGTCCGAGATGGTCGTGGGCCGCAACCCCGTCGTCGAGGCGCTGCGCGAGGGCGTGCCCGCCTCGACGCTCTACGTCCAGCAGTTCATCGACAACGACGAGCGGGTGCGCGAGGCGCTGCAGCTCGCGGCCGAGCGCGGTGGCATCAACCTCATGGAGGCGCCCCGCCCCGAGCTGGACCGCATGACCAACGGCCTCAACCACCAGGGGCTCGTCCTCCAGGTCCCGCCGTACGAGTACGCGCACCCCGAGGACCTGGTGGCCGCCGCGTTCGACGAGGGCGAGGACCCGCTGATCGTCGCCCTCGACGGAGTGACCGACCCGCGCAACCTCGGCGCCGTCGTCCGGTCCGTCTCCGCGTTCGGCGGTCACGGAGTCGTCGTGCCCGAGCGGCGCGCGGCCGGGATGACCGCCGGCGCCTGGAAGACGTCCGCCGGTACGGCCGCCCGTACGCCCGTCGCACGCGCCACCAACCTCACGCGCGCGCTGGAGGCCTACAAGAAGGCCGGCGTCGTCGTGGTCGGTCTCGCCGCCGACGGCGAGGCCGAGGTGGGCGAGCTGGAGGCACTGGAGGGACCCGTCGTGATCGTGGTCGGCAGCGAGGGCAAGGGCCTGTCCCGTCTCGTCGGCGAGACGTGCGACTACCGGGTGCGGATTCCGATGCCGGGTGGGGCGGAGTCGCTCAATGCGGGTGTGGCGGCGGGAGTTGTCTTGTACGAGGCGGCGCGTCGGCGGTCTTGATGGCGGTGGGGTCGGCAGGCGAAGTCCGCCGGTCGGAGGCCGGCGCAGCCGTCCGAAGCCGCGCAGCGTGCGAGGGCGGCAGGCAGGAGGGGTCGTGCGACTACCGGGTGCGGATTCCGATGCCGGGTGGGGCCGAGTCCTTGAACGCCGGTGTGGCGGCGGGAGTTGTGCTGTACGAGGCGGCGCGGCGCAGGGCCTGAACAGGGGTCCTGGCCGGGGGTTCGGGGCGTTCTGGATCACCTTGACGGGGTCCGGACAGATCGGCGCGGTCAAAGCAGTGTCCTAACGACACGTCACTCGGTTAGATGAGTGTGGACACCAGAACACCCCGCACACCCACGGGGGACCGTTCGTCGGGATTCGACTCGGGATTCGACGACGCTCCCGCGCTGAGCATGGTGAAGGTGCCGAGCGATCCGGCGCAGGTCATCGTCAACCACGCGAGCTTCCGCGTGCAGTTGGGCACCTCCACGCGGGCGTCCCCGCGCATCGCACGGCACCTGAGCGCCACCGACGAAACCACGCGCATCCCTGTCGTGGGCACGGCGGGGCGCTCCGGTGCGCCCGCCGCCGGGCGCCGGCGCGCGCCGGTCGTCTGGAGCGGGAAGTCCGCACCCGACGACACCGGAGCCCACCGGCTCCTCCAGGCGGTGCGCGGCGCGGGCGTCGGCCTCCCCGACCCACTGGGCGACACGGGATCGACCCAGGTCATTCCCCGCGTCGACGGCACCGGCGGCGGTGGCTACGACACCGAGGGCGGGCGCTACGGCCGCGAAAGCGGGCGGTACGGCGCCGACTTGACGGTCGAGACCGTGGAGACGCCCCTCGTCGGCAGCCAGCGCACCCACGGCGATCACGCCGTCGGCGACGGCACCCGGCTGCTCCCCACCATGCGCACCGTCGACAGCGCCTACGACGAACCCCGCTACGACCCGGCGGCTCACGGCCCCGGCCAAGGCGGCTACGGGGACGACGACTTCACGGACCCGTACGACGATCGGGCCGACGGCGAGGAGGGACGGAGCGGACGCCGGACCGGCAACGAACCCGTCCGGCACGCCTATTACCCCGGTCGCCGGATGAACCTCGGCGTGGTGCTGCTGCCGCTGCGGGTCTTCCTCGGCTTCATCTCCATCTACGCCGGCATGGGCAAGCTCTGCGACCCGCACTACTTCGACGGCGGCAAGCGCGGCTCCATGGTGAAGTGGCTGAACACGCTGCACCCGTGGGAAGTCGCCGAGCCGCTGCGGCAGTTCGCCCTCGAACACCCGGTGGGCTCGGGCCTCGTCATCGCCTTCGCCCAGGTCATCGTCGGCGTACTGACCGTCTTCGGACTGTGGCAGCGGCTCGCCGCCGGCGTCGGGGCGCTGCTGTCGGCCGCGCTGCTCGTCACCGTCAGCTGGAAGACCGTCCCCGTCTACGAGACGCCCGACATCATCTACCTCGCCGCCTGGTCCCCGCTGATCATCGCGGGCGCGCCGGTGTACTCCGTCGACGGTCGGCTCGCCGGCGGCGCCTGGCGCACGCTCGGGCCGCGCGCCGACATCTGGGAGCTGCGGCGGTACGTACTGCGCCGGGGCGCGCTCGTCACCGCGATCGTCGTCGGACTGACGCTGCTCGTCGGGTCCTTGCTCGGCGGGGCCGTGCGGGACGCCGACCGGATCGTCGTTCCCGGTCCCGGAGAGGCGCCGCGCAACGAGCTGCCGGGGTCGCCGTTGCCGGGTGAGCCGAGCGCGCGGCGGGAGAACAGCCCGTCCGCGTCGAACTCGCCGACCGCGGGTGCCACTTCGGCCAAGCCTTCGCAGGAGGCGACCACGCCGGGGGCCACGCGGTCCTCCACCGGTGCGGTCACCGGGGGGCAGCCGAGCCAGACCCAGGGGACGACCGGGCAGGCGCCGCCGCAGCAGTCGGCGCCGGTGGAACAGGTGCCGAGCACCACCGCCGGGCCCAGCTCCAGTGGGGGTGCCTCCAGCGGTGCGACCAGTGGGGCCACCGGGTCCTCCGGAGGGTCCACCGGGGGGAGCTCTTCCGGTGGGCAGCCCGGGCTGGTCGGGGGGTTGCTCGGGTAGGTCGTACGGCTGGTGATGTGGTGATGGGCCCCGCGTGATGGTGCGCGGGGCCCATGTGTCGTGCGTGAGAACGTGAGAAGGCGGCTGAGAGCTCGGGGGAGCGGATTGCGGGCGGCCGCGGGTTGTCCGTGGCTGGTCGCGCAGTTCCCCGCGCCCCTTTTGGGGCGCCGGCCATCGTGAAGATGCCTTTGAGGATCCCTCTAGCGGCCCAGGGCCGCCAGTTCCTTCGCTGCCTCTGTCAGGTCCTTCGCCGTGTCGATGGCCCGCCAGTAGGCGCCCTGCGGGATGGGGAAGCCCGCGAGGCGGCGTTCCCGGGCGAGGCGGGGGAACGTGGTGCGCTCGTGGTCGCCGCGGGCGGGGAGCAGGTCGGTGAACTCCGGGGAGAACACATAGACGCCGGCGTTGATCTCGTACGTGGTGGGCGGGGCCTCGATGAAGTCCGTGACGCGGCCGAAGCCGTCCGTCTTCACGGCACCCCAGGGGATGCGCGGGCGGGCCAGGGCGAGGGTGGCGAGGGCGTCGCGCTCGGTGTGGAAGTCCGCCATGTCGCGGAGCGAGAAGCGGGTCCAGATGTCGCCGTTGGTGGCGTACCAGGGCTGGTCGGGGTGCGGGAGGTGGGCGGCGGCGTACTTGAGGCCCCCGCCTCGGCCCAGGGGCTCCGTCTCGACGACCGTGGTGACGCGGACCGGGAGGTCGGCGGAGTCCAGCCACTTCTGGAGGACGTCGGCGAGATGGCCGCAGGAGACGACCACGTCGGTCACGCCCTCCTCGGCGAGCCAGGTGAGCTGATGGCCGATGATCGGCGTGCCCGTACCGGGGATCTCGACCATGGGCTTGGGTCGGTCGTCGGTGTACGGACGCAGCCGGGAGCCCTGGCCACCGGCGAGGACCACGGCTTGAACGGGGCGCGACGCGGCGTTCGGATCGGTCATGACCCGAACTGTACGTGGCGCCCCGTTCGCGGGAGCACGGCCCTGGGATCGGCGTGGAGGGGGTTCACCGGGGTGGGGTGCCCCGGTGGGGTGCCGGGGTGGTCAGGCGAACTGGGCGGCCACCCCGGTCGCGTACGAGGTGTCGCAGACGGGGCGGGCGAAGCCCTGGGCCCGGGTGGGGCCGTAGGCGCGGACGGCGGCGCGGCCGAGAGCGCGGGCGATGGAGGTGCAGTGCTTCGCGAGCGACGGGCGTTCGTTCACCGCTTCCTGGAGGTGGGTGAGGGCGACTCCGGGATCCTCGTCCTGGAGTTCCAGCAGGAGCTTGTCGCGGAGCACCTCGTGCGGGGCGCGGGACTTGGCGCGCTCGGCGGAGTTCAGCTCGGCCACGTCGGAGGCGGCGAGGACCGATTGGTCGGGGTCCGTGGTGGTCCATTGGACCCGGGTGACCGCGAGGGTGCCGGACAGGACAAGGACGACCGGCAGGACCAGGGCCAGGGAACGGCCGATCCGGCGGGCGGGGCCGCGGCCGCGCCGCGTCCGTTGGGTGTAGGTGTGGGTGTGCTTCACGCGAGTGAGCGTAGCGCGGGGTAGTGATACGGCGACATTGGGTCACCGGTATGGGGGATGCCTGAGCGCCGTTCGCAGGGTGGCAGGTTGACGCACACTGGTCGAAATAGACCTATTTGCCGGGGTAGTTGGCGGCAAGGAAAAAGGCCCCGCAGAGGTTTGCGGGGCCTTCTTCGTCAACCTGGGTGATTTATCCCGGGCCGGTGGTTTCGCGACCGGTCGCGCCCACCGTGCCGGGGGATCAGTCGGTGAGGCGCTCGCCCGTGGAGGTCGAGAACACGTGGGTCTCGCCCGGACGCGGGACGACGTGCAGCGTCGCGCCCTTCTCCGGGACCTGGCGGCCGTTGACGCGGACCACGAGGTCCTTGGTCTCGCCGCCGACCTCGGCGGTGCCGTAGACGTAACCGTCGGCGCCGAGCTCCTCGACGACGTTGACGGAGACGGCGAGGCCGGCCGGGGCGTCGTCGGTGTCCTTCGACAGGGAGGAGGCGACGGAACCGTCGTGCTCGACGATGTCGAAGTGCTCGGGACGGACACCGACGGTGACCGTGGTGTCACCCTTGTCGGAGGCGGCCTTCAGGGCGTCGCGGTTGACCGGGACGACACTGTTGCCGAACTTCACACCACCGTCGGTGATCGGGACCGCGACCAGGTTCATGGCGGGGGAGCCGATGAAGCCGGCGACGAAGAGGTTGGCCGGGCGGTCGTACATGTTGCGCGGGGTGTCGACCTGCTGGAGCAGACCGTCCTTGAGGACCGCCACGCGGTCGCCCATCGTCATGGCCTCGACCTGGTCGTGGGTGACGTAGACGGTGGTGATGCCGAGGCGGCGCTGCAGGGACGCGATCTGCGTACGGGTCGAGACACGGAGCTTGGCGTCGAGGTTCGACAGCGGCTCGTCCATGAGGAAGACCTGGGGCTCACGCACGATGGCGCGACCCATGGCGACACGCTGACGCTGACCACCGGAGAGGGCCTTCGGCTTGCGGTCCAGGTACTCGGTGAGGTCGAGGATCTTCGCGGCCTCTTCGACCTTCTGCCGGATCTCCGCCTTGTTGACGCCGGCGATCTTGAGCGCGAAGCCCATGTTGTCGGCGACGGTCATGTGCGGGTAGAGCGCGTAGTTCTGGAACACCATGGCGATGTCCCGGTCCTTCGGCGGCAGGTGCGTGACGTCGCGGTCACCGATGCGGATGGCGCCGCCGTTCACGTCCTCGAGCCCCGCGAGCATGCGGAGCGAGGTGGACTTGCCGCAACCGGACGGCCCGACCAGAACGAGGAACTCGCCGTCCTCGATCTCGATGTCGAGACCGTCCACGGCGGGCTTCGTGGAACCCGGGTAGATCCGGGTCGCCTTGTCGAACGTAACTGTGGCCATGGGTCGTAGGCCCCCTTCACCGGCAGGAACGTGCCGGACGATCCGTTGTAAAGGTGGTGATCCACCACGGCCGGGCCGCGGTGGTGTAGTCCACGGGAGTGGATTGGGTCAGGACGGTACCTTCCGTTCACGTGGTCTGTCAGTAGCTGGGCCCCTGTGAACTTCGCGGAAATTTTCGAAGGGGGAGAGGCCGTCGTGGTGACGTTCGTCGGCGGAGGCAGAGCACCGCACTTTTGACCTTGCTTCGACGCTTCCTGCTTCTTCGCGCACTGCCACACGTACGTCACCCCTGAGGGGGCGAGGCCGAGCGGTCCTACGCGCGCTCCACAGGCATCCCGGCCGACGGCCCGTCGGTCCGCAAAACAGCAAGCCGCTGGCACGCGGTCGGTACAGGCCACTTCAGCTCCGAAGCCCGGATCACAGTCGGCGCCGCCGTTCCCGGTGGCAAGCCGGCGGTCAGCTGCCCGTACAGGCGCATCCCTTCAACCCGGAGATTCGCGGCAGCGTTCACGTCTCGATCATGGACCGCTCCGCAAAGGGAGCAAGTCCACTCCCGTACCGAAAGGTCCATCTTCGGCCCCTTCGAGCGGCACGCAGAGCACAGTCGAGTCGAAGGGAAGAACCGATGACGATCACCAGGGTTCGGCCGTACCACGCGCACTTGTACTGCAGTTGCCGCAGTAGCTCACCCCACCCGGCGTCGATGATGGCTTCGTTGAGCCTCGCTTTTCGCCGTCTGCCCTTGCCATGGGCCGGACGCAGCAGGGTCACGATGGACAAGTCCTCCACGACGAGCACTTGGTTCTCGCGCACGAGGCGGGTCGTGATACGAAGTACCGTCCGGCTTTGTCGCGCGTGACCGACAGGCGGATCGGGACCACGCCCGGAGGCAGCGCCCGTGACCAGCGGATGCGCAGTGGCTCGGACTGCTTGGCGAGCGTGATCAGCCCGGTCCCGGGGAGGGCCGGGTCCTCGACCCACTTGAAGCCTGTACGCACGTAAATCGCAGAGTCCCGCGACCTTCCCTTCTTCTTCCGCTCGGGGCACTTCGACTGGCCGCTCAGGAAACGTGTGAAGGCCTGGTCGACATGGCGCAGCGACTGTTGGAGCACGGTCGACGACACCTCTTTGAGCCAGGTCGTCTCTTCGACCCGCTTCCAGCCGGTCAGCGCGCGGCACGTTTCCGCGAACCCGACCCTCACCCGGTGGTGTTCCCATGCCTCTGATCGCAAGGTCAGGCCCTGGTTGTAGACCCACCGGCAGGCGCCGAAGGTCCTCCCCAGCTGCTCGGCTTGCGGTGGTCGGATAGAAGCGGAACCGGTAGGAGCGGTGGTGTGCATCGGCTTCTTTGGCGTGGCCCTTGAGCGGTGTCGCCTTGCGGGCGTGGTGCTTGCGGCGGCCGGCGATGCCGAGGGCGTCACGCTTGACGCGTTCGGCTTCCGCGCCGTTCACGACCTTCGGCCTGGCCGTCTCAGCAGGCTGCCTCATGTCGACCCTCCCTCCCCGACGATCCGATCTTCAGAACAGCACGTCAGATCGATCAACGAACGAGTGAACGTCCGGTTACGCATGGTTGTGGAGGCCCAAGGTGCGGGCGAAACATCATGGCTTCGGGAAACGGCCTCTGTGTAGAGTGGAGCAGCTTTCGCGCGTGACGATGTGTGCGATGCCCCCTTAGCTCAGTTGGCCAGAGCGCGTGACTTGTAATCTCGAGGTCGTCGGTTCGATTCCGACAGGGGGCTCTACTCCAATCCCAGGTCAGATGCGCTCTGACATGGGATTTTCGTGCGGTAGAGGTCGGTGTCGGTCAAGTGCCTCGTCACGCTTTCGGCGACGCAACCGAACGCTGTTACGGGCCTTCGTCTTCCATGTCGATGAGCGCACTGGAACGATCCGCCACCGCCTCATCAGCATCCTCGCCCGGATCGCCACCGGCCCGGCGTCTTGGCCGCCCAACTCTGGTGCTGGGCGTACTACTTCACCGTCCTGTGGATAGCGACGGGCCGGCGCATGCCCACCTGAACCAGTTGACGCGAGGCAGCGGACCTCCGCCGTAATCCGCGCTGAACCCGTCCGCGTCGGGGCGTGCAGGGGTACCGAGGTGACAGCCCCGGTCTGCCTGCTTGGGGCTGCTCGTGTGCGGCTTGCGTCCGACAGGGGGCTCCGGGTCCCGGGTCGCTGGTGCGGCCCGGGTTTTTGTTTGTGCGGGTCAGCGGAGGTGGCGGCCCAGGGTCAGGTCGTCGGGGTCCAGGGAGCGGTTTTCCTCTACTTCCCACAGGGCGTTCTGGAGGAGGCGGGCGAGGGTCCAGGCGCGGGCTCGGGGGCGGTCCAGGGAGAGGACGTCGGTCATCGCGTCGAAGCGCCAGTGGATGTCGGCCGGGTCGAAGCGGTTGTTGAGGGCCGGCCAGAGGTCGAAGCCGGGGTCGCCTGCCAGGGGCTTGGGGTCGATGGCGAGCCAGCGGGAACGGTCGGCGCCCAGGACGTTGTCGAAGTGCAGGTCCCAGTGGAGGAGGCGGTCGCCGGGTTCGGACATGACCTCGCGGAGCGCGGCCGCGCAGTCCGCGATCAGACGGCGGTCGGACGCGTCCGGGATGCGGGCCAGGACCGGTGGGGTGCGTTCCAGCATGTCGGTCGCGATGTCGGACAGGCGGCGCACGGTCGGTGGGGCGGGGGTGGAGGTGAGGTGGGCCAGGAGGTGGGCGATGACCAGGACGGCCCGGTGGGTGTCGGGGGCGTGGGAGAGCATGCGGGCCGGGTCGAGGCGTTCGAGCAGCATGGTGCCCGTGCCGGGGTCGTGGCGCAGGAGTCGTACGGCGCCGTCGCCGTCCCAGGCGCGCAGGGCGATCGGTTCGCCCTCGCTCTCGGCGTCGGGGATCTGGAGCTTGAGGACCGCCGGGGTGTCGTCGGCTGTCGCCAGCACCGGGATGACCAGGGCGCACATGCCGTGCATGGGGCGGCCGTCGAGGCGTAGGCCCCAGCGGTCCAGGAAGTCGGCGGTCAGGCGGGGGAGGTCCGCGACGAATCTGCGGCCGGCCTCTCCGTTGATCTTTTCCTGAGTCTCGGCCAGTTCCTCCGGAACATCGATCATGCGGGGGACACTACGCGCGGGCCTGCCCGGAGTCCCTTGGATTTCCGGGTCCGGGATGCCTTCGCGCCACGGAATCCGTAGGAGACAGGGGGCGTCGGCAAGGGTTAGCGTCCGGCCATGAGCAGCTCGGACGCGATGGCGGGCACCGTCAACGGTGGGGTCTCCTTCTGGTACGCGCAGGCCGGTCTTCCCGCGCCGAGGGAACCGCTGGCGGGGGACGCGTCCGTCGATGTGGTGATCGTCGGGGGCGGTTATACCGGGTTGTGGACGGCGTACTACCTGAAGAAGGCCGACCCCGCCCTGCGGATCGCCGTCCTGGAGCAGAAGTTCTGCGGGTACGGGGCCTCGGGGCGCAACGGTGGCTGGCTCTACAACGGGATCGCGGGGCGGGACCGGTATGCGCGGCTGCACGGGCGGGAGGCCGCCGTGCGGTTGCAGCGGGCCATGAACGAGACCGTCGACGAGGTCGTGCGGGTGGCGGGGGAGGAGGGTGTCGAGGCGGACATCCACCGGGGTGGCGTGCTCGAAGTCGCTCGTACGCCGGCGCAGTGGGGGCGGCTCAGGGCCTTTCACGAGCATGAGCTTGCGTTCGGGGAGGATGATCGTGAGCTGTACGGCGCCCGGGAGACGGCCGAGCGGATCAGGATCGCCGGTGCCGTGGGGGCGACGTGGACGCCGCACGGGGCGCGGTTGAACCCGGTGAAGCTGGTGACGGGGCTGGCGGCCGTCGTGGAGGGGCTGGGGGTGATCGTGTACGAGTCGACGCCGGTCACAGAGATCCGGCCGGGCCACGTGGTCACGCCGTACGGCACGGTCCGGGCGCCGTTTGTGCTGCGCTGTACGGAGGGCTTCACGGCGAACCTCAAGGGGCAGCGGCGGACCTGGCTGCCGATGAACTCCTCGATGATCGCCACCGAGCCGCTGACGGCGGAGCAGTGGGCGGCGATCGGCTGGGAGGGCCGTGCGACGCTCGGGGACATGGCGCACGCGTACATGTACGCCCAGCGCACCGCCGACGACCGGATCGCGCTCGGCGGTCGCGGGGTGCCGTACCGCTTCGGGTCGCGGACCGACAACGACGGGCGTACGCAGCCGGCGACGATCGAGGCGCTGTACGAGATCTTGGTGCGGTTCTTCCCCTCGCTGACCGGGGTGAAGGTCGATCATGCCTGGTCGGGGGTGCTGGGGGTGCCGCGTGACTGGTGCGCGACGGTGACGCTGGACCGGTCGACGGGGCTGGGGTGGGCCGGCGGTTACGTCGGTTCCGGGGTGGCCACGGCCAACCTGGCCGCCCGCACCCTGCGTGACCTCGTGCTGCGGGACTCCGGGCGGGGCGGGGCCACCGGGCTGACCGCGCTGCCGTGGGTGAACCACCGGGTGCGCAAGTGGGAGCCGGAGCCGCTGCGCTGGGTGGGGGTGCAGGGGATGTACGCGACGTACCGCGCCGCCGATCGGCGCGAGGCGGCCTCGAACAAGGGGGAGTCGTCGCGGTTGGCGCGGTGGGCGGATCGGGTGGCGGGGCGGGGCTGAGGCGCACGGGCAGTGGTGCGGGGGCGGGGCTGAGGCGCACGGCGCTGGTGAGGGGGCGGCCTTGTCGGACCGCCCCCTCTGGGGTGTTGATCGGTGACCGTCCGGCCGGTCCTCAGGCCGTCGTCGGTTGCGGTGCGGCGGCGCGGTTCGGGGCCTTCGCCGTGATCATCGCGGCGGCGACGGTGGCCGCGAGGAGGAGGATGCCGGCGGCCCACCAGAGCGCGACGGTGTAGCCGTGGACGACGCTTTCGCGGACGGCGGCCGGGGTGTGGCCGTGGGCCGCGAGATAGGCCGCGCCGGTGGTGGTGGCGATGGTGTTCAGCAGGGCCGTGCCGAGGGAACCGCCCACCTGCTGGGCGGTGTTGACCGTCGCCGAGGTGACGCCCGCGTCGTGCGGGGCTATCCCGGCGGTGGCGGTGGAGAAGACCGGCATGAAGGTCATGCCCATGCCCAGGCCCATCAGGATCAGCGCCGGGAGGACGCCGGTGGTGTACGACGAGTCGACCGTGAGGCGGGTCAGGGTCAGCATGCCGGTCGCGGCCAGCAGCGCGCCCGGGACCATCAGCCGCCGGGGCGGCACGCGCTGCATCAGGCGGGCCGAGATCTGGGTCGAGCCCGTGATGATCGCGGCGGTGAGGGGGAGGAAGGCCAGGCCCGTCCGCACGGGTGAGTAGGCGAGGACGACCTGGAGGTAGTAGGTCATGAACAGGAACATCCCGAACATGCCGGCGGTCGCCAGGGAGATCGTCAGGAAGCAGCCGGCACGGTCGCGGTCCCTGACGATGTGCAGCGGGAGCAGGGGGTGCCGGGCCGCGCGCTGCCGCAGGACGAAGCCGGTGAGCAGCGCGGCGCCCGCCGCGAGGAGGACCAGGACGCGGGTGTCCGTCCAGCCGCGCGGCTCGGCCTCGCCGAAGCCGTGGACGAGGGCGACGAGGCCGGCGGAGCCGAGGAGGGCACCGGGCACGTCGAGGCGGACGCCGGTGCGGTCCGGGCGGTCGTGGAGGAGGACGGTCGCGCCGACGAGGGCGACGACGGCGATGGGCACGTTGACGTAGAGGCACCAGCGCCAGTCCAGGTACTCGGTGATCAGCCCGCCGGAGATCAGGCCGATCGCGGAGCCGCCGCCCGCGATGGCGCCGTAGATGCCGAACGCCTTTCCGCGTTCCGTCGGGTCCGTGAAGGTGGTGGTGAGGAGGCTGAGCGCGGAGGGGGCGAGGACGGCGGCGAAGACGCCCTGGAGGGCGCGGGCCGCGAACAGCGTCCCGGAGGTGCCGGCCGCGCCG
Source organism: Streptomyces gottesmaniae (assembly GCF_031845845.1). Classification (NCBI taxonomy): domain Bacteria; kingdom Bacillati; phylum Actinomycetota; class Actinomycetes; order Kitasatosporales; family Streptomycetaceae; genus Streptomyces; species Streptomyces gottesmaniae. Next base: position 124,860 of record NZ_JAVRFJ010000025.1, read on the forward strand.
CCGAGCGCCGAGGCCGCGGCGAAGCCGACCAGCCCGACGACGAAGGCCCGCTTGCGTCCCACCAGGTCGCAGAGGCGCCCGCCGAGCAGCAGCAGCCCGCCGAAGGCGAGGGTGTACGAGGTGATCATCCACTGCCGGTTGCCGTCGGACATGCCCAGGTCCCGCTGTGCGGAGGGCAGTGCGATGTTCACGATCGTCGCGTCCAGGATCACCATCAGCTGGGCGAGCGCGATGACGACGAGGGCCCACCAGCGGCGGGGGTCGGGGGTGGCCGGCGCGTGGGCGGTGGTCGGTGGCGTGGCGTTGCCGGGGCGGGTGGTGGGGGCGGTCACGGCTCCAGCACCACCTTGCCGGTCGTGCCGCGGTCTTCCAGGGCGCGGTGGGCGGCGGACGCCTCGGCGAGGGGGAAGCGGTGGACGGCCGGGGTGAGGCGGCCGGCGGCGGCCTCGGCGAGGGCGCGGAGTTCGAGGGTGCGGATGGGGTCGGGGCCGCCGGCCCGGCGGCGCATCTCCTCGCCGAGGACCGTCTCGGAGAGACCCTCCACGACGTAGGGGCCGCCGTCCTTGATGCCGTCCGCCGACCAGCCGAAGACCAGGTGCCTGCCACCGGGGGCGAGCAGGGCGACGGACTCGCGTGCCGCCGCCCCGCCGACGCCGTCGAAGACGATGGTGGCCTTGCCCCGGTACGCCGCGACCTTCTCCGGCCAGGCCGGCTCGGTGTAGTCGACGGCCAGGTCGGCGCCGTTCGCCGCCACGCGGGCCGTCTTGGCGGGGCCGCCTGCGAGGCCGATCACCGTGGCGCCCGCGTTCTTGGCGTACTGCACGAGGAGTGTGCCGATCCCGCCGGCGGCGGCCGGGATCACGACCACGTCGTCCGGGCCGAGTTCGGCGAAGAGGAGGATCCCCATCACCGTACGGCCGGTCCCGATCATCGCGACCGCCTGTGCGAAGTCGAGGTTCTCCGGTATCTCGTGCAGTCGTTCGACCTCGGTGACGGCCAGTTCGGCGTAGCCGCCGGGCACGAAGCCGAGGTGGGCGGTGACGCGGCGGCCGAGCCATTCCTCCGGGACGCCCTCCCCGAGCGCCTCGACGACTCCGGCGACCTCGCGGCCGGGGATGGTGGGCAGTTCCGGCGTCGGTCCGGGTCCCGGAGCGCCCTCGCGGAGGGCCGCGTCGAGCAGGTGTACCCCGGCCGCGGCGACGGCGATACGGACCTGGCCCGGCCCGGGCTCGGGGTCCGCGACCTTCTCGTACGTCAGGTTCTCGGCCGGACCGAAGGCGTGCAGACGGATGGCGTGCATGGAGGGGCCCCCTTGAGCGATGTCGTTCTCACGTGGCGTGTGTTCGCCCGGTTTCGCTTGGCGGACCCCAGCCTCCGACCTCAAGCATGCTTGAGGTCAAGGGTGTTCCTCGCCCCTCTGCCGAGCGCCAGCGAGACGGCCGCGAGGGCGCTGTTGAACGACACCTCCGAGAGCACGCCCGGCGCCGCGACCTGGTCGCCCGCGAGATACACGCCGTCGCCCCGGTCCACGGCGGGGCGGTCGCGCCAACTGGTGCCGACCGGATCGACGGCGCCCGTACGGCCGTTGGCGGTCGCCTCGCGCCGCCAGGTGACGCGGTCCCGCCAGCCGGGGAAGCCCAGGTCGAGCAGGTGTTCGGCGCGGGCGATGCCGTCCGCCCGCGACTCGTGCGGACCGATCGGGAACTGGCCCTGGAGCAACTGCTCGCCCGCCGGCGCCAGCGTGCGGTCCTGGGCCGTGAACCGCTCGATCCAGCCGGGCGCGTCCAGGTCGGAGACCGCGAACGCGTCGCCGCGGCGGGTGCGGACGGCGAGGTCGAGGAGCGCGGTACGGCCGCTCGGCCAGATCAGCGAGTCGTCCTTGAGCAGGCGGCGGGCGGCGTCCATGGAGGTGGCGACGATGATCGGGCCGGTGCCGACGCGGGTGCGGGTGCCGTGGCCTCCCGTGCCGGTGCCGGTGCCGGTGCCGGAGCCGGTGAGGGCGTCGAGGCTGTCGACGCGGCTGAGGGTCTCCATGCGGACGCCGAGGTTCCAGGCACGGGCCGCCATGCGGTCGATGACGCTCGCCCAGCCGCCGCGCGGGTAGTGCGCCTCCGGCGGCAGCTTCGTGGCCCGGCGCAGCCGTTCCTGCACGAACGCGGCGGACAGGGAGCCCGGGTCGTGGTGGAACAGCGCCACGGCCGCGTAGTTGGCGGCGGCGCGTGCGGCCTCCTCGCCGGCCTGTTCGGTCGCCCAGGTGAGGAAGTCGATGTCGACGGGCGCGGGTCGGCCCATGCGGCGGGGGCTGAGGAGCTTGAGCATCGCGAACGGCGGGGTCCGGCGCAGGGCGCCCCTGTGGTGCAGGCGCAACCGGGCGGTCTCCAGGGGCGGGAGGGGCGCGAGCGGTCCGATCAGGTCCCGTTGCGCCAGCCAGGTCCAGTGGGGGCCGCCGTTGTACAGCGCGTGCGGTCCCTCGTTCGTCCGGTACGGCCCCTCCGCGGTCCGCGCCCGGCCGCCGAGGGTGTGGTGTGCCTCGTAGACGGTGACCCGTGCGCCCGCCTCGGCGGCGGTGATCGCCGCGGTGAGCCCGGCGAAGCCGCCGCCGATGACGGTGAGGGGGGTGGGGGGTCGGGTGGCGTGCATGACAGGGCTCCCTCGGGTCGGTGTCCGTCAGCCGGTTGCGCGGCTGTGTGGCTGTGTGGCTGTTCGCGGGTACGACGGATCGAGGGCGCCGGGATGTGACATGGGGCTGCGGGGCGGTGGTCGGGCGGGGTTCCGTGCAGGTCAGCGGGATTGTCAGTGGTGGGGTGCACGATGAGGGGATGGTGAGGGCGAGGTCGGTGGTGAAGGCGGCGCGGCGGCCGGAGGTGCGGTTGCCGGTGCTGGAGGCGTTCGCGGACGGGGGGTTGGAGCCCGACGGGGACTATGACGGGCTGGAGTTCCGCGAGGAGGACCTGGGCGGGCAGGACGGTGGGGGTGCCCGGTTCATGGACTGCGCGCTGACCGGGTGCGCGCTGGACGAGACGCGGCTGCACCGGGCCCGCGTGCTCGACTCCGTCCTCACGGGGATACGGGGGATCGGGACGAATCTGGCCGAGGCGACGTTGCGGGACGTCGAGCTGGTGGAGGCTCGGCTCGGTGGGGTGCAGTTGCACGGGGCCGTGCTGGAGCGGGTGCTCGTGCGTGGAGGGAAGATCGACTTCCTCAATCTGCGCGAGGCGCGGCTGAAGGATGTCGTGTTCGAGGACTGTGTGCTGGTCGAGCCGGATTTCGGGGGCGCGCGGCTGGAGCGGGTCGCGTTTGTGGGGTGTGCCCTGAAAGGGGTCGATCTGAGCGGGGCGAGTCTGGTGGACGTGGATCTGCGGGAGGCCGCGTCGGTGGAGATCGCCCGGGGGGTGGACCGGTTGTCGGGGGCGGTGATCAGCGCGGCGCAGTTGATGGATCTGGCGCCGGTGTTGGCGGGGGAGATGGGGATTCGGGTGGAGGGGTGAGATGAGGGGTGGAGGGGTGAGATGAGGGGTGGAGGGGTGAGGTGCGAGGTGTGAGTGAGGCGGGGTGAGGTGGGGGTGGCCGGCGGGGCTTGGGGTGGGGCGCTTCGAGTCCGTCCGCGGAGCCCGTCCGCTGAGCCCGTCCGCGGGTTCGGTGGGGGCTGGTCGCGCAGTTCCCCGCGCCCCTTTCGGGCCTCCGGCCCTCAGGGTGAGCTCCTACGGAACCCTCGGGAAGCGGGCCTGGAGGGTCCAGATCGCCGGGTTCTCGGCCAGGGCGTCGTGGAGGTCGCAGAGGTCGGCGATCACGTCGTGGAGGAAGTCGCGGGCCTCACGGCGGAGCTCGGCGTGGGGAAAGGTCAGCGGTGGTTCCTCGGCCGGCATCCAGTCCGCCTCGACGTCCACCCACCCGAAGCGGCGCTCGAAGAGCATGCGGTCGGTGGACTCGGTGAAATCGAGTTCCGCGTACTGGGGCCGGGAGGCGCGGGAGCCGGCCGGGTCCTGGTCGAGCTGTTCCACGATGTCGCACAGCGCCCACGCGAAGTCCAGCACCGGCACCCATCCCCAGGCTGTGGACAGCTCCCGGTCCGCCTTGGTGTCGGCGAGGTACACGTCACCGCAGAACAGGTCGTGCCGCAGTGCGTACACGTCCGCGCGGCGGTAGTCCGTCTGCGGCGGATCGGGGAAGCGGTTGGAGAGGGCGTAGCCGATGTCGAGCACGTAGGCGATGGTGTCATGTCCTCATAGGATCGCCGTCGTGTCCCGATCCGCACGGGTTGTCCCGGCCGCACTCCTCACCGTCGCGCTGGCCCTCACGCTCACGTCGTGCACCGACGGTGGCGGCGAGGCCAGGAGGACGAAGGGCTCCGCCGGCCTGGGGGACCCGTACTTCCCGCGGCTCGGCAACGGCGGGTACGACGTCACCCACTACGCCCTCACCCTCGGACACGACCCCGGTGCGCGGGCCCGGCTGCGGGCCACCGCCGTCGTCACCGCGCGGGCGACGCGCGACCTCGGCTCCTTCAACCTCGATCTCCGGGGGATGGACGTCGCGTCGGTCGCCGTCGGGGGCGTGGCGGCGCGGTGGAAGCGGGCGGGGCAGGAGCTGACCGTCACTCCTGAGCAGGGGCTCGACGAAGGGGAGACGTTCCGGACGACCGTGCGTTACTCGGGCACCCCGGTGACCATCACCGACCCGGACGGCTCCCGGGAGGGCTGGCTGCCGACCGCCGACGGCGTCCTCGCGCTCGGCGAACCCACGGGCTCGATGGCCTGGTTCCCCGGCAACCACCACCCCTCCGACAAGGCGGCCTACGACATCACCGTCACCGTCCCCGAGGGCCTGCGGGCCGTCTCCAACGGGGAGCTGACGCGCGAGTCCACCCGCGACGGCCGTACGGCCTTCTCCTGGCACACCGCCGAACCGATGGCGAGCTATGTGGCCACCCTCGCGATCGGCAGGTACGAGATCCGCCGCTCGACGGTCGAGGGCCTGCGGCTGCCCGTGTACGTCGCGGTCGATCCCTCCCAGGTCGAGGAGAGCCGGGCGGTGCTCGGGCGGATCCCCGAGGTCATCAGGTGGGCGGAGGGAAGGTTCGGTCCGTACCCCTTCTCCTCCACCGGCGCGATCGTCGACCGGCCGGGGGATGTCGCGTACGCGCTGGAGACCCAGAACCGCCCCGTCTTCCCCGGCGCTCCCGATCTCTCGCTCCTCGTGCACGAACTGGCCCACCAGTGGTACGGCGACTCCGTCACCCCGAAGAGCTGGCGGGACATGTGGCTGAACGAGGGGTTCGCCACCTACGCCGAGTGGCTGTGGGAGGAGGACCACGGCGGCGACAGCGCCCAGGAGATCTTCGACGCGCTGTACGAGGGCGACCACCACCAGGACGCGGCCGACGACGAGGTTGAGGACGAGGCCGTCTGGGACTTCCCGCCCGCGAAGCCGCCGAGCGCCGCTCGTATCTCCGACAGTCCGGTGTACGAACGCGGGGCCATGGTGCTGCACAGGATCCGCCGGGCCGTCGGCGACGACGCCTTCTTCGGACTGCTCCGGGGCTGGGCGGCCGAGCACCGCCACGGCAACGCCGACACGGCCGACTTCACCACGTACGCGGAGGAGTTCGCGGCGACGGCGGCTCCGGAGGCCGACCTGACCACGATCTGGGACGACTGGCTGTACGGGGACGGGAAGCCGCCGAAGACCGGCACAGTGGGGCAGGGAGCCTGAGGCTGGAGTGTGGTCACGGCGTGGGTGCGGCTCCCGTGTCGTAGGTCGGCTCGAACGCCGCCAGCAGCCGCGCCAGGTCCGGCGGCCAGACCGGCTCCGCCGTCGGGTCCGCGAGTTCCGCGGGGGTCCACCAGCGCCAGGTCAGGATGCCCTCGTCGGCGCGCGAGGTGGCGAGGAGGCCGCCGACCGGTGCGCGGCGTGGGCCCCGTGCCACGTAGACCGTCTCGTGCTGACGTACGGGGATGTCCCAGCGGGTGAAGTCGTGCTCCCAGGTGCACAGCAGGGCGCCCGGCTCCAGGTCCGTCCAGCCCGTTTCCTCGCGCAACTCCCTCGCGGCACCCTCGCGCGGGGTCTCGCCCTCCTCCAGACCGCCGCCGGGCAACGCCCAGTGCAGGCCCACCTCGGAGTTGTGGTACTGGAAGAGGAAGACGGCACCCTCCGGATCGAGTACGGCGATCCGGGCGGCCCGGCGCGGCGTACGCAGCGTCTTGCGCAGCACCGTGCAGGGGCGCCCCAGCTGACGGTCCCGGCGGTGTTCGACGACCTCGTAGCCGAGGGAGGTCCAGAAGGACAGAGCGCCCGGGTTGTTGTCGAGCGCCGCCAGCCGGACGGCGGTCCGTCCCGCCTGCCGGAAGCGCTCCTCGACGAGGGTGGCCAACTGGCGTCCGTAGCCCCGGCGTTGGGCCGTCGCGTCGACGAGCAGCAGCCCGATCCACGGGTCCGGGTCGGCCGGATCGGGATGCCGCGCGAGGGTGATGGCGGCCCCGACGAGCCGACGAACGCTGCCACCCTCGCCGTCACCCCGCCCCTGCCCCTCTCCTGCCCCCTGGTCCTCGTCCTCGCTCTCGCGTGCGAGCAGGATCTCCACGTCCGGGTTGGCCAGCTCCACCCCCAGCGCCGCGGCCACCTGCTCGGGACGGATGTCGTCCGCGTCCGGGAAGTCACCGCTCAGGGCGTAGAAGTCGCGGTTGGAGGCGTGCAGGGCGGTGAGTTCGACGAGGAGGGGGCCGGGGATGGTTCCGTCCTCGGCGGTGCGGAGGGGTTCGAGCAGCAGCATGCCCCGCACGGTATCGATCGGGTCTGACACCGGATCTACAGTGCCTCCTGGCGAACCGCCGCCGGGGCGAGAGCCGGCGCGGGCGAGTGAAGAGGAAGCGCGTGGGAGCGCGGTGGGAGCGCGAGGAGGCGTGTGGAAGAGCGGGTGCGGGTGCACAAGGTCCAGCTCGGCGGCGACGAGTTCCGGGTGATCCGGCCGGAACCGTCCTCGGCCCGGCTGGCGTTGCGCGACGACCACCACTGGCTGTCGATGTACGTCGACCGGGCCGGCGCGCAGCGGCTCGTCGCCCTGTGGGCGCTGGCCGCCCGGTCCGCCCGGTCGCTGATCCATCTGCCGATCCGGGCGAACCGCGCTCCCGAGGGCGTCGATCACGTCGGCGGCGCCGTCGGTGACGGCGAACCCGTCACGCTGGACCTGGTGCTGCTCCACCACCTTGCTTGCCGGGCGGGGTGCCCGGTCCTTCAGGGCCGAGGTGAATGCCCGTTCCCGAGTGGCGGGGCGGGGGAAAGCCGGATCGCTGTCAGGGTGATTCGGCGTCTGGGGGGGAGACGGTGGTGGGGATGGCCTGGAGCGGTTCGTGGTGGCGGATTGAGGGTCAGGCGGTCGGGGGGTGTCCTGGAAGGCGAGGGCGTGCTGGTCACTCGCAGGGGTGATGTGGGTCGAAGGCGCGGGCGGGAGGGGAACGGAGTGTCTAGGTTCGTGGCATGTCACGTTTCCGGATGTATCCGTCGCGCGCGCAGGCCGAGCGGATGCTCACGCACTGCGCGCACGCTCGGTACGTGTGAAATCTTGCGGTCGAGCAGCATGCGCACTGGCGGCGGTGGCGCAGGAGTGCGCCCGGTTTCGCGGAGCAGTGCCGTCAGCTCACCGAGGCCCGGCGGGAGAACGAGTGGCTGGGTTCGGGCAACGCGGATGTGCAGCAGCAGGCCCTGAAGGACTTCGCCAAGGCCAAGAACGCCCGCTTCACGTCGGGGTTCGGTGAGCCGACCTGGCGCAGGAAGCATGTGCACGAGGGCTTCCGGGTCATCGGCACCGACCGCGTATCGGAATACCACGTGGACGGGTCGCCGAAGCTGAACGCGAGGACCGGCAGGCAGGTCATGGGCCGGTCCGTGGTCGTGCAGAAGTTGAACCGGCGGTGGGCGCAGGTGAGGGTGCCCGGCTGCGGCTGGGTCCGCTTCCGCCTCAGTGCCAGGGGTAAGGGTGCGAAGCTGCCGGAGGCGAAGACGTCCGGGTCACCTTCCGCAACGGGCAGTGGCACATCGCGTTCGCCGTCATCCCCGACCCCGTCGAGGGGCCGGGCACGGATACGGTGATCGGCATCGACCGGGGCGTCACGATCACCGCCGCCCTCTCCGACGGACGGACACTGAACTGCCCCCAGCTCACCACCCGCGAGCGGGCGCAGATCCGCAAGCACCAGCGGCGGGCAGCCAGAGCCCCGAAAGGCAGCGCCGCCAAGGCGGCCGGGTACGCGAAGGTGGCCAGGCTCAAGGCGCGGGAGGTGAACCGGCGCAAGGACTGGTGTGAGAAGACCAGCACCATGCTCGCCCGCGGCTATGACCTGGTCCGGTTCGAGAAGCTGAACATCAAGACGATGACCCGCTCCGCGAAGGGAACCGTGGAGCGGCCCGGCCGGAACGTGGCGCAGAAGTCCGGCCTGAACCGGTCGATCCTCGCCCAGGGCTGGGGCCTGCTCCGGCAGCGCACCGGACACAAGGCCCCCGGCCGGGTCGAAGACGTGCCCGCCCCCTACACGTCTCTGCGGTGCAGTGCCTGCGGATGGATCGACAAGAACTCGCGCAAGAGCCAAGCCGAGTTCGTCTGTTCCTCCTGCGGCTTCACCTGCAACGCGGACACCAACGCAGCAACCAATGTCGCGGCAGGACAGGGCGGGATCCCCCGCCCCCGGCGGACAGCCGGTGCCGGAGGGACGACACCGCCCAACCAGCGGTCGAGCGTCCGTGAACCTCAGCCCGCATGGGTTGGAATCCCCCTTTTTTTAAGAGGGGGAGGATGTCAAAGCCTGCGGTTCCCGCCCGCCAGGTGGAAGGCGGTGCGGTCACGGCTCGACACCGGCAGGCCCCAGACGACGGCCACTCCGGAGCGGGACTTCCCCGACGAGGACACCCTCGACCACGAGCGGCGCGCCTACCGGTCGTACCGCGACCACCTCGCCTTCGACATCGCGGCGCACACACTGTTCGTCGTGGGCAGCCCCACCGCGTTCCGCGAGCACGGCACCGCGCTGCGCGGCCTCGTCGACCAGGCCCCGTCGTTCCCGTACCGGCATCCGCACGCGGGACACTTCTGCGTCGAGCTGGACCCCGGGCCCTGGTCGCGGATACGGAACCGGCGGCGCCTCCCCGCGACGCTGCACATCCAGTACTCCGCCGACTGGCGCGTATGACGCCAGGACCCGCTGACCGGCCGGTACGACGGGAGTCCCACCGATCGGCCCGTACGACGCCGAAGGCCCCGCCGTGTCGTGGCGGGGCCTTCGGTGAGGTGCGGCGGGGCGGGGCGTCGGCCCCGGACGGCCGGTGCGGGGAACTCAGACGTTGACGCCGAAGTCCTGGGCGATGCCGACGAGACCCGAGGCGTAACCCTGGCCGACCGCGCGGAACTTCCACTCGGCGCCGTTGCGGTACAGCTCGCCGAAGACCATGGCGGTCTCGGTGGCGGCGTCCTCGGAGAGGTCGTAGCGGGCGATCTCGGCGCCGCCGGCCTGGTTGACGATGCGGATGTAGGCGTTGCGGACCTGGCCGAAGTTCTGCGAGCGGTTCTCGGCGTCGTAGATGGAGACCGGGAAGACGATCTTGTCGACGTCGGCGGGGAGGCCCGCCAGGTTGACGTTGATCGCCTCGTCGTCGCCCGCGCCCTCACCCGTGCGGTTGTCGCCGGTGTGGACGATCGTCTGGTCCGGGGTCTGCTTGTTGTTGAAGAAGACGAAGTGGCCGTCCGAGTAGACCTTGCCCTGCGGGTTGACCGCGATCGCGGAGGCGTCGAGGTCGAAGTCCGTGCCGGTGGTGGTGCGGACGTCCCAGCCGAGGCCCACGGTGACGGCCGTCAGGCCCGGAGCCTCCTTGGTGAGCGAGACGTTGCCACCCTTGGACAGGCTTACAGCCATGGTTGGGAGTCCTTCCCTCGTTACGTACGTGCCTTACGGGCTTCGTGCCGGGGACGAAGCTACCTGTACCCCTATGAACGTCGGGAGGGGCGCCAGAGGTTCCAGCGGTTTTTACTTTCTTTACTGTGGCCGGACGCGGTGAAAACGGCGTGACGTGGACCGGACATTCGCGCGACCATGGGGGCATGTCCGGTCCTTACGTCATCCGTGGCTCCGTCTCGCTCCCCGAGGCCGAGCTCATCTGGCGTTTCTCCCGCTCCTCCGGCCCCGGCGGACAACACGTCAACACCAGTGACTCGCAGGTCGAGCTGAGGTTCGACCTCGCGAACACCGAGGCGCTGCCCGAGGTGTGGAAGGCGCGGGCGCTGGAGCGGCTCGCGTCGAGGCTCGTCGACGGGGTGGTCAGCGTCCGCTCCTCCGAGCACCGTTCGCAGTGGCGCAACCGGGAGACCGCCGCCGTACGGCTGGCCGCGCTGCTGGCGGAGGCGACCGCGCCGCCGCCGAAGCCGCGGCGGGCGACCCGTATCCCGAGGGGGATCAACGAACGGCGGCTGCGGGAGAAGAAGCAGCGCTCCGACACCAAGCGGGGCCGGTCGGGTCGGGACTGGGGCTGAGGGCTGTCACCTCGGTGGGCGGTGAAGCGTCGGGAGAGTGCTGACGTGTCCCGTCACGACGAGGGGAAGCCGTCGCGACCTCGGTCCCGGCGGGGCCCGGCTTACGGGGACAGCTGCCTGTAGCGGCCCTGGAAGTAGGTGAGCGGCCCTGTGTCCGTGCCCGCGGCGGTCGGGGAGGTCACGCTCAGGACTCTGCCGATGACCAGGGTGTGGTCGCCGGCCGCCACCCGTTGCTCGGTGCGGCATTCCAGGGTGGCGAGGGCGCCGTCGATCAGGGGGGCGCCGCTGGTGCCGCCCCGGGTGTGGGGGACGGAGTCGAAGAGGAGGCGGTCGCTCACGCGGTTCTTCATGGCGAAGCGGGCCGCGACGGTGCGCTGGTGGTCGGAGAGGACGGAGACCGCCCACAGGGGCTGCTCGGCGAGGAGGTCGTCCATGCGGGAGTCCTCGCGGAGGCTCACCAGGACGAGGGGCGGGTCGAGGGACACGGACATGAAGGAGGTCGCCGTCATGCCGACGTCCTCGCCGCGCGGCCCGTCCGGGTCCAGCGCCGCCTCGTGCGCGGTCACCAGGGCCACACCCGCCGCCAGTCGGGACATCGCGGCACGGAACTCGTCTTCACTCACCCCCTCAGCATGCCCGGCGGGGAGGGAACCGTCGGCGGCCGGGGTGCGCTCGGCGACGGGCGCGTTTGCGAGAGGAACTGTCTTCGGCACGCTCGCACGCTAGCCCGCGGCCATGGGCCCCCACATCGGGCCGGGGCCCGACCCCACCCCCGGACCTGCGACCTAGGACGGACGCCGGAGGCGTCCGATCGCCCCCGCTCAACCCCGCTCACAGTGCCTACACAGAGTTCTGAATTCTGTTCAGGAAGCGCACGAGGGAAACGCATAAACTCCACTCAATTGCTCATGTTCCGTTGTGACTTGAGTCACAGGAGCCATATTTTGTTGACCCTGTGTACCGAGTGGGCTTCGCGCTGTGATTCAGTGGCGGGGAAGCTGGAACCTGTAAGCGGGAACTGTAAGCGGTTGTAAGCCCGCGAGTTAAGCAGGTGACGCAGGTTACCTGGAGCCTGGAGCTGCCACGAGATCTCGGGGGGAGGGCGAATGGAGACCGAGTCGGAGCCCTACGTCCGTCTGACGACGCTGCGGCAGCTGCACCAGGTGATGGCGGACATGAACACCGCGCGCAGCCTGGCCGACACGCTGCAGACCGTCGCCGACGGTGTGGTCAACGGCCTGGGCTACGAACTGGCCTGCGTGAACCTCGTCCGCCCCGACGGCGACCTGGTCGTCGCGGCCCTCTCCGGGAACAGCGCCGCCGAGGCCCTGATCACCGGCCGCGTCGGCTCCCGCGCCTCCTGGGACCGCCGGCTGAGCATGGGCGAGGCCTGGGGCGACCTGCGGTTCATACCGCACACCGAGGGCTGGGTGCTCGACGAGGACGACGTGCCCCAGTGGTACACCGACGGCCCCGCGCCCCGCTTCGAGGACGAGTGGCACCCCTCCGACCGGCTCTTCGCGCCGATGTACACCCCGGGTGCCGGTGGCGCCTCCTGCGGCGAGCTGCTCGGTGTCGTCTCCGTGGACCGGCCGCGAAACGGTCGCCGACCGGGCGCGTGGGGACGCGAAGCGCTCCAGATGTACGCCTTCCAGGCCGCCATCGCGATCAGCAACGCTCGGCTGCGCGCCAACATGCAGCGTGCACTGGTCAGGCTCGAAAGGGAGCAGCAGGCGCTGCGCGCCAGCGAGGAATCCTTCCGGCAGGCCTTCGAGTACGCCCCGAGCGGTATGGCCATCGCGGAGATGGGCGGCGACCAGCACGGCCGGATCCTGCGGACCAACGACGCCCTGTGCCGACTGCTGGGGCGGCCCGCCTCCGCCATGCGGCGGTACGCGTTCTCCGACCTCGTCCACCCCGAGGACATAGGCACTCTCCTGCGGACCTCCGCCGAGGGCGGGCGCGCCGAGCTGCGGCTCGGGCGCCGCGACGGGACGTACGTATGGGTGTCGCTGCGCAACAGCGTGGTCGCGGACGCCGCCGACGGGCCCCGCTTCCTGCTCACTCACGTCGAGGACATCGAGGAGCGCAAGCGGCGCGAGCTCCAGCTCGCGCACCGGGCCTCGCACGACGCCCTCACGGGCCTGCCGAACTCCGCCGAGCTGCGCTCGCGCCTCTCCGCCCGTCTCTGCCAGCGGCCCCAGTCACTCCCGGCCGGCGCGGCGGCCGACTCGATGAACGCGGCCTTCGGGCCGTTCGGTGAGCAGGTGGACGGCGGCGAGCACGGGGAGTTCGGCGCCGAGCAGGCGGCGCGGCTGCCGCACCCGTCGTTCGACGCGTACGAGGCCGCCGGGCACGCCTTCGACTTCCACGCGGCCGGTGGGCCGTACGACGCCTTCGACCACCATGTGCACACCGTCGCGCCCGAGAACGAGCGGGACGACGGGACCAAGGGGCTCGCGGTGCTCTTCTGCGACCTCGACGGGTTCAAGTCGATCAACGACCGGTTCGGGCACAACGCGGGGGACGCCGTCCTCATCGAGGTGGCCCGGCGGCTCAGCCGGGGCGTGCGTGACGGCGACACCGTGGCCCGGCTCGGCGGTGACGAGTTCGTCGTCCTCGCCGACGGACTAGGCCGCGCGGACGCCCAGGACCTCGCCGTACGCCTGCGCAACGAGATCATCCAGCCGATTCGCGTCGACGGTCGCGCGATGCGTGTCGGTGCCAGTTTCGGCATCGGATGGGCCCACTGCGGAATGACGGCGGACGAGGTGTTGAAATCAGCTGACGAGCGGATGTACGTCGAGAAACGATCTCGTCCCAGACAGCACAGGCGGGCCGGATAGCCCCTCGTGTGACAGCGGAGACACCAGGGCAGAAGCCCAGGTCAGCGGCCGATGGCGGCTGAAAAGAGCCTGGTCGGCGCTGTGCCCGTCCCGCGATGAGGTCCGAGTCACCCGTTTGGGGCACTGCGAGCGGGTAGGCTCGCTCTCCTACACCCCCACGCACAACCCGCCACCCGTACCGCATGTACCGCACCGCTGAGGAGACCTAGGGATGACGCCCGGCAACAACGGCGCGAGCACGCCCGAGGACGACGACCCGTTCGGCTACCTCTACGCCGACGGACAGGCCCGAGGAGCCCAGCCGCCCAGCGCGAGCTACGGCTACCCGAACGCGGTCAATCGGGCGCGTCCGGTCGGCGAGCGGCAGTACGGGCAGCAGACCCAGCAGGCCCCGCAGGCCGCCACCGCGCAGTACGGGCAGGTCCCGCAGCAGGGATACGGCCAGCCGCAGGGCGCCCCCGGCCAGCCGAACGCGCACTACCAGGCCCCCGAGAGCTTCTCCGGCGGTGCCCCGGCGACGCGTCAGCAGGGATACGGCAACGGCGGGGGCGGCGGCCGGGGCCGTGGCCCCAACACCAAGGGCCTCCTCATCGGCGCGATCGCCGTGGTGGCCGCCGTGGTGATCGGCATCAGCGTCGCCATGCTCGGCGGCGACGACTCCGACAACGCCTCGGGCAACGACACCGGCGCCTCCACCGGCCCCGCCACCCAGGAGAGCACCGACCCCAGCCCGTCGGCGAGCAAGTCCAAGGACGCGGAGACCGCCGAACTCCCCAAGGCCGAGGCCAAGACCCTCCTCCTCGGCGGCAACGCGGCCATCGCCTCCGACGTCCCCGGCGCGAAGTCGGAGGGCGGGTTCTATGTGGGGAACTTCAACTCGGTGGGTTCGTCGGTGACGTGGAAGACGGAGGACGTCCCGAAGAGCGATTCGTACCGGCTGTACGTCGTCTACGGAGTGCCCGGCAAAGACGCCAACGCCACGCTGACGGTCAACGGCAAGGTCCAGAGTCGCCCGCTCAACCTCGAGAACTTCTCGAAGGCCCCGGAGGGCGACTACGAGAAGGGCTGGACGTACAGCTGGTCCGCCGTCCAGCTCAACAAGGGCACCAACGAGATCAAGATCTCGTGCGAGCAGGGCAACTCCTGCGACGTCAACATCGACCAGCTGTACCTGACCGGCAAGAACGAGGAAGGCGGAAGCTGAGCGCATTCGCTCACGCCGCCGTGACCTCCCCCGTCACCGCCACCTGCCCCACCAGCTCCTCGTACGCCTGACGGTCGAACTCGCCCGCCACCGGGGTCAGTACGGTCGCCGCCGACAGGGCGACCGCGCGGGCCAGGCGGTCCGGCCAGGGGAGGCGGTCGACCAGGCCCGAGAGAAGGCCGGCCACCGCCGAGTCGCCCGCCCCGGTCGGGTTGCCGCGCAGACGGCGGGGCGGGGAGGCACGCCAGTGGCCCTCGGGGGTGTGGGCGAGGAGACCGTCCGGTCCGAGGGAGGCGACGACCGCCTGCGCGCCGCGGCGGCGGGCGTCCCGGGTCGCGCGGGACGGCTCGTGGGAGCCGGTGAGTTCCGCCAGTTCGTCGGTGTTCGGCTTCACCATGTCGGGTCGGGCCGCCACCCCGCGACGCAACGGCTCGCCGCTGGTGTCCAGCAGGACCGGCACGGCCAGCGTGCGGGCCGTACGGACCAGGCCCGCGTACGCGCCCACCGGTACCCCCGGCGGCAGACTGCCGCACAGGGCCACCACCGAGGCGGAGCGCAGCAGATCGACGTACGCCTCTTGGAAGGCGGACCACTCGGCGGGCGTGACGAGCGGGCCCGGTTCGTTGAGCTGGGTCGTGTCGCCGCTCGCGTCGGCCACGGCGATCGTCCGGCGTGTCGCGCCCTCCACCGGCAGCAGCGCGTCCACGACGCCCGGTGTGTGCGTGAGCCGGTCCTGCACGGCCCGGCCGGTCGCGCCGCCGACGAAACCGGTGACCGTCACCTCGTGGCCGAGGGCCGCGAGCACCCGGGCCACGTTCAGGCCCTTGCCGCCGGGCCGTTCGGTGACCTCGGTCACCCGGTGCGTGGCGTGGGCCCTGAGGTCCCGTACGCGGTAGGTGATGTCGAGAGCGGTGTTCAGTGTGACCGTGAGGATCACCTGGGCCTACCCCCTTGGTGCTCGTGAGCGCGCCTGCCGAGTAACAGAGTGCGCTCGCCCGGACGCTGTTGCGGAGGCTCGATCATGCCAAAAGAGCGGCGGTCGGCCCAGCCCCCGGGACAACCGCCGCACTCTGCGCTCTCTGCCAACAACCAGACCAATCAGCCCAGTTGGGGATCGACCACCCACTCGCCCCTGCGTAGTACCCCCTGGAGCTCGAAGTCCGCGTCGAGGAGGACGAGGTCGGCGTCCTTGCCGGGCTCCAGGGAGCCGACGCGGTCGTAGAGGCCGAGGAGTTTCGCCGGGTTGGCGGAGAGGGCGGCGACGGCGTCCTCGACGGGGAGGCGGTCCACCGTGACGGCCCGTTTGAAGGCGCGGTCCTGGGTGAGGGTCGAGCCCGCGATCGAGCCGCCCTCCACCAGACGGGCCACACCGTCCACGACCTCGACCGCCAGCGGGCCGAGGGTGTAGAGGCCGTCGCCGAAGCCGGCCGCGTCCATGGCGTCGGTGATGAACGCGACCCGGTCGGGGCCAGCGTGACGGAACGCCAGCTGGAGGGCGGCGGGGTGGAGATGGGTGCCGTCGTTGATCAGCTCGACGGTGATCCGCTCGTCCTCCAGGAGCGCGGCGATCGGGCCGGGCTCGCGGTGGCCGAGCGGTGGCATCGCGTTGAAGAGGTGGGTGGCCACGGTCGCGCCCGCCTCGATGGCCTGAACCGTCTGCTCGTACGTCGCGTCCGTGTGTCCGATCGCCGCGATGACGCCGTGTTCGGCGAGGAGGCGCACGGAGTCGAGGCCGCCGGGGAGTTCGGTGGCGAGGGTGACCATGGCGGCCCGGCCGCGCGCCGCGTCGATCAGCTTGCGGACCTCCGCCGGGTCGGGGTCGCGGAGCAGTTCCTCCGAGTGGGCGCCCTTGCGGCAGGGGGAGATGAAGGGGCCCTCGAAGTGGATGCCGGCGATGTCGCCCTGTTCGGCGAGTTCGGAGAGCAGGCCGGCGCGGTGGGCGAGGCCGTCCATGTCGCCGGTGACCGTGGAGGCGACGAGGGTGGTGGTGCCGTGGAGGCGGTGGGTGCGGATGCCTGTCAGCACGTCGTCGACGGTGCCGGAGGTGAAGGAGGCTCCGCCGCCGCCGTGGTTGTGGAGGTCGACGAAGCCGGGGACCAGCCAGTGGCCGCGGACGTCGATGGTGTGGGCGTTCTCCGGGGGGTTGTCGGAGATCTTGGTGCCTTTGACGGTGAGACGGCCGTTCTTCACCGTGCCGGTGGGGAGGACGACGTTGGCGCCTTCCAGGACATAGGGATGCGCTGTGTGTGGCGACCGCGGGTGCGTGGGGGCTGGTCGCGCCGTTCCCCGCGCCCCTGAGGGGGCGCTGCTGTCGGACCCGGTGTCGGAAAAGGCGGGGGCCATCAGGGGGTTACCTCCGAAGGGTCCGTGGGGGCTGTGGGGGCCGCGGGGTGTGTGGGGGCGAGGAGGTCCCAGGCCATCAGGCCGGCACCGAGGCTGCCCGCGGTGTCGCCCAGGGCGGCGGGGACGATGCCGGGGACCTTCTGGAAGGTCACCCGGTGTTCCACGGCGGTGCGCAGAGGGGCGAACAGGGTGTCACCGGCCTCCGCCAGGCCGCCGCCGATGATGAGGGTGCGGGGGTCGAGGAGGGTGAGGGCGGTGACGAGGCCGTCGGCGAGGGCGTCGACGGCGTGCTGCCAGACGGCGCTCGCGCGCGGGTCGCCCGACTCGACGGCCTTGGCGCAGTCCGCCGCGTCGGCCTCGGGTTCCCCGCAGGCCTCCGCCCAGGCCTGGCTGACCGCCGCCGCCGAGGCGTACCGCTCCAGACAGCCGTACTGCCCGCAGGGGCACGGGATGCCGCCGGGGCGTACGACGATGTGGCCGATCTCGCCCGCGAAGCCGTGGGCGCCCGCCTCCACCCGGCCGTCGACGCCTATCGCCCCGGCGATCCCGGTGCCCAGCGCCACGAAGAGATAGCGGTCGGCACCTCGGCCCGCGCCCACGCGCCCCTCCGCGAGCCCTCCGGTGCGCACGTCGTGGCCGAGGGCGACCGGGATGCCGCCGAGGCGCTCGGCGAGGAGCGCGCGCAGCGGGACGTCACGCCAGCCGAGGTTGGCGGCGTAGACGGCTGTGCCCCGCTCGGAGTCGACGATGCCGGGCACGGCGACCCCGGCGGCGACCGCGGGTGCGCCGAAGTGCCGCACGCCGTACGCGCGCAGCTCGGCGGCGAAGTCGAGGATCGACGCGACGACGGCCTCCGGCCCGCGCTCACGACCGGTCGCCAGGCGCGCCTGGTGCAGCAGGACGGGCGCGCCGGGGCGGGTTTCCCCGGCGGGCGTGGTGCCGGCCCCGACCAGTGCGGCCTTCATCCCGGTGCCGCCCACATCGAGGGCGATGACATGTCTCACGGAGGACAGTGTGACCCTTCTACCCGCGAGAGGTCTAGTCCACTTACATGGTCTAGACCTCATGGGAGTGAGTGGTGTAGACCTTATGGAGAGTTCGAGAAGTTGAGTGATCAACGGCCTTGAGCGCGGAGCCGGTGATCCACGCTGTTCCACGCGGGGCACATGCGATGGGTTGGGGCAGTACGAGTGCGACAGCGACAGCGGCGGACGAAGACGGGCGTCAGGAACAGCGGGAACAGCAGGAACAGCGGGATGGCGGCACTGGCCGCGCTGGGGCTGGTGGCGACGCTCGCGGGCTGCGGTGCCTCGGCGGCCGACGGCCCCGGCGTCACCCTGACGCTGGTCGCCGCCGACTACGGCGACTCCAAGGCCAACAGCTCCCGGAAGTACTGGGACGCGGTCGTGAAGGCGTACGAGAAGAAGACCCCGGGCGTCACGGTCGATGTCACCGTCCACTCCTGGAACGACGTCGACCGCAAGATCAAGGAGATGGTCGCCGCCGGTGAGGCGCCCGACATGGCGCAGGCGGGTACCTACGCGGACTACGCCTCCGCCGACCGGCTCTACGAGGTGGACGACCTGCTCTCCATCCCCGTCCAGGCCGGTTTCCTCCCCCAGCTCGCCGACGCGGGCAAGGTACGGCGCGTCGCCTACGGGATGCCGTTCGCCGCGTCCACCCGCGTCCTCTTCTACAACAAGAAGCTCTTCGCCGAGGCGGGCCTCGACGGCGCCCCGCGCAGCTGGAACGAGCTGGCGGCCGACGCGGCGGCCCTCGACGGGGCCGGGGTCCGGACCCCGTACGCGCTGCCGCTCGGGCCCGAGGAGGCCCAGGCCGAGACCATGCAGTGGCTGCTCAGCGGCGGGGCCGGCTACACCGACAACGTCGGCACCTACCGGATCGACTCCGACGACAACGTCCGGACCTTCACCTGGCTCAAGGACAAGCTGGTCGACAAGGGGCTCACCGGGCCCACCGCGCCGGCGGAGCTCAACCGGGCCGACGCGTTCGCGGCGTTCGCGCGGGGGGAGGTGGGCATGCTCAACGGGCATCCCAGCCTGATGCGGATGGCCGCCGACGAGGGAGTCGACTACGGGACGGCCGCCATGCCGGGGTACGACGGGCGAGAGCACGCGACGATGGGCGTGGCCGACTGGATGATGGCCTTCAAACAGAACGGGCACGGGGAGGAGATCGGTGACTTCCTCGACTTCGTCTACAACGACGAGAACGTGCTCGACTTCTCCCGGGAGTACGACCTGCTGCCGGTGACCGCGTCCGCGTCCGAGGAGATGGCGGCGGACCCGGACGACGCCGACCTCCACCCCTTCCTCGACGCGCTGCCCGACGCCGTGTTGCCGCCCGTGGGCAAGACGTCCTGGGCGGATGTCAGCGCGGCGGTCAAGGAGCAGATCGGGCGGGCGGTGCGGCCGGGGGCGAAGCCCGGGGTCGTGCTGGAGGAGCTGCAGCAGACGGCGAGTGTGGCGGATCGGGAGGATTAGGGCGCCTTGGGGGGTGGGGGTGCGTGGGGCGTTGGCGGGTGCGGGTCCGGTGGGGCTTCTCGCGCAGTTCCCCGCGCCCTGAGAAGCGGGGGCTGCGCCCCGCGCTTTTCAGGGGCGCACGGCTGTCACACCCGTCCGCTACCGTCGTCCCATGGACGCGCTCGAACCCCGTGAACAGGCCATCCTCGCCGTGGAGCGGCAGGGGTGGGCGGGGCCGGGGGCCAAGGAGCGGGCCATAAGGGAGCGGCTCGGGATCGCACCCGTGCGGTACTACCAGCTGCTCAACGCCCTGCTCGACGACCCGCGCGCCCTCGCCCACGACCCGGTCACGGTCAACCGGCTGCGAAGGGTGAGAGAGGCCCGCCGGGAGGAGAGATGACGGATAGGGTCGACGCCATGGGCAGCCACAAGGACGCAGAGAACCCCCGGGCCACCTTGCCGACACCCGTGACCTCCGCCGGGCGGGCCGCGCTGGACGCGATCCTCGAACGACCCGGCCGTACGGTGATCGCCCTCGACTTCGACGGCACCCTCGCCCCCATCGTCCCCGACCCCGAACAGGCCCGCGCCCACCCCGACGCGGTCGCCGCCCTCGCCGCGCTCGCCCCCAAGGTCGCCTCCGTCGCCGTGGTGACCGGCCGCCCCGCCTCCGTCGCCGTCCGCCACGGCGGCTTCGCCGGCGTCCCCGGCCTGGAACACCTCGTCGTCCTCGGCCACTACGGCGCCGAACGCTGGGACGCCGTCACCGGCACCGTGAGCGCCCCCGCCCCGCACCCCGGTGTCGCCGCGGTCCGCGCGGAGCTTCCCGGCCTGCTGGACCGTGTCGGGGCCCGGCAGGGCACCTGGATCGAGGAGAAGGGCCGCGCGGTCGCCGTCCACACCCGCCGCGCCAGCGACCCCCAGGCCGCCTTCGAAGCCCTGCGCGCCCCGCTGGCCGACCTCGCCGGCCGCCACGGCCTCATCGTCGAACCCGGTCGCCTGGTCCTCGAACTCCGGCCCCCGGGCATGGACAAGGGCGTCGCCCTCCGCGACCACCTCGCGGAGACCGCCGCCGAGTCCGTCCTCTACGCCGGCGACGACCTCGGCGACCTCCCCGCCTTCGCCACCATCGAGAAACTCCGTACCGAGGGCACATCGGGCCTGCTGGTGTGCAGCGGCAGCACGGAGGTCACGGAGCTGTCGGAGCGGGCGGACCTGGTCGTCGACGGACCGGCGGGGGTCGTCCACCTGCTTTCGACAATCGCCGAGCACGTATAGGCAGGGGCGCCCCGGCTCTGCCAGGGGCGCGGGGAACTGCGCGAGCAACCACGCCGGACCCGCACGACCCGCTCTCGCCGACGAACCCGAACCCCCGAGCTACTGGGCGCCCTCCAACGCCCTCAACTGGTCCAGGAACCACTGCGTGGGCGGCAGCGCCGTGGCCGCCCCGGCGAGCCGCTTCGTCCGTTCCGCCCGCTCGGCCGGCGGCAGGGACAGCGCCTCGTGCAGGGCGGCGGCCGTACCGACCACGTCGTACGGGTTCACCACCATCGAGTCGTCCCCCAGCTCCTCGTACGCCCCGGCCTCCCGCGACAGCACGAGCGCGCACCCCTCGTCGGAGACGACCGGCACCTCCTTGGCGACGAGGTTCATGCCGTCCCGGATGGGGTTCACCAGGGCCACGTCGGCGAGCCGGTACGCCGCGAGGGAACGGGCGAAGTCGTCCTTGAGGTGGAGGACGACCGGCGTCCAACCCGGTGTGCCGTACCGCTCGTTGATGTCGTCCGCGACCCGCTGGACCTCGGCCATGTAGTCCCGGTACACCGCGAGGTCCTGCCGCGACGGGTAGGCGAGGGCGAGGTGCACGACGCGCTCACGCCAGGCCGGGCGGTCGTCGAGGAGCTGACGGTAGGCGTGCAGGCCGCGCACGATGTTCTTGGAGAGTTCCGTGCGGTCGACGCGGACGACGGCGCGGCGCGGGGTGCCGTCGGGAGCCGTACCGATCTGCTCCCGCAGCGCGGCCATGCGGTCGTCGACGTCCGCCTCGTGGGCGCGAGCCCGCAGGAAGTCCGCGTCGGCGCCCAGGCCGTGCACGCCGATCCGGGTCCCGGAGAGGGCGTCGGGGCCGAGGACGGCGCGAGCGCACTCGCTGAACGCGTCCGCCCACCGCCGGGTGAGGAACGCGGCCCGGTCGGCGCCGAGGATGCCGTCGAGCACCTGCGCGGCGATGTCGTCGGGCAGCAGCCGGAAGTAGTCGACGGGTGCCCACGGGGTGTGGGAGAAGTGGCCGATCCGCAGGTCGGGGCGGAGTTCGCGGAGCATCCGGGGGACCAGGGTCAGGTGGTAGTCCTGGACGAGCACGGACGCGCCGTCCGCCGCCTCCTGGGCGAGCGCCTCGGCGAAGGCCCGGTTGTACGTCTCGTACGACGCCCACTGGCGCCGGAACTCCGCGTCGAAGGACGGTTCCAGCGGGGTCTGGTAGAGCATGTGGTGCACGAACCACAGCGTGGAGTTGGCGACGCCGTTGTACGCGGCGTGGTGCACGTCGGCGGGGATGTCGAGCATGCGGACGCCGGGTTCGCCGACACCGCGGCGTACGGCCTCGCGGTCGCCGTCGCCGAGGGCGGAGCACACCCAGACGGCGCCCGCCTCCGAGTCGATCGCGGAGAGCCCCGAGACGAGGCCGCCACCGCCGCGCTTCGCTGTGAGGGCGCCGGATTCGTCCTCGGTGTACGTGATGGGGCCCCGGTTGGAGGCGACGAGGATCCGCGCGCTGTGCGTCGATGCCATACGGCTCAACCTAGCCCTTGGGTTCCCCGGTCAAACGTACGGTTCGGCCGAGTACGGGGTGACTGATGGGGAGGGAGTGCCTGTTCGGTCGTCGGGGGCGGGTGGGGGGGGGCGGGGCGCGGGCG
>NZ_JAVRFJ010000026.1:0-146911 GCF_031845845.1 Streptomyces gottesmaniae
CTGAAAAGCAGGGGCTGCGCCCCCTGCTTTTCGGGCCCGCAAGGGCATGGGCTTTTAGGGGCGCGGGGAACTGCGCGAGAAGCCCCACCGGACCCGCACCCGACAACGCACCGATATCACCCGCGGCGGTCAACTTGGAGGTGGCATGGACTTCGGGTTCGGGGACGAGGACGAGGCGTTCCGGGAGGAGGCACGAGCCTGGCTGGGGGCGCACGCCGGGGTGCGGGAGGACCGGCGCGCCTGGGAGCGGACGCTCGGCGCCGCCGGGTGGATCGGGCTCGGCTGGAGCGAGGGTGGGTACGGCAACCGCACGGCCACGCTCGTCCAGCAGGTGGTGTGGGCCGAGGAGTACGCGCGGGCCGACGTACCCGCCCGCTCCGGACACATCGGGGAGAAGCTGCTCGCGCCGACGCTGATCGCGTTCGGGAGCGAGGAGCAGAAGCGGCGGTTCCTGCCGGCGATCGCGCGCGGCGACGAACTCTGGTGCCAGGGGTACAGCGAGCCCGGCGCCGGGTCCGACCTCGCCGGAGTGCGGACGAAGGCGGAACGGACCGGGGACGGGTCGTACCGGATCACCGGACAGAAGATCTGGACCTCGCTCGCCCACGAGGCCGACTGGTGCTTCGTACTGGCCCGTACCGAGGCGGGTTCCGAGCGCCACCACGGGCTGTCGTTGCTGCTCGTGCCCATGGACCAGCCGGGGCGGATCGAGGTGCGGCCCATCCGGCAGATGACCGGGACGAGCGAGTTCAACGAGGTGTTCTTCGACGGGGCGCACGCCCGCGCGGAGCATGTCGTCGGGAGTGAGGGGAACGGCTGGCGGGTGGCCATGGGGCTGCTCGGCTTCGAGCGCGGGGTGTCGACCCTCGCCCAACAGATCGGGTTCGAGAAGGAGTTGGCGGACGTCGTACGGGCCGCGGTGGACAGCGGGGCCGTGGACGACGCCGTCGTCCGTAATCATCTCGTACGCCAGTGGGCCGAGTTGAAGACCATGCGGTGGAACGCACTGCGCACGCTCGGCGGGGCGGAGGGCGGAGCGGAGAGCGGCGCGGAGCCGGGCGCGCCGAGTGTGGCCAAGTTGCTGTGGGGGCGGTGGCATCGGCGGCTCGGAGAGCTGGCGATGGAGGTGCGGGGCGCGAGGGCGGCCGTCGGACAGCGGGAGTGGTCGGCGGCCGAGCCGTACCAACTGGACCCGTTCCAGCAGCTCTTCCTGTTCAGCCGGGCCGACACCATCTACGGCGGTTCGGACGAGGTGCAGCGCACGATCATCGCCGAGCGGGTGCTCGGTCTGCCGAGGGAGCCGAGAGGCTGAGACGCTGAGGGGTGGAGGCCATGCGCGGAGTGGTGTTCGACGGGAAGCGCGCCGAGGTCGTCGACGACCTGGCCGTGCGCGATCCGGGGCCCGGCGAGGTGAGGGTGGCGATCGCGGCCGCGGGGCTCTGCCACAGCGATCTGTCGGTGGTGGACGGGACCATTCCGTTCCCCGTTCCCGTGGTGCTCGGGCATGAGGGAGCGGGGGTCGTCGCCGAGGTGGGGGCGGGGGTCCGCCATGTCCGGCCCGGGGACCATGTCGCCCTGTCCACCCTCGCCAACTGCGGGGCCTGCGCCGACTGCGACCGGGGACGGCCGACGATGTGCCGACGGGCGATCGGGCGGCCCACGCGGCCGTTCTCACGGGGTGGGCGGGAGGTGTTCCAGTTCGCCGCGAACTCCGCCTTCGCCGAGCAGACGGTGGTCAAGGCCGTGCAGGCCGTACGGATACCGGAGGACATCCCGCTGACCTCCGCCGCGCTGATCGGGTGCGGGGTGCTGACCGGGGTGGGCGCGGTGCTCAACCGGGCCCGTGTCGACCGGGGGGACGCCGTCGTCGTCATCGGAGCCGGGGGGATCGGGCTCAACGTGGTGCAGGGCGCGCGCATCGCGGGGGCCACGCGGATCGTCGCCGTGGACGCCAACCCGGACAAGGAGGCGGTGGCGCGGCTGTTCGGGGCCACGCACTTCCTGACGTCCGTGGCAGGCGTGCGGGACGTTCTCCCCACCGGAGCCGACCACGCGTTCGAGTGCGTCGGCCGCGTCGACCTCGTCCGCCAGGCCGTCGACCTGCTGGACCGGCACGGGCAGGCGGTTCTGCTCGGAGTGCCGGCCGCGACCGCCGAGGCCTCCTTCCTCGTCTCCTCCCTCTACCTGGACAAGTCGATCCTGGGCTGCCGCTACGGGTCGTCGCGACCGCAGCGGGACATCGCCCTCTACGCCGACCTGTACCGGGAGGGACGACTGCTCCTGGACGAGCTGGTCACGGCCACCTATCCCGTGGAGGACTTCGCGAAGGCGGCGGAGGACGCGGGGGAGGGGCGGGTGGCACGGGCGGTGCTCACGTTCTGAGCGGCCTCGGTGCCTCGGCGCCTCCGGTGGGGCCGGGGCCTTCGGTGGTCCCGGTCGCCCCGGTGGTCCCGGTGGTCCCGGTGGTCCCGGTGGTCCCGGTGGGCCCGGCTGCCCCGGCGGAGCGGAACGTCCGTCGGTACGCCGTCGGGGTCACCCCCAGCACCGCCTGGAGGTGCTGCCGCATGGACTGGGCCGTACCGAAGCCCGCGTCGTGGGCGACCTGGTCGATGGTGAGGTCGGTGGATTCGAGGAGGTGGCGGGCGCGTTCGACGCGTTGGCGGGTGAGCCACTGGCCCGGGCTGACGCCGACCTCCTCACGGAAGCGGCGGGTGAACGTGCGGACGGACATGGACTCCTGCGCGGCCATGTCCCGCAGCTGGATCGGTTCGTGGAGCCGCCCGAGGGCCCACGCCCGGGCGGCGGTCGTGGTCGCCGTCTTCGGCTCGGGCAGTGGCCGCTGGATGTACTGGGCCTGCCCGCCGTCCCGGTGCGGCGGCACGACCGTGCGCCGGGCCACGTCGTTGGCGACGCCGGTGCCGTGGTCGCGTCGTACGAGATGCAGGCACAGGTCGATCCCGGCCGCGACGCCCGCGGAGGTGAGGACGTCACCGTCGTCGACGAAGAGGACGTCCGCGTCGACCCGTACCTTCGGGAAGAGCCGCTGGAAGTGTTCGGCGTGGTGCCAGTGCGTGGTCGCCGGACGACCGTCGAGGAAACCGGCCGCGGCCAGGACGTAGCCGCCGGTGCAGATGGACACCAGCCGGGTGCCGGGGCGGATGTGGGCGACGGCGGTGGCCAGTTCGGGGGTGAGGAGGCCCTCCTCGTGGACCGGGCCCAGCTCGAACGAGGCGGGCACGACGACCGTGTCGGCGGTGGCGAGGGCCTCCGGGCCGTTCGGGACGAGGATCGCGAAGTCGGCGTCCGTCTTTACCGGGCCGGGCGGCCGGATCGAGCAGGTGACGATGTCGTAGAGCGGTCGTCCCGCGGCGTCCCGTGCCTTGCCGAAGATGCGCTGCGGGATGCCGAGTTCGAAGGGGAGCAGGCCGTCGAGGGCGAGCACCACGACGCGGTGTCGGGCGGCGGGCCGCTCGGCCGGCGGGACGGCGGTCATGGCCCGATCCTAGCGAACACTGTCCCTTCGGCCACTCGTCCGGGATGACCGCAGGTCGGAAGCTTGACGGCATGACCCAGACAGCCGATGACGCCACCGCCGACTCCCGCCCCTCCGACGCCCGTATCGGTGGCGGTGGCGGTGCCGGCGGTGGCAATGGCGGTGTCGGCCGGGTGCGTATGCACCGCGCGTGGTTCGTCGCCGCCGTCACCTTCGTGACGATCATCGGCGCGGCGGCCTTCCGTTCGCTGCCGGGGCTGCTGATCGATCCGCTGCACCAGGAGTTCGACTGGTCGCGCGGCACCATCGCGTCGGCGGTCTCGATCAATCTGGCGCTGTACGGTCTGACGGCCCCCTTCGCCGCCGCGCTGATGGACCGCTTCGGCATCCGCCGGGTCGTCGCGGTGGCGTTGACGGTGATCGCGGTCGGCGCGGGTGCGACGGTGTGGATGACCTCGGCCTGGCAGTTGATGCTCTGCTGGGGGCTGCTGGTGGGGCTGGGGTCCGGTTCGATGGCGCTGGCGTTCGCGGCGACCGTCACCGACCGCTGGTTCACCGAACGGCGGGGTCTGGTCTCGGGCATCCTGACCGCGGCCTCGGCGTCCGGGCAGCTGATCTTCCTGCCGCTGCTGTCGTGGATCGTCTCCGAGCGAGGCTGGCGGCCCGCCTCCGTCACCGTGGCGCTCGCCGCGCTGGCCGTCGTGCCGTTCGTCTGGCTGCTGCTGCGGGACCACCCGGCGGACGTGGGACTGAAGCCGTACGGGGCGAAGGAGTTCGTGCCCAAGCCGGGGCCGGTGCAGGGGGCGGCGCGGCGGGCGGTGAGGGTGCTGTTCTCGGCGGTGCGGACGGGGCCGTTCTGGCTGCTGGCCGGGACGTTCGCGATCTGCGGCGCCTCCACCAACGGCCTCATCCAGACCCACTTCGTTCCGGCCGCCCACGACCACGGCATGCCGATCACGGCGGCGGCCTCGCTGCTGGCGGTCATCGGGGTCTTCGACGTCCTCGGCACGATCGCCTCGGGCTGGTTCACGGACCGCTTCGACTCACGGCGGCTGCTGGCGGTGTACTACGCGTTCCGGGGCGTCTCGCTCCTCTTCCTCCCGATCCTGCTGGCGCCGACGGTCCATCTCCCGATGATCTTCTTCATCGTCTTCTACGGCCTCGACTGGGTCGCCACCGTCCCGCCCACCATGGCGCTGTGCCGCGAGCACTACGGGCAGGACAGTGCCATCGTCTTCGGCTGGGTCCTCGCCTCCCACCAGGTCGGAGCCGCCCTCGTCGCCTTCCTCGGCGGCCTCGCCCGCGACGCGTTCGGCCGCTACGACGTCGTCTGGTACGCCTCGGGCGCGCTGTGCGCGGCGGCGGCACTGATGGCGCTGGTGATACGGCGGGGGCCGGTGGGGAAGGTGGGGGCGACGGTGGCCTGAGTTGCCGGGGCGGGCAGGGGGACGCCTCAGCCCGCGCGGTCGCGTGGCTCGAAGGCGACGTGGAGGCGCATGCCGAGGGCGACGGCGAACCGTTCGAGGAGGGGGAGGGCGGGCATGGTCCCGCCCGCCTGTCCTCAGCTCCTGAGTTCCCCGAAGCGGCCCCGGTGGAACAGCAGGGGTGGTGGCGCCTCCGCGTCGGCGCCCAGCGCCTCCACCCGGCCCACCACGATCAGGTGGTCGCCGCCGGGGTGGACGGCGTGGATCGTGCAGTCGATCCAGGCGGGGGCGCCGGTGAGGCGGGGGGAGCCCGTGGCGGGGGCCGGGGTGTGGGCGACGCCGGCGAACTTGTCCGTGCCGCTCACCGCGAAGCGTCGGCACAACTCGCCCTGATCCGCGCCGAGTACGTTCACGCAGAAGACGCCCGCGCGGGCGATCCGGGGCCAGGTCGTCGACGTACGGCCGACCATGAAGACGACGAGCGGCGGGTCGAGGGACAGGGCCGAGAAGGACTGGCAGGCGAAGCCGGCCGGGGCGGGGGCGGGAGCGGGAGCCGGGGCCGGTGTCACCAGGGCTCCCGAGGCCGACGGGGTTTCCGGGGCTCCCGGGGCTCCCGGGGCCGTGATCACCGTGACCCCCGTCGCGAAGTTCCCGAGGACGCGCCGGAACTCGGCCTGGCCGACCGGTGGCCGCTCGTGCTCGCCGACACAGCGCAGCTCGGGGCGGGGCAGGGCCTCGACGACCGGCCGGGCGGCGCTCTTCTCCCGCTTCTCCCGGCTCCTGTTCGCCGGGTCCGCTCTCAGGTAGCGGACGGCGGCGGCTGCCATTCCCGCGTGTCCCATCACGTCGACCATTGAAACTGACGGTCCGTCAGAAGTGAAGGCTCGTCATGCCTTCATGTTCTCCGCCAGGTTGCCTCGTCATGGTTCTTCGGTGGGCGTCAGCGGCCCTCGTAGTGAGGGTCGCGGCGCTCCACGAAGCTCGTCACGCCCTCCTGGGCGTCCGCCGTCGTCATGTTGATCTCCTGGGCGGTGGCCTCGGCGCTGAAGGCGGTGGCGCGGTCGGTGTCGAGGGACGTGTTGACCAGGTGCTTGGTCAGTGCGATGGCGCGGGTGGGGCCGGCGGCGAGGCGTTCGGCCCACTCGCGGGCCGTCTTCTCCAGGTCCGCGGCGGGGACGACCCGGTTGACGAGGCCGAGACGATGCGCGTCGGCGGCGGGCAGGGCGTCACCGAAGAACATCAGCTCCTTCGCCCGCTGGGGGCCGACGAGGCGGGGGAGGAGGTACGCCCCGCCGCCGTCGGGGACGAGGCCGCGTCGTACGAACACCTCGATGAAGCGGGCGCCTTCGGCCGCGAGGACGAGGTCGCAGGCGAGGGCGAGGTGCGCGCCGAGGCCGGCGGCCGTGCCGTTCACCGCCGCGATCACCGGCTTCTCGCAGTCCAGTACGGCCGCGATGAGGCGCTGGGCGCCGAGGCGGATCACGCGCGCCACGTCACCGGCCACCCGCGTCCCGTCTCCTCCCGAGGGTCCGGCTCCCGGGGGCCCGACCCTCGACGTGGAGCCGCCTCCCGGCGAGGACCCGCCGCCGGTCGCCGTCCCCCTTAGGTCCGCGCCCGCGCAGAATCCGCGACCGGTGCCCGTGATCACCACCGCGCGCACGGCGGGGTCCGCGGAGGCCTCAAAGAGGAGTTGGATGAGGCGTTCTCGCTGGTCAGGAGCTATGGCGTTCATCGCCTCGGGGCGGTTGAGGGTGATCCACGAGACGGCGTTGTCAGTGGCGTGCAGTATCAATGAGTCACGGGATTTTTCGGGATGTTCAAGGGGGGAAGCGGACATGTGGGTGCTCCGATTCTTACGGGGAGTGAGGGTGCTCTGGGGTGTGCGGGGCGCCTTCCGGGTGCGTCGGCGCTCAGCGGCACACCGCCAGCGCGT
Organism: Streptomyces gottesmaniae; assembly: GCF_031845845.1. Classification (NCBI taxonomy): domain Bacteria; kingdom Bacillati; phylum Actinomycetota; class Actinomycetes; order Kitasatosporales; family Streptomycetaceae; genus Streptomyces; species Streptomyces gottesmaniae. The sequence goes on from NZ_JAVRFJ010000026.1 coordinate 6,851, forward strand.
CCAGGGCCACCGCCCCCTGCCCCCTCGGCAGCACCATCAGCGGGTTGATGTCCAGCTCCGCTATCTGGTCCCCGAGTTCGAGCGCCATGCGCTGCACGCGGAGCACGACCTCCACGAGGGCGTCCACGTCGGCCGGTGGAGCCCCGCGCACCCCGTCCAGCAGGGCCCGCCCGCGCAGCTCGGTGAGCATGGCGTGGGCCTGGTCCTCGCCGAAGGGCGGCACCCGCACGGCGGAATCGCGGAGCACCTCCACGAGGACGCCGCCGAGGCCCACCGTGACCGTGGGCCCGAAGAGGTCGTCGTGGGTCACGCCCACGACCATCTCCACTCCCCGTTCGACCATCTGGCACACCAGCACCCCGTCGAGGGAGACGTCCTCGTAGCGGGCGATGTCGGTGAGTTCGCGATAGGCGTCACGGATCTGGCTCGCGGAGGTCAGGCCGATCTTCACCAGGCCGAGCTCCGTCTTGTGGGCGATGCTCGCGCCGGACGCCTTCATCACCACCGGGTAGCCGACGAGACTCGCCGCGCGTACGGCCGCCGCCGCACTGGTCACCAACTGCTCGCGCGGCACGCGGATGCCGTACGCGCGCAGCAACTGCTTGGCCGCGTGCTCGCTCAGCTGCTGCCCCGGCCGCATCAGTGCCTGCGCCTTGCGGAAGGAGGGCGAGGTGGTGCGGGGCGCCTCGTCGAAGGGGGAGCGGTAGGCGGCGGTGAAGCGGGAGTGGTCGAGGTGGGCGCGGACGGCCGTGATGCAGTTGGCGAAGGTACGGAAGGTCGCCACCCGGGAGGACCCGAGCAGCGTCTCGCGGTAGGCGGCCTCGGTGCCCACCGGGGACCCCCACACCACGCACACCAGCTTGTCCGTCCGCTCCGCCGCGGCCACCAGGTCCTGGGCGAGCTTGTCGCTCATGGGAGGGAAGGGGCCGGTGATGGGGCAGATCAGCACCCCGACGGCAGGGTCGTCGAGGATCGCGTCGAGGATGCGGGGGCCGCGCCAGTCGCCCACGGGATGGCCGCCGTTGTCGACGGGGTTGGCCACGCTCAGATAGTCGGGGATCCACTGGTGCAGCTCGGCCTGCTTGGCCTCGGAGAGCGTGGGGAGGGGCAGCCCGGCCTCGGTGGCCAGGTCGGCGAAGTGCGCGCCCGTGCCGCCCGAGATCGAATAGACGACGACGCCTTCGGGCCTCGGCACGGCCGGCCTCGGCGCGGCTGGAGTGGGTGCGGCCGGCCCCGGAGCCGATGATCCTTGGCTGGGCGCGCGCCGGGCCCGTGCCAACAGGGTGGCTGTGTCCTGGAGTTCGTCGAGCCCGTCGACGCGGATCACTCCGTACTGCCGCATCGCCGCGTCGACCACCGCGTCCGCGCCGGTGAGCTTGCCGGTGTGGGAGGCGGCGGTGCGGGCGCCGGTCTCGGTGCGGCCGACCTTGACGGCGACGACGGGGACACCGCGCCGGGCGGCCCGGTCGGCGGCGAGGAGGAAGGCGCGGCCGTCCTTGAGGCCCTCGACGTAGGCGGCGATGGCGCCGACCTCGGGGCGTTCGGCGAAGTAGGAGATGAAGTCGGCGGTCTCCAGGTCGGCCTCGTTGCCGGTGGGGGCCCAGTGGGAGAGGCGGATACCGAGTTCCTGGAGCGAGAAGACGGGGCGGCCCTGGTGGCCGGACTGGGTGATCAGCGCGATCGCCGGGCCGTCGAGGTCGTCGCGGAAGCGCTCGAAGGCGTTGAGGTTGGTGTTGGGGCCGAGCAGCCGCAGACCGTCGGCTCGGGCCACGGCGGCGGCCAGCCGTTCCTGGGCGGCGGCACCCTGCGCGCCGGTCTCGGCGAAACCGGAGGCGAAGGCGACGGCGAACTTCACCTTGGCCTCGGCCAGTTCGCCGATCAGGGGGAGGGGGTCGGAGACGAGCAGCGCGGCGAGATCGACCTGTTCGGGCAGGGCGGCGACGGAAGGCGCGCAGGGGATGCCGAAGACCGACTCGCGGGTGGGGTGCACGGGGTGGAACCGGGCGCCGACGCGTTCGGACCAGGCGAGCAACTGCCGGGTGATCCCGCTGTTCGGCCGGCCCTCCGTGTCCGAGGCGCCGATGACGGCGACGGACTCCGGGCGGAAGAAACGGTCCAGGTCGGGGACGTCGGCGTGCAGCGGGCGTCCGCTGACGTCCAGGTCTCCGGCCTCGGCGGGCCTGCCGTGCACGGCCTGTGCGGGGTGTTCGCCGCATGCGATGGCCCGGGCCCGGCGGGAGTCGGTGGTGAGGGTGCCGTGGGTTGATCCAAGCATCGGTCCGCCCGCTCCTGTGTGACAGCCAATTCAGTGACGTGGCGACGTACACGTTTCTGACGACACGTCAGATTTCAGACTACTGAACTGACGCTGTGTCAGGAATGGGTGTGCGAGCAAAGTTACGCGGCAGTAAGGAGGTTGTACCCACGCGGGGCGGCGGTCAGACCTGTGGCCGGATTCGCCACGGGTGACGATCCGGTCGGTGCGATGGACGGCCGTCGTCACGCCGACGGCCGTCGGTCGGTCAGCGCTCGGTGCGGATGCGTACGGTGATCGCGTCGCGGGTGGCGACCCCGCCGGTCTTCGCGACCGCCTTGGCGATCTTCCCGGCGTCGAGGGCGAGTTCGCGGAACATGCCGCTGATGGGGTTGGTGAAGCCGGTGAAGTACAGGCCGGGGGCGTTGACGGGGGTGTGGGCGCCGTGCGCGACGGGCTTGCCGCGTTCGTCGAGCACGTCGAGGTGTCCGACGAGTCCCTCCAGGGCGCGCCGGTAGCCGGTGGCGGCAATCATGGCGTCGACCGCGATGCGGGTGCCGTCGCCGAGGACGACCTTGCCGTCCTCGAACCCCTCGACCGGGCCGACGATCTCGACCTTCCCCTTGCGCACGGCGTCGATGAGGCCGACGTCCTGCACGGGGATGGAGCCCTCGCGCACGCGGGAGTAGAGGCCGGTGTCGGGCCGGGCCAGGCCGTGCGCCGACAGGTCCGGCACGCTGAGCTTGGCCACCGGCTTGGCGAGCCGGTCCACGAGGGCGACCGGCAGCCGCCGTACGAGGACGGCCGTGTACTGGGCCGCCCACCCGGCGGTCGTCCGGCGCACGATGTGCGGGGCCGTCCGCACCGCGAGCCGTACGCGCGCCGCCCCGCCCTCGACGAGGTCGACGGCGATCTCGGCGCCGGTGTTGCCGATGCCGACGACGAGGACGTCCCGGCCGGCGTAGGGCTTCGGGTTGCGGTACTCGGCGGCGTGCACCAGCTCGCCCTCGTACGAGTCCCGGCCGGGCCAGTCGGGGATGCGGGGCGTGTGGTTGTAACCGGTGGCGACGACGACCGCGCCGCCGGTCAGCTCGCGGCCGCCGGTGGCGTGCAGCAGCCAGCCGGTGCCGTCCGGGGTGCGCTCGACCCGGGACACCTCGACGCCCGTCACGATCTCCAGCTGGTGCACCTCGGCGTACTTCTCCAGGTACCGCACCACGTTGTCCCGCGACACCCATCGGCCGAAGCGGCGTGGCATGGGGAGGCCGGGGAGCCCCGACAGCCGGCGGGTCGTGTGCAGGTGCAGCCGGTCGTAGTGCCGCCGCCAGGACGCGCCGACCGCGTCCGACTTCTCCAGCACCACCGCCCGCACCCCCTGGACCCGCAACGCGTGCGCGACGGCCAGCCCGCCGGGTCCGCCGCCGATCACGTAGACGGGGCGGTCGGAGGGGGCAGGGGTCGCGGGTCCCGCGGATGCACTGGAGTCGGCCATGTGCCTGAGCGTATTCACGCCCTCACTTGTTGGGTCTCGGTCAAGACCGGAATTGGTTGCGGATTGATCACGGGTGTAGGAGGGGTGGGTGGGATCGGTGACGTAGGTGGGTCGGAGTGTGGGGAGGCGGTGGCCGTACGCGGTGCAGGCAGGGAGGGGCAGGCCGAGGCCCCTCCCTGCCTGCACCCCCTTGCGCGGCCGCCGAGCAGTACTCGGTCCGCTCGAGGGCGCCACTCTCGGGCTCGCGGCCAGAAGGCCCTGACGATCCGAGCTCGTAGGGGAGTGGAGTTATTAGGAGTACACTCCTTAGGAGTGTACTCCTAAGGAGTGAGGGCCCTCGTGATGCGTCAGTCGGGGTTGGTCAAACCTCCGCATGTGTTCGACCGTGTGTCCGAGTGGGAGGCGCTCGTCGCCTTCGTGGAACGACCCCTGCCGCAAGCCATGCTCGGGGTCGTCAGCGGTCGCCGCCGGATGGGGAAGACGTATCTGCTGAGGGCCTTGGTCGAGCAGTACGGGGGCTTCTACTTCGGTGCCACGGCGGGCACCGCCACGGAGTCGCTTCGGCAGTTCGGTGCCGCCCTGGCCGAGCATGTGGGCTCTCCGGCGCCTCTGTCCTTCACGACGTGGGACGACGCCATCTCCTCCCTCTTCGACCTCGCTTCTCCGGGCGGGAGGGTGGCGGGCGGGAAGGTGTCGCGTCTCGTCGTCATCGACGAGTTTCCCTATCTGGTCAAGGTGGCTCCCGAACTCCCCTCCCTCATCCAGCGTGAGATCGATCGCCATCAGACACGGGAGAGCCGCATGCGGATGCTCCTGTGCGGTTCGGCGATGTCGGTCATGGGCGGGCTGCTGGCGAGCACGGCCCCCCTGCGGGGCCGGGCCCAGCTCGAACTCGTCGTACGGCCTTTCGGTTACCGCGCCGCCGCGGAGTTCTGGGGCGTTGCCGACGAGCCCGCCCTCGCGGCCCGACTGCACGCCGTCCTCGGGGGCACGCCCGCGTACCGTCGCCAGTTCCTGGCGGACGACGTACCCGAGAACCTGCGGGCGTTCGACGACTGGATCTGCCGTACGGTCCTGTCGCCGTTCAGTCCGCTCTTCCGGGAGGCGCGTTACCTGCTTGCCGAGGAGGCCGACATCCGGGACACGGCCCTGTACCACTCGGTCCTGGCGGCCGTGGCGCAGGGCAACACGACGCGCGGCGGCATCGCCGGTTACATCGGCCGGAAGGCCGTCGACATCTCGCACCCGCTCAACGTCCTCGAAGACAGTCACCTCCTGGTTCGGGAGTCCGATGTCTTCCGGGCGGGCAAGTCGCAGTACCGCGTCGCCGAACCGCTGATCAACTTCTACGAGGCGGTCATGCGTCCCGCCTGGGCCCGGCTGGAGAGCGGCCAGGCCACGGAGGTGTGGGGGCAGGCGACCGAGCGGTTCGCGGCGCAGGTGGCCGGACCGCATTTCGAGGCCGTCTGCCGTGACTATGTGATCGGACCGGGCCGGTCGTTGCTCAGTACGTCGCTGGGGGAGGTCGGCAGCGGCATCGTGACCGACTCGGCGGAACGCCGGCAGCTCCAGGTGGATGTGGCTGTCGTCGAGCCGGGTTCCGGGGGGCAACGGCCCTCGGTCGCCCTCCTGGGAGAAGCGAAGTGGGGCACCGTCATGGGGAGCGGCCACCTGGAGCGGCTGAACCGGGCCCGCGAGCTGCTGGCGGGCCGAGGGTTCGACACGGCCCACTGCGGGCTGGCGTTCTTCAGCGCCGCGGGATTCAGCGACTCGCTGCGCGCCGCGGCGGAGCGGGGCGGCGTACTGCTGGTCGGCCTTGACGAGTTGTACGGGCGTGCCATGCCGATCGGGTTCGTGCCCTAGGCGGGACACGGGACGGACGGGATCTCGCGGCACGCCCGCCCCGGGTTCCGTCGGCCGGTCCGCGTCTCTTGCGCATCCACCCCCCGTCCGCTGAACTGACATACCGTCAGAAACCCGCGTGGGTGCGGAAGGGCGATGTCCATGGAGACGATCTGGCTCAGCGGTGCCGAATGGGTGGCCGTGCTTCGTATCGGGCTCGGGCTGTGGTGGCTGGAGAGTTGGCGGCACAAGGACAAGAGGGCCTGGTTCGCGGAGGGGACCGGGATCGCCTGGGCCGCGGGGGTGGCGGAGAAGCATCGGTGGGGGGCGGTGCGTGGTGGGTTCGATGTCGTGGTCAGGCCTCGGCCGAAGGCCATGGCCTACGTCGTCGTCTACGCCGAACTCGCCCTCGGGCTCGGGCTGGTCCTCGGGTTCCTCACACCGGTCGCGCTCGTCGGAGGTCTGGTGCTCAACCTCCTGTATCTCGTGCTGATGATCCACGACTGGGCCGAGCAGGGGCAGAACTCGATGATGGCGCTCATCTCGGTGGTGGCGCTGTTCGGGATGTCCTGGCAGACGTGGTCCGTCGACAGCGCGTTGGGCTTGTTCTGACGGGTGAAGGGAGCCCGGTGGTGAAGGGTGGCGAGGGCGTGCGGTTCGATCTGCCGGAGGCCGACGGCCTCAGTCGTACGTACTGGGACGCCGCCGCGGAAGGGCTGCTGCTGCTGCGGCGGTGCGGAGCGGCGGGCTGTGGGCGCGCCCATCACTATCCGCGCGAGTTCTGCCCCTACTGCTGGAGCGAGGACGTGCGATGGGAGGAGGCCTCCGGCCGCGCCGTGCTCTACACCTGGTCCGTCGTCCACCGCAACGACCTGCCGCCCTTCGGGGAGCGCACGCCGTACGTGCCCGCCGTCGTCGACCTCGCCGAGGGGCCCCGGATGATGACCGAGCTCGTGGAGTGGGAGGACGGGGGCGGGGAACTGCGGGCGGGGACGGGGCTCGACGTCGCCTTCCGGGAGAGCGGGGGCTTCGTGGTGCCCGTATTTCGCGTGCGGGTGTGAGGGGCCGCGCGTTTCAATGGGGGGCGTGAGCCGTACCGATGAGCGAGCCCTCAGCCCGTTGCCCGATCCTGCCTGCCCACCCTCGGCCGAGCCGCACGGTCACGGGCTGCGCCTGTGCGCCTGGGACGCCGAGTCCGACGCCGATGTCGAGGCGTGGTTGCGGGGCCGCACCGATCCCGACTTCCAGCGGTGGAACACGCCGCTGGTGTGGGACGCGAGCTTCGAGGGCGCCCGGGAGTCGCTGCGGCGGCGGGCCGAGTCCGACGCGGAGGGCACCACCGTGGCCTTCCGGATCACGGACGCTCAGAGCGGCGCGACCCTCGGGCAGGTCGGGCTGAGCGGGATCGACGCGCATATGCGCAGGGCCGTCGTCGGCTACTGGGTGCTGCCCGAGGCCCGTGGCCGCCGGGTCGCCACCCGGGCCCTCGACCTCGCCGCCCGCTGGACCTTCACCGAACTCGGCATCCACCGGCTCGAACTCGACCACGTCGTCGGCCACGCCGCGTCCTGCCGCATCGCCGAACGGTGCGGGTTCGCCTTGGAGGGGCTCATGCGCGGGGCGGCCTTCGAGGAGGGGCGCCAGGACGCGTTCCGGGACGCCCACCTGCACGCACGACTGGCCACGGATCCGGCCCCGGAGGGGATGCGATGAGCGCGGAGAGCCGAGAAGAGTACGAGACCGTCGACGACCCCGACGGGTACTTCGGGGAAGCCGTCGCCGCCCACTACGACGGCCCCTCGGACGACCCCTTCGACGAGGTGTTCGGCCCGGAGGCCGTGGACCCCGTGGTGGACCTGATCGCCGGTCTCGCGGGCGGGCCGGGAGGGGACGCGCGGGCGCTGGAGTTCGGCGTCGGCACCGGGCGGATCGCGCTGCCGCTCGCCCGGCGGGGCGTGCCGGTGCACGGGATCGACCTGTCGCGGGCCATGGTGCGGCGGCTGCGGGCCAAGCCGGGCGGCGCCGACATCGGTGTCACCATCGGCGACTTCGCCACGGCACGGGTCGACGGGCCCGCTTTCACCGTCGCGTACCTGGTCTTCAACACGATCGGCAATCTGACCACGCAGGACGCCCAGGTGGAGTGCTTCCGCAACGCCGCCGCCCATCTCGTGCGGGGCGGCCGCTTCGTCATCGAGGTCGGCGTGCCGGACCTGCGCAGACTGCCGCCGGGGCAGAACGCGGTGCCGTTCCGGGTCGGCCCGACGCGGCTCGGGTTCGACACGTACGACGTGGCGACGCAGGGGATGCGGTCGCACCACGTGACGGTCGTCGACGGACGGACGGAGTACCGGTCGATCCCGTTCCGGTACGTCTGGCCGGCCGAGCTGGATCTGATGGCCCGACTGGCCGGGATGCGGTTGCGGAACCGGTGGGCGGGGTGGAAGGGGGAGCCGTTCACGAACGACAGCACCAAGCACGTCTCCGTGTGGGAGAAGGTCTGAGGGCGGTCCGCGCCGCGCCCGAGGCGGGCGGGCCGGGCACAGACCGCCCACGGCCGCACCTCAGAAGCCCTTCAGCTCCGCCCCCGACCTCGGGCGCATGACTGAGGACACCCACGCCCACACCCGCACCTCCAACGACGCTCACCGCCACGGTCGGCGCGCGTCAGGGCCACAGCAGCTCCGTGGCCCAACCGCCGCCGTCCCGGCGGTAGTCGAGCCGTACGTGCCGGCGCCGCGCGTCCCCCTGGAAGAACTCCACCTCGTCCGGCTCCACGACGTACGCCGTCCAGGAGGGCACGGGTACGTCCGGTTCCCGCTCGGCCCGTGCCCAGGCGGCCTCCGACGCGCGCTCCAACTCCTCGTACGAGGAGAGGACTTCGCTCTGGTGACCCACGAGGGCGGCGGCCAGCGCACCCGTCGATCGGGTGTGCAGGTCGGCGTGGGCGACCTCGGCGGGCTCGACCGTGACAGGGCCCCGCACCCGTACCTGGCGGCCGAGGCGGGGCCAGTAGAAGCCGAGGGACGCGTAGGGCCGGTGCGCGAGCTGCCTGCCCTTGCGGCTTCCGGCGTGGGAGGCGAAGTGCCAGCCCCGCGCGTCCACGTCGTGCAGCATCACCGTACGGACGTCCGGCCGGCCCTCCGCGTCCGCCGTGGCCAGCGACATCGTGTGCGGCTCCACCTCCCCGGCCGCCACCACCTCCCCGAACCAGGTGGCGAAGAGCGACACCGGCTCGGCGGGCGCCGTGGCCGGGTCGAACAGGGGCAGGGCGCTGACCTGGGGATCCCAGACGCGCAGCCCGCGCAGGGCCTGCACGAACTCGGACGGCCGGACAGGAGCGGGGTCGGGTGCGGCCTGGGCCTGGGCCTCGGGCCGGGAAGGGGGCTCGATCATGGGTGGGACGGTCTCACACCGTGCCCAGATCGGACGAGACCCACCGCTCGGGGCGCATACGGATGACGACCTGGTCGCCGTGGTTCGCGGAGGCGAAGTCCACGTAGCCGTCGACCTTCTCGGGCGCGAGGTAGCGCGCGGAGATCTCCCGGAGCTGGTCGAGGGTGGCGGGAGTCGTATCGGTGACGGGGCCCTCGACGGAGACGTAGCGGATGGTGGGTTCCAGGCGGTCGATCATCAGGGTGAAGCGCCCGGCGGCCTGGATCAGCCGGTTCTTGCGGGAGTCCCGGCCGGTCATGACCCAGATGTCGCCGCCGGGCTCGTACTGGTACCAGATCGGTACCGTCAGCGGGGCCCGGCCCTCCTCCGCGTCCACCGCCAACGCGGCCACATGAGCCTCGGCCAGAAACTCCTCGCGCTCCTTGCGGGACAGTGCCATGTCACTTCCTCCGGGATGCTTCGGGGGCGCCTTCGCCTGCCGAGTCGCTTCAGCGCCCCGGCTCCGCCCGCTATTCCGGCCCGCTCACCCCCGCCCCAGCACCACCGTCCCCGACGAGCAGAACCAGCCACCTGTGCCCGAGGCGACCGCCAGGCGGGGGAGGTCGCCGGTGGGGGTGCGGATCTGGCGGGCGTCCGCCTCGCCGCGCAGCTGGCGTACGGCCTCGACGAGGAGGAAGAGGCCGCGCATCCCGGGGTGCTGGGCGGAGAGGCCGCCGCCGTCGGTGTTGACGGGGAGGTCGCCGGTCAGGGTCAGGCGGTCCTTCTCCACGAAGGCCCCGCCCTCGCCCTTGGCGCAGAACCCGAGGTCCTCCAGGGTCACGAGGGTCATGTACGTGAAGGCGTCGTAGATCTCGGCGAAGTCGATCTCGGCGGGGCGCACTCCGGCGCGTTCGAAGGCCAGGCGCCCGCTGACCGCCGCCGGGGAGACGGTGAAGTCCTCCCACTCGGACATGGTCGTGTGGGAGGTGTGCTCGCCGGTGCCGAGGATCCAGACGGGCGTCGTCGGCCGGCAGTCCCGTACGTACTCCTCGGCCGCCAGCACGACCGCCGCGCCGCCGTCGGAACGGATGCAGCAGTGCAGCTTGGTGAAGGGGTCGGCGATCGGCGCGGACGACAGTACGTCGTCGACGGTGATCGGGGTGCGGAACATCGCCTCGGGGTTCGCCGCCGCGTTCGTCCGGGCCTGCACGGCCACCGAGGCCAGTTGTTCCAGGGTGGTGCCGTACTCGTGCATGTGGCGGCGCGCGGCCATGGCGTACTTGGCGATCAGGGTGTGCCCGTAGGGGACCTCGTACTGGAGCGGGCCGCGCGCCCCGAAGGAGAGGTTGCCGGTGCGGCGCCCCGCCTTGATGTCCGCGCGGGCCGTGGAGCCGTAGACGAGGAGCACGACGTTCGCGTGCCCGGCGGCGATGGCGTCCGCCGCGTGCGCCGCCATGACCTCCCAGGTGGACCCCCCGACGGACGTGGAATCCACCCAGGTGGGCCGCAGGCCCAGGTACTCCGCCACCTCCACCGGCGCCAGCGTCCCCAGTCCGGCCGACGCGAGGCCGTCGACGGCCGTGCGGTCCAGTCCCGCGTCGGCGAGGGCGCGGCGGGCGGCCTGGGCATGGAGCGCGTACGGGGTCGCGTCGTCCACCCGGCCGCAGTCGGACAGGGCTACGCCGACGACCGCGACCTTTCGTCCCTGTGGGGCAGGCACAGCAGGGGTCATGAATCTGACGGTACATCAGATTCGGGCTGCGCAAACCCGTGCGGCGGGCCTGTGCTTCGGTCGGCATCCCGCCTAATATGACGGTCCGTCAGGTATGGAGATCGTGGCCGGGGGAATGGAAGGGGGGCCGCCCATGGATGCCCGCTTCACCGCCGAGCAGGAGGAGATCCGGCGCACCGTACGGGAGTTGCTGCTCAAGCGCTGCGGTCCGGAGGAGGTCCGGGCCGCCGTGCGGACGGGGCAGGGGTACGACAGCGGGCTGTGGGCCGCCCTCTCCGACCAGCTCGGGCTGCCGGGACTCGCGCTCCCCGAACCGTACGGCGGCGTCGGCTGCTCGGTGACGGAATTCGCCCTGGCAGCGGAGGAGTTGGGGCGTGCGCTCGCCCCCTCCCCGCTGCTGGCCACCTCCGTCCTCGCCGCTCCCCTGATCCTCGCCCTCGGCACCGAGCGGCAGCGCGCCGAGCTGCTCCCCCTGCTCGCCTCCGGCCGGCTCACCGCCGCCCTCGCGGTACCGGGCGGCGCTCTGTCCACCGCACTGGCCCTGACCGCCGACAACAGGGGCGCGTGGTCCGGCGGCGGCCGGGCCGGCGGCGTCCAGGCCCGACGCGCCGGGGACGCGTGGCGGCTCTACGGGGAGGCCGGACAGGTCCTCGACGGGCACAGCGCGGGACTGCTGGTCGTCGCCGCGCACGCCGGGGGGTACGCCCGCTCGCGGACGCTGCTGTTCCTGGTGCGGGCGGGCGGGGAGGGGGGCGGTGGCGTCGACGCTCGGGCCGGTGCCGGTGCCGGTGCCGGTGCCGGTGCCGGTGCCGGTGCCGGTGCGGGTGCGGCTGCGGGTACTGGCGCCGGTGCTGGGGTCGTACGGGTGCGGCAGACCGCTGTCGACGAGACGCGACCGGTGGCCAGGCTCGAACTGCGGGATGTGCGGGCCGAGTTGCTGGGCGACGACGACGAGGCGGACGTGCCGGGCGCCCTGGCCGGTGTCGGGGACGCGGCGGCCGCCGTGCTCGCCGCCGAGGCCGTGGGCGCCGCCGACCGGGCGTTGGAGCGGACGGTCGCGTATGTGCGGCAGCGGGAGCAGTTCGGGCGGCCGATCGGGTCGTTCCAGGCGGTGAAGCACCGGCTCGCGGACGTGTACGTACGGGTGCGGGCGGCTCGCTCGGCGGCGTACTACGCGGCCTGGGCGGCGGCGGCCGAGTCCCCTGGCGAGGGCCGTAGCCAAGAGGAACGGGTCGGTGGGCTGGCACTCGCCCAGGCCCTGGAGGCCTTGCGGGTGGCCGCGGGGGAGGGGATCCAGCTCCACGGGGGGATCGGGTTCACCTGGGAGCACGAGGCGCACCTGTACTTCAAGCGGGCGGCGGGGGACGAGCTGCTCTTCGGACAGGTGCACCGGCTACGGGGGCGGGCGGCCGACGCGGCGGGGGTCTTCACGGGCGCCGGCCGGGGCGGCCACGGCCGGGACGGTGACGGTCGGGGCGGCGACGGCCGGGACGGTGACGGTCGGGGCGGCGACGGCCGGGACGTTCACGGCCGGGACGTTCACGGCCGGGACGGCGCCGGTAGGGGGCTTGACGGACGGGGTCCCGGTGGTCGGGAGCTCCACGAGCGGGGCGTACGCGAGGAGGTGCGGGGCTGATGGCTTCGAGGAGCGCTGCGGGGATGACCGAGGGGATCAAGGGCATGGGCGTACGGCTGGTGCAGAAGGTGTCCTCGGCACCCGCGTTCGCCCGGGTCGCGCCGCACGTCATCCCCGCCCTGGACCGGGCGGTGCACCGGGTCACCCGGGGCCGCGTGCTGCTCAGCGCGCAGCTGCTGCCCGGGGTCGTCCTGACCGCGACCGGCGCGCGCAGCGGGGTGCCGCGGCGGACGCCGCTGGCCTGTATGCCCGAGGAGGGCGGCGGGAGTTGGATTCTCGTGGGGTCGAACTTCGGTCGCCCGGGTCACCCCGCCTGGAGCGCCAACCTGCTGGCCCAGCCCGACGCCGAGATCAACTGGAAGGGGCAGGACATCCCCGTCACCGCACACCTGCTGGCGGGCGCGGAACGGGCCGCCGTCTGGCAGGAGTTGCTGCGGTTCTGGCCGCCGTACTCGACGTACCAGGCCCGGGTCGACCGGGAGATCCGGGTGTTCCGGATCGTACGGCGCTGAGCCGTGGGCCGGCGGATCGTGCGGCGTTGAGCCGTGTGCCGGCGGATCGTGCGGCGCTGAGCCGTGTGCCGAGCGAGTCGCAGGGCCCGGTCCCGTGAACGCGGCAGGCGGCACTCCTCGGGCGAGGGTGCCGTCTGCGTGACAGGAATCGCGTCCGGGGGCGTGCCCGGGGGCTCCTGGCTACTTGGTGGGCTTCTTGCCGGTGATGCCCAGGTGGACCAACAGGGCCAGGTTGGGCTTCAGTTCGGCCTGCTTCACGCCCCAGGTCTGGAAGCCCTTCTGGTGGCCGGAGACCGAGGCGAGCATGGCGACCAGGGAACCGGCGAGGGCCGCCGGGTTCACGTCCTTGTCGACGCGACCCTTGGCCTGGAGTTCGGCGACCGTCTCCGAGAGGGAGTTGGTGACCGAGTTCAGGATCTTCATACGGATCTTGTAGAAGCGCTTGTCGCCCTCGGCGGCGCCCAGGTCGATGACGCGGAGGATGGCGTCGTTCTTGCGCCAGAACTCGAGGAATCCGTCGACGAGTTCCTGCGCGGTCTGCCAGCCGGCCTTGCCGACCCAGGAGCGGCCTTCGAGGAGGCTCGTCAACGCGGCGCCCTCGGTGGCCATTTGCTCGGCGATCTCCAGGACGGCGCCCTCGACGTCCGGAAAGTACTGGTAGAAGGTCGCGGGTGAAGTGCCCGCCTTCCGGGCGACATCAATGACTTTGACGTCCCGGTAGGGCGACGAGCTGAGCATCTCGCTGAGGCAGTCGAGCAGCTTCTGCCGGGTCGCCTGCCCTCGTCGGCCGGCCACGCGGCCGTCGACGGTACGCACTTGTCCTGTCATGCCGTCAGCTTACCGAGGGGTGATCGGAGCGCGATTCGGCCGACTGCAAATGGGGAGTGTGGGCTTCACCAAGGGGTTCGCGTGGTGAGTGGGGAGTGGGTTGGCCATTTTCTTTCGCCCCCGCCGCCCCTACCCGTCCCTTCCACAAGGGGCTGCGCCCCTTTGACCCCCTCGGTGGGGTTCTTGGGTGCGGGTTCGGTGGGGGCTGGTCGCGCAGTTCCTCGCGCCCCTTGGGGGGGCGCCCCCGTCGGCGGCCCTTGGCCGTTCCATTCACGAGGGGCTGCGCCCCTTTGACCCCCTCCGGTGGGGTTTTTGGGTGCGGGTTCGGTGGGGGCTGGTCGCGCAGTTCCTCGCGCCCCTTGGGGGGCGCCCTCTGCCCCCGTGCGTGCCGCTGTCGGATGCTCCGGCGCGCGGGGTGGGGCGGGCGCGTTTACGTTGGCGCTATGGCCGATGAGACGGGGGGCGCCGCCGAGACGGGAAGCGCCCCGTATCCCGAGGGCGTGCCCTGCTGGGTGGATGCCCAGTTGCCCGATGTGGAAGCGGGCAAGCGGTTCTACGGCGAACTCTTCGGGTGGACCTTCGAGGTGGCGCCCGGAGACGGTGCGCACGAGGTGTGGGCGCGCGTCGAGGGCGCCCCCGTCGCCGCCCTCGCCCCCAAACCCGACGGCCGTCTGCCCACCGTGTGGACGGTCCACTTCGCGACCCCTGACGCGGTCGCCCTCACCGCCCGGATCGTCGCGGCCGGCGGTCAGGTGATCATCCCGCCCACCCCGGTCGGCCGTCTCGGCACGGCCGCGCTCGCCACGGACCCGGAGAGCGCGGTCTTCGGTCTCTGGCAGGCCGCCGCGCACCACGGCTTCGGTCGGCGTCACGAGCCCGGCACGTTCGCGTGGGCCGAGCTCTACACCCGCGACACCAAGGCGGCCAACTCCTTCTACGCGCACCTCTTCCACGACGCCCTCTTCGGCCCGGACGCCACCCCCGACTTCGGCCGCGCCACGCTCACGGAGGTCTTCCCGGCGGAGATGCCGTCGCACTTCCTGGTCCACTTCGGCACGGAGGACTGCGAGGCCGCGCTCGGGACCGTCAGCCGGCTCGGGGGCCGGGTGCAGGTGCCGCCCTTCGACACCTCGTACGGAAATGTGGCGGTCGTCACGGACAATCAAGGGGCGTCGTTCGCGCTGCTCCAGCGGAGGGACGAGAACGGCTGGCGGGATGCCCCGCGGGCGGCGGATCAGGTCGAACAGCGTCCGGACGAACTCCGGCAACAGGGGGACGACCAGCGCGAGGACGAGGCGCGGCCGACGGGGGAACGCGCGGCGAACGGCCTGAAGGGCGACGCTGACCAGCGGGAAGACCGCTGAGGCGGGGGCTGCGGGCAGTTGTCGGGTCGACGTGCGGTCCGGTGGTCGCGCGGGGCGTGAAGGGGGCGCCGAGCGGGCAGACGTATGGGGTTGTGCGCCGGTGGTACGCGGCCCGCCGTGCTGTCCCACCATCCGGGCTCCCACTTCCCGAGGGGCGGACAACGTGGTTTTGTCCTGAGACACCCCGATCCGCCCCCGGGTTCGCACCTGCCCCCGGTAGCAGGAAGAATCGGGGTGCGTGCCGCCATGGCGGTGCGGTGGTGAGACGCTGCACGGGGTCGCGCGCACAACGTGGGTGACGCGGTCCGTACGGGGAGGTGGCAGGGCAAGTGGTGGATCAGCTGACGCAGCACGATCCGCGGCGGATCGGGCCGTTCGAGGTGCTGGGACGGCTGGGGGCCGGCGGCATGGGGCTGGTCTATCTGGCGCGCTCGGCGTCGGGTCGGCGCGTCGCGATCAAGACGGTGCGGACCGAGCTCGCGGAGGACCAGCTCTTCCGGGTCCGTTTCACGCGTGAGGTCGAGGCGGCCCGCGCGGTGTCCGGTTTCTACACGGCGGCCGTGGTCGATGCCGACCCGCGTGCCGCCGTGCCGTGGCTGGCGACCGCGTACGTCCCCGCGCCCTCGCTCGAGGAGATAGTGAACGACTGCGGGCCCATGCCGGTCCAGGCCGTCCGCTGGCTCGCCGCGGGAGTGGCCGAAGCCCTCCAGTCCATCCACGGCGCCGGACTCGTCCACCGCGACCTGAAGCCCTCCAACGTGCTCGTCGTCGAGGACGGGCCGCGAGTGATCGACTTCGGTATCGCCTCCGGCGTGTCGAACACACGTCTGACGATGACGAACGTCGCCGTCGGTACGCCCGCCTACATGTCCCCCGAGCAGGCGAAGGACTCGCGGAGCGTGACCGGCGCGAGCGACGTCTTCTCGCTCGGCTCGATGCTCGTCTTCGCGGCCACCGGGCACGCGCCGTTCCACGGCGCAAACCCCGTCGAGACCGTGTTCATGCTGCTGCGCGAGGGCCCCGACCTCTCCGGCCTCCCGGACGATCTGCGCCCCCTCATCGAGTCCTGTATGCAGATGGACCCGACCGCGCGCCCGAACCCCGCGGACCTCCAGGCGCAGCTCGCGCCGCACCTCTTCGGCTCCGGCTCGGACGACAGCGGTACGGCGTCGGCGTGGCTGCCCGAGAAGGCGGTCAGCCTGATCGAGACCCGCCGCGGCGGACGCCCGGCGCCCAAGCAGCAGAACTCCGGTGGACGCAGCGGCGGCGGTGCCCGCCCCGCGCCCGTGCCCCCGCCGCCACCTCCGTACGACCCCGCGCCCGTCTCCCTCGGCGCCCCGGACACCGGGCCGGTACGGCTCGCAGGCGGCCAGGTGCCCATCGGGCCCGGTCCGCGCGTCGCCGACGCCCGCGCCGCCGCCGTGAAGGCGCCCCCTCCCGAGGCCGGTCTCGCCGCGTCCTGGTCCCGGCCGCGCGCCGGCGTGAACGGCGCCGACCCCGCGCCCGCCGTGGCCCCGCCCGCCCCGGAACCGGCCGCCTCCGGCTGGCGCCCCTGGCGTTTCCGCATGTCGAACGACGTCTGGGGCACCCCGTCCGTCGCCGGCGACCTCGTCTACGTCACCTCCTTCGAGGTGCACGCCCTCGACGTGGCCACCGGCCGGCGCCGCTTCAAGACCCGGGACGTCGCCTGGTCGATGGCGGTCGCCGACGGGCGTATCCACGCCTCCGACGGCCCGACCCTCTTCGCGCTCGACGCCCGCGAGGGCGCCGACCTGTGGCGGCTGTCCACGGAAGCCTGGGTGTACTCGCTGAAGGCCGACCGGGGCACCGTGGTCACCGCCACCCGGGGCGGCGGCGTCCAGGGCTGGGAGGCGTCCAACGGGCAGAAGCTGTGGGAGCTCACCGGCGCACAGACCGACTTCGAGTCCCCGGAGGCCGGGCCGGTAGTCCAGGACGGCACGGTGTACATCTGGAAGGACGCCCGGCTGCGCGCGCTGGAGGCCCGGACGGGTGAGGAGCGCTGGTCGTACCCCATCGGCGACGCGGCCTCCTGCGGCGGTGTTCCGGTACGGCTGACCCCGGCCTCCGACGGCTACGTCTACATCGCCGCCGGAAGCCGTGTCCTCGCCGTCGACATCGCCGGCGGCCATGTCCGCTGGCACTTCGAGGCCCCGGCGGTGTTCCTGTCCGCCCCCACGTTCGCGCCGGGCCCCGCCGTCACGGGCGGCGGTGTCTACCTCGCCGACTACCTCGGCACGGTCTACGCCCTCGACGCGACCGACGGCCGTGACCGATGGCGTATCGCCACGGAGTCCCGTTCCTCGCTGGAGCCGGTGCTCGTGGCCGCCGGGCACGTCCATGTCGGCAGCGGCAAGGGGCTCTACACCCTCGACGCGGTCACGGGCACGCCCAAGTGGCGCTTCCAGGCGGGCGGCGAGATCGTGGGCGCGCCGTCGGTGGCGGAGGGCCGCATCCACTTCGGTTCGACGGATCACCTGTTGTACACGCTGAAGGCCGACGACGGCCGACTGCGCTGGAAGCTCGCGACGGGCGGGGAGATCACCGGGTCGCCGGTCGTCAAGGACGGCGTCGTCTACGCGTGCAGCAAGGACCGGTGCGTGTACGCGCTGGACGCGGAGAAGGGCACGGGGACGGCGCGCACGAGCTGAGTGCCGTACGAGGGAGCCGGGGCCGCGCCCCCGACTCCCTCGATCACGCCCCTCGCGCGCCGCCCTCCCTCAAGTACGCCTCGGCGTAAGCCCGTCCGGGTATCCGCCCGCGCCCGCGGCGAGGAGCCGGTCCCGTGCGCGGCCCGCAATCGCTTGCTCCCGGCCCGTGGCCGAATCGCTGCTATGGTGTCGTGCACCTGCCAGCAATGCGCTGGCGTTTCGCCATTTCGGCGCTCATTTCGCAACGTTTCAACGGGGGTTGAACACGTGAAGTCCCGCCACGTCCGTGCCGTCGCCGTCTTCGGTATCACCGTCCTCGCCCTCACCGGAGCCCGCGGCTCCGGCGGTGGAGGCTGCTCGGGCGGCTCGTCCTCCTCGTCCAGCTCCAGCGGCGGCTCCAGCAGCAGCGGTGGATCCGACAGCGGCTCGTCGTCCACCTCGGGTGGCAGCACCACCGTGGGGACGGGCGGCTCGTCCAGCTCCCAGCGCGGCGCCGCGAGGGACCTGAAGATCGAGACCTGCACCTACGACAACGGCCTCGTCTCCCGTGTCCGCGCCACCAACACCAGCTCCACCAGCACCTACTCGTACGAGTTCGACCTGGAGTTCACCGACGCGAGCGGCACCGTGCTGCACACCGCGGAGGACAACAGCATCCCCTCCGTGCCGCCGGGCGAGTCCGCCACCGTCGAGGTGAAGGCGCCCGCCGGCACGGTCGACGACGCCGGCACGAGCGGCGGCAGCTGCAAGCTGGCCGACCTGGAGCGCTCCTCCTTCTGAGCTGCACATGAGAGCGGGTATGAAGTCATCACCCGCCGCGACGCCCCGGACGGCCCCGTCCGGGCCGTCGCGGCTCGGCTGGCTGGACGCCTTGCGCGGCATCGCCGCGCTCGTCGTGGTGTTCGACCACTCGTCGTACTCCTTCATGGCGGAGTTCCGCCGGGAGCTGATGCCGGAGTTCAACACCAGCCGTTACGGCATCATGGTGTTCTTCCTGGTCAGCGGCTACATCATCCCCGCGTCGCTGGAACGTCGGGGCTGTGTGAGGACGTTCTGGACCGGCCGTCTCTTCCGCATCTACCCGCTGTGCGCGGCCGTCGTCGCCGGTCTGATCGCGGCCGACCACCTGGGTGTCGCGGAGATCCGGGACTTCGGCGGGCAGAGCCTCGCCACGGTGGCTCTGGCCCATCTCACCCTGTTCCAGGAGCTGTTGGGTACCCCCAATCTCCTGCTCGTCCTCTGGACGCTTTCGTACGAGATGGCCTTCTACCTGCTGGTCGTCGCCCTCTTCACGGTGCGTCTGCACCAGCGGTCCGGTGCGGTGGCCGTCACCCTGGCGGGGTTCGCCGCGCTGAGCGTGGCGGCCGGGTTCACGCTGCCGGCGTCGGCGCTCTCCGACGAACTGGGCACCGGCCGGCTGATCGCGCTCGCGTCGGTCGTCATGGTCGTCGCCATCTGCTGCGCGAGCACCGGGTCGGCCGTGCTGAAGGTGTTCGGGGGGCTGCTGGGCGGTGTCCTCGCGCTGGCCCTGGTCGCCCTCAACGGCACGGTCCCGGTGTGGGAGGGGTTGGTGATCCTCGCCGTGATGTTCCTCGGTACGGCGGTGTACCGGGCCGACACCGGTCAGAGCGGCTGGGCGTGGGCGGGATGCGCGGCGGCCCTGGTGGTCGCCTGCGCGGTCGGGAGCGCGTATGTCGACGGCGACGGGGGCCACTTCACGCGGCGCGCCTGGATCGTGTCCTTCCTGCTGGCCGTGGCCACCTTCGGCATCGGGCTGGCGCTGCGCCGTCGGCGGATCCCACGGCTGCTGACGTTCCTGGGCACGATCAGCTACTCCGTCTACCTCGTGCATCCGCTGCTGCTGGCGGTGAGCGACGGCACGATCGGCCGCCGCCGCCACGACGACCTCGTCCTCGAAGTGGCCTTCTACGCCGTGCTGCTGCCGGTGTGCGTGGTGACGTACTACTGCGTCGAGGCGCCGGCGCAGAGGTGGGGGCGGCGCCTGACACGCCGCCTGACCAGCCGCGACGACCAGGGCCGGGTGGGGCCCGGGGCGCAGTCGGCGTCGGCAGCGGAGCCGGCGCCGGATCGAGTGGGCTGACAGCGAGGAAGCCACCCTCCGCACGGTGCGGAGGGTGGCTTCTTCAAGGGTCGGATCAGTACACCTGTGCCACGAACACGGTGATCGTCTTCGCTACGACCTCCACCGGCACGGGCCCTTCGACGGTCAGCCACGCGACATCGGGGAAGCCGGGTGGCCGCGCACCCGGCCCGGAAAGACCTTCGGGCCAGGACGGATCACTTCCGGGAACGTGCTTCACACGGATCTCGTCGACGAAAGCCGCATCCATGTCGAGAACGGCTCCCATGGACGTCCAGACGACTCCCGTGAGCGAGACCATGACATCCGGGGCGCTGGGGCCGAGGCGCAGGAAAATGTCCACGCAGCCGTCGGCTCGCGCCGTGTCGGCCGAGACGCGCTCCAGGAAGTAGCCCTCACACCCCTCCAGAGCCTCGGATGCCCGCCGACACACAGCCGCGAAATCCTCACTTGCAGCCACCAAGATATTCTCCGTGATCGTGTGAACTCGTCTTGTTTCCATTCTGGTCCCAGCGCTGCGCCCAGTTCTTCTGGTTGGGCCCGGGATCCACCACCGACGTACGGGTCACCCGGCCGTCGCCCAGGCGGATGGTCAACTTGCTGCCGTCCCCGCTTCTGTAGGTCGCGTACTTGTCGGAGATCGCCTGGAGGTCGAATCCGCGAGAGCTCAGGACGTTGTCGGCTTCCGTCTGTGACAGCCCCGACAAGTCCGGCACGCGAGCGGCGTTCGGCACGCCACTGTCGTTGTGCACCAGCACGGTGGTCTCACCCGCCACGACGTAGTACGTGTGGAGGTCGGCGACGGTCAGGTTGTGGACCGTGGTCGGTTGGGTCCAGCGGTCGATCGCGGTGATCTCGACCAGCGCCCCGGCGGACGTACGGAGCCGGTCGCCGGTGGACAGGTCGGTGGCCTCGGCCCACGTACCCAGGGCCGGGACCCAGAACGGGTGCCCGCCCGTGGCGGTGACCGTAGTGGTCTGCTTCTTGCCGTCGATCTCGATGGTCAGGGTGATCTTGACCAGGTCCTTCTGGCCCTTGCCGGTGATTTCGGCGGTGACCGTCTTGACCGTGGTGCGGCCGGTCTCGGGGTCCGTGGCGAGAACCTTGTCCCCGGTCCGCACGTCCTCGATGGCCTTGGTCGTGCCGTCGGCCATGAGGACCTTCGTGCCCGGGACGAAGCTGTTGCAGGGCGCGCCCCGGCCGGCCGCGCCGCCCAGGTAGGCGAGGAGCCCCGTGTAGACGATCTCCTTAATGACGTTGCCTCGGGCGACGGCCGCGGCCTTCTCGTTGCACTCCTCGGCGTTGTAGACGCAGTAGGTGGCCGCGAGCTCCTTGGCCTTCTCGACGTCCTTGCCGCCGTGCAGCACGTACAGATACGCCTGACGGCATCCCTCACGGCCGTAGCAGGCGGTGCCCTCCCGGCCCTTCTGGGACGACTCGTAGACCGGGTTGTACCAGAAGTCGTCCGTGAACTCCCCGTTCATCCTGGGGGACCAGTACTGGTCCGCCAGGACGTCGATGTCGTTCGTCACCGGGGTGTTCGTCGACACCCACTGCTTCTTCGCCGCCTGGGAGCGCTTGTAGATGTTGCCGCGGCGGTAGTCGGTGGTGCCGGACTTCGGGTCGTAGCCGACTTCCTTCTGGGTCTTCTTGCTGCAGTACTTGAGGTCGTACTGGCAGGAGTTGGGCTTGGACCCGATCTCCGTGCCCGCCGGGTCCGAGTAGGTCAGCGGGTTGTTGTTGGCGTAGGTGTAGCCGTGCATCTGCTGCGGGTCGGTGGCCGTGAAGACCGGGTCGACCGACAGGAAGCGGCCCGTGGCGGGGTCGTACTCGCGGGCGCCGAGGTGCGTGAGGCCGGTGGCGGTGTCGATGGTGCCGCCGACGAAGCCCCTGGTGCCGGGCCAGGCGTTCGGCTCGGTGCCGCGCGGCCCGCCGAACGGCAGGGTGCGGCGCTGGGTCAGGGCCTGGGTGGTCGCGTCCACGGACAGCTGGGCCGTGCCGTGGTGGTCGGCCAGAGTGAAGGAGATCTTCCCGTCGTTGGCCTGGACGGCCGTGTGGCCGCCGCCGAGATCGAAGTAGCGGGTGCCCTTGGGGGCCGTCGCTCCCTTGGCCAGGGTGATCTCCGTGGGACCGAGGTAGAGCGTGGTCTCGGTCGGGGTCCGTCCGATCAGGCGGTTGCCCTCGGTGTCGTACAGGTACTCGGTGACCTTGTCGCTACCGCCCTCCACGGGTTCGGTGACCTTGGTCAGATGGCCCTCGGTGTCCCAGTCCAGGGTCTGGGAGGTGCCGTCGCCCAGCAGTCGGGTGTGGGTGTTGCCCGCGTCGTCGTAGCCGAAGCTGTCGGTGGACTTCACGGTCCCGGTGGTGTTGTCCACCGAGGTCAGCGCGTGCGGGCGCACGGCACCCGGGTCCGGGTAGTGGTACTCCCGCTCGGTGTCGGAGCCGCCGGACGTTGTCGCGTGCTGGGTCTCGGTGAGCCGGTTGCCCACCTTGTCGTAGGTGTAGGACGTCCAGTACGGGGCCGGGCCGCCCACCGCGCTCGTGGTGGGAGTGGCGACACAGCCGGTGGTCGACTGGGCCCAGGCCTCCTTCACCCGCCCGAGGTGGTCGTAGGTGAAGCACTGGTTGTCGGTGCCGGAGCGGGAGGTGTCGGAGACGGACAGGACGTTGCCCGCCTCGTCGTACTTGTACGTGTTGAGCTGGTCGACACCCGCGACGTCCTGGCGGTCCACCCGTGAGGTGGCCAGCCGCTGCGTGCCGAATTGGTAGGTGTTGGTCTCGTACGTCGCCTTCCCGCCGTTCGCGGCCATGGAGTACTGCAGCGGCTTGCCGGTGTAGCTGTAGCGGGTGCTCGCGGCCAGGTTCAGCGGACCGCTGACCCCGACGGGCCGCAGCGTGCCGTCCTCGTAGGTGTAGGTGACCGTGTTGGCGGCCAGGTCACCGGCCTTCGGGTAGCCGACGCCCTCCACGTTGCCCGACGCGTTGTACGTGGTCGCCGAGAGGTAGGTGCCCTGGAGGTCGCCCTCGGAGGACGGGATGGTGACGGAGGTGCGCAGTGGCCGGTACAGCCGGTCGTAGGCGACGACGCTCGACTTGTACTCCTGGCCGCCGCTGAAGCGGGAGCTGGAGGCGAGCCGGCCCTTGGCGCCGCTGACGCTGTCGTAGACCCACTTGGCGCGCAGCGTCCCGGAGGAGGAGTTGTCCCGCATCTCGGTCTTGCGGCCCAGGCCGTCGTACACGTAGGCCAGGACACCCTTGGCGTTCCTGGACAGGGTCATCAGGGACCTGTCGTCGTACTCCAGGCGACCGGCGCCCTTGTCCGGGTCCGTGGTGTCGGTGAGCCGGCCCATCAGGTCGTACTTCCACGTCCAGGCGTTGCCCGCCGGGTCGGTGACCTTGGTCAGCTCACCGCGCGGCGAGTAGTCGTACGACGTGGTGTCGTAGGCGGCGTCGGCGGAACGCGAGTGCAGCAGGCGCAGCTCGGTGGTGCGGCCGCGGGCGTCGGTGACGGTGGTCTGCGCGGTGCCGCCGACGGGCGGGATGACCGTGGTGCGGTCCCCGCCGTAGAGGGTCCTGGTGACGCCGAGGACCTCTCCGCCGTCGCCGTTCCCGGCGATCTGCTTGAGCTCGGTCGGCCGGCCCAGGCCGTCGTAGGTGTACCAACTCTGGGTCTCGACGCTCAGTGCGTCGGCGGGCTTGAAGAGCGTCGTCGACGGTGCGGCGGTGATGTAGTAGGTGGAGAACTCCTTTGCCTTCAGGCCGCGTTCGTCGTAGAAGGTGTCGGCCAGCAGCGTCCCGCCGTCCGGGCCGGGAGCCTGCGTCTGGCGGGGGCGGAGGAAGCCGTCGTACAGGACGTACGAGGTGTCCTGCGCACCCGAGTTGCCGATGCTCTTCGTCCCTACCACGACCGGCTTGCCGTCGGTGATGGTGTAGGTGAACTCGTAGCTGGGGGTCTGGCCCGTGGTCCGGTCCGGCTGCCACACCTTGGTGGCGCGGCCCAGCGCGTCGTACGCGTAGGTGGTGACCTTGCTGTTGGTGTCGGTCTCGGTGAGCGGCAGCCCGCGCAGCGCCTCGTAGGTGGTGGTCGAGGTCTGGGCGGTGGTGCTGTCGCCCGCCGTGGCGGGCGGGGTGGTCACCTTGCTGCTCGTCGCGAAGCCCGTGGCCGGGGTGTACGCGGTGGTGGTGGTCCGTCCGCCGGTGCGGGCGGTCCGGGTGAGCGCGCCGGCGGCGGTGACCGTGACGTCTGCGGTCAGGTCGGTGGTGGTCAGCGCCCGGCCGTAGCCGTCGAAAGTGGAGCTGGACTCCAGGTAGACCGCGGTGGTGCCGTCGTACGTCTTGAGCTTCGCCGTCCTGGTGGCGTCGCCCTTGGTCGCCGCGGCGCCGTAGGCCCCGCCGTCGTAGGCGGTGCGGACGTCGGAGATGACGTCGTCCGGGCGGCTGGTGGTGGCGTCGCAAGCCTTGGCGACCGTCTCGACCCGTGCCGGGCTGGCCAGGGGGACGCTGCCGGTGACATAGGTGGTGCGGGTGCACTGGTTGTCGGCGGCGGTCGCCGTGTCGCCCAGGTCCTCGCTCTGCACGACCAGGCCTGTGGCGGGGTCGTGGGTCTCGGAACCCGAGGTGATCCGCCACTTGGCGCCCGCGCCGTCGTCCAGTGAGGTCCACGACTTGGAGGAGGCGGTGCCGGTGAAGTTGGCGGTGACGGTCCCCCAGTCACGGACCTTCTTCGCGGTCTCCTTGTACCAGGGCCGGCTCACCGACTTCTCGAGGACCTTGCCGCCGGGGCCGGAGTAGGTGACGGTCTTGTACGCGAAGCCGGCCTGCGACTCGTGGTCGGTGATCGGGTCGCCCTCGCCCGAGTCCAGGGTGACGGAGACGCTCTTGGTGCCGCCGGAGGGCTCCTTGCGGTCGCCGTCCATGCCGCGCAGGAAGTACGAGTCCTGCTGGGTCTTCATCGCCGAGGCGCCGCCCTGGCCACCGGTGCGCACCCGTACGTGGCCGTAACCGCGCCACTGCGACCAGGTCCGCAGCTTGGCCTTGGACATGCCGTCGTCATCGTCGTAGTGCCAGGCGGCGCCGTCCAGGTAGTCGTACATGGTGACCTGGTCGGGCGAGCCGCCCGTGCGGTCGGTCGCGGTGACCGTGTCGACGACGTACTTGTTGAACCACTGCAGCTCGGGGTCGTCGCTCGAACTGCCGCCGATGTACTGCGGGAAGCAGCGGGTGGTGTTGGTCTGCGGGGTCGGCAACGCGTCGAAGTCACAGACCGGCGCCGAGTAGTTGACGTCGATCTGGCCGCCCGAGTCGTCGGCGATCGTGGACAGCCGGTCCTTGATGTACGGGGCGTAGCCGTCGCCGGTCTTGTCGAGCCGGTTGGCGAGCTGGGTGTACGCGAAGGTGGTCTTCGGCAGCGTGATCGAGGCCGTGCCGTCATGACCGGTGCGCTGGACGGAGTCGAGCAGCAGCTGGTAGTCGGTGTCGGCCATGCCCCAGCGGTGCGTCAGCTTCCAGGAGTCGACGTTCTTGTACCCGCTGCCGTCGTAGACCTGGGTGGCGACCTCGGTGAGCCGTTTGCGGGTGAAGAACGCAGGGGAGAACCGGCCCTCGTCGCAGTCCGTGCCCGCCTCGCAGTTCAGGTCCCAGGGAGTGTCGTACCAGTACTGGGAGTCCGTGGAGATGGACGAGCAGGTGGTCGAGTTGTCGGCGATGCACCGCTCACTGTTGCTGAGGTCGACCTTGGCCAGCGCCTTCGTCGAATACATGGCGGAGGACTTCAGCCCGTACTCGACGCGGTCCAGGGTGCCGCCGCGTACGTACGGGGTGTCGTCGGCGGCCTTGAGGTTGCGGCCGTAGGAGTTGGTCTCCTTGTCGTAGTAGTACGCGACCGCGTTGCCGCGTCGGTCCACGACGTAGTCGAGGTTCCAGCGCCAGCCCTGCTGGCACCAGGACGACGCGAACGTGGAGGCGTTGCAGGGCTCGTCGGCGTTGTTGCCGAAGACCGGCACCGTCCACGTCGAGTCCGTGGTCTCGTTGCCGCTCGCCCAGCCCGGCAGCCGGTTGTAGCCGAAGAAGTACCGGGTGCCGTCGGGGGTGGTCACCCGCCAGTACTCGTCGTTGCGGGCGCCGTTGGACCGCACGTCGGACGACGAGCCGTAGATCCGGTCGACCTTCGTGCCGTCGTCGTTCTGCAGCTTCCAGGAGTTGGTGCCGTTGGGCACCAGCTCGCCGCCGGAGCCGTTCAGCGACAGGGTGGCGTTGTCGTACGCCCAGCACAGGTCGCCCGGCTCCTTGCCGTCGGCGTTCTTGGCCCCGTCCTTCTCGCAGCTCTTGTAGCTGCGCTCGATGAAACCGGGCGCCAGATCGAAGCCGTCACCGACCCAGGACGCCTGGTTGTTGCTGTTGCCCGTCCGGCCGTCGACACCGCCGGAGGAGTACGACAGCCCGATCTGCGGTGTCAGTCCGCCGGGCACCTTGGGCACCGCCATGTCGTACGACCAGGCGAACGAGCCGCTGCTCAGGTCCGTGTTCCAGGTCGACGAGGCCGACAGGGACGTGGCCGTGTAGTCACCCTTGTCGCTGCTCGCCGCCGTGGTGGCCGCCAGGACGGTGGCCGAGCCGGCGCTGAGGGTGACCGACTTCGTTGTCAGCGTCTGCTTGTCGGTGTCGTTGACGGTCTCCACCGGACGCGTGGTGCGGCACTTCGCCTTCTGCGGTGTGGTGAGCGCGCAGGCGGGGAGTTGGACGAAGGTGAGGCGGGAGGCGTAACCGCCACCGTAGAGGCCGGCGAAGGAGGAGTAGTCGAGCGCGGCGCGTGTCTTGCCCGCGCGCTGCTCGGTGTTCTGGCGGGGTGTGAGGGTGAAGACGGGGCCGTCGACACCGGTCCTGCGGGCGGCCTTCTTGGACAGGGCGCGCACGGTGTAGGTGCCCTCGGCGGCGTCTGCGGTCTTCTTGACGCGGGTGTCCAGGGTCAGGGGGAGTCCCTTGACCCGGGTGGTGTCCTTGTCCAGGGTGACCGTCGTGCCGGCCGCCTTGGGCCAGGTGGTGGCCGGGGCCTTGGCGGGTGTGCGGGGGCCCTTAGTGACCGTGCGGGGCACGGCCTTGCCTGCCGGGCCGCCGGTGACCGGGGATTCGGCCTTCGGCAGCGCGGGCTTGCGCCAGGCCGCCTGGGCGACGGCGGGCACGCCCGACGCCTGTATCAGTGTTCCGGTCAGCACGGCGGCCGTGGCCATGGCCACCCGGCGCCAGGGCCTACCTGTTCTTCTGCGTGGTCTTACCTGCATACGCTCTGCTTCTCCCGTTGAGTGGTGCGGACTGAGTGGCGAGTGGTGGTGGAGGGGTGACCGCTACTGGGCGGCACCGAAGGCACGGATCTTCTTCACCTGCGCCGTGACCAGCTCGTCCGGAATGACGGCCGGCTTCTTCCCGTCCGACGCGTTGGGCCTGACGAAGTTGTGAAACATGGCGACCGTCGTGCCTTCCCGCAGCACCACGACCGCATGGGGCACGCGGATCCTCACGCCGTCCGGATACGACACGACCTCGACCAGGCGCAGGGAGACGGATTCGTCCCCGTGTACGGAGTCGCGTTGCACCTTGACATCCGCATAGGACCTCCGGCCCTCCTTGAAGGCGGTGCAGCTTTCGGCTGCTCTCCTGAATTCGCGCACCGCCGCTTTCGCATCGCCGAGCCGATGCGATGCGAGAGTCATGACGGCCCAGGGGCGGGTTCCTCTTCCGCTGTACGTCCGATTGATGCGTGCATGGGCCGCGTAGGCGCTGCTGCTCCGCCCGAGAGTCTGGGCGATCGCACTGCACGTGCCCGGTTCCGCCCTCCTTTCGGAAGGGGCCGGGCTCATCGGTATGCGGCCGAAATTCTCGCCGTCACGCTTTCCCAATGCCACGTCGTCAAGATCTGCCTCGGTCCACGGTCCGCGCGCGGGGCTTTCTGCTGAGGAACTTCCGCCCTCGGAACTCACGCTGCCCGCTCCGGTACCCTGCCCACACGCCCCGACGAGAAATGCGGCCAGCGTCGCGACCACCGCACCATTGACGCCTGATCTAACCAAAGTCGTTCCCTTGTTCCGATGTCGGAGATTCGAGAGCGCCAGCGGCCCTACCGGGTGGGACGTTGCTAGGGCCGCTGGACTTCACGCTGGACTACAAAGGAAAGTCATTTTTCCAGGGTGCGTCGAGCGAATTCGGGTCGACCCCGAGGTCGCTGACCGCACTGTCGACTGCTTCCAGCGTCGCCACGACAGCCACCTGCACGCGCTCGATGTCCTCTTCCGCGAAACAGATGTCTTCGTCGACGAGATTTTTGGGGATCTCCACGGTCGAGACCCTGAAGGTCCCGTCCTGCAACGGAAACACCCATACCCAGGCGTAGCGATCCTGAGATTCCGGCTCGCGACGCGCCGACACCAGGGATTTCGTCATGGTCAGGCGGTTTGCCACCTCGGTGCGCATATGAACCTACGGCTTCCAGAAGATGCGAATGATGGATCCACCGTATTGGGAGTTCTCGAAGGTGTGAATCTGGAGATGAGGGAAGTCCCCGTCTCTGTTGCCCGCACCGTGCCCCGCCACCCGGCCGTCCGCACCCAGCTGATCATCCCAGTGGTACGTTCCGCTCTTCGACCCGAAATACTGCCTGGTCCCCTTGCCGTCGAAACCGGCGGCGTTTCGATATCCGTTGCCCTGGAACTTGCCCAGGAAGAGTTCCTCCGCTTCGGCACGCGACCCGACCGTGATGCTCGTCCGCCCCTCATCGATGGCACGCGATGCCGATGAGACCCGACCGCTGGACCAGGGGAACAGACACCCCCCGGCATTGTGAACCAGGACCGGAGTCTCGCCCGCCAGCACGAAGTACGTGTGCAGGCCCGCCACCGTGAGGTTGTACGTCCTGGCCCGCTGCGTGAAGGCGCGGTTGGCCGTCACGATGACCGTGTCGCCGTCGTCGGTGAGCAGGGTCATGCCCGCGGCGAGGTCGCCCGCCTCGATCCAGTCCTTCTCGGACGGGGACCAGAACGGGTGCTCGTGGGTCGCCGTGAGCTTCTCGACGCCGTCCTCGGTGGCGATCGACAGCTCGTTGAAGTGCTTGTCGTCCTCGGTGACGATCAGGCGGGTCACCTTCCGGGGACCGGACTCGCCGGTCTTCGGATCGGTGGCCAGGACCTTGTCGCCGAGCTTGATGTCCTCGATGTCCTTGCTGGTGCCGTCGGCCATGAGGACGTCGGTGCCGGCGAGGAAACACTTGGTGCAGGGCAGGGACTTGGCGACCCTGCCGCCCTTGCCGCCGGTGATCACCATGGCCATGAGGCTCTCGATGACCTTGCCGCGCTCCCACGCCTCCGCGTCGTCGACGCATTCGGAGGCGTTGTCGAGGCAGTAGGTCGCGGCGATGCGCTTGGCCTGTGCGTAGTCGGCGTCGGTGAGCTTGCGACCGAGCTTCGTCAGGTAGTTGTTCGCCTTGAGGCATGCCAGTCGGCCGAAGCAGGCCTGGCCGACGCTGCCGTCACGCTCGTAGACCGGTGTGTTCCAGTAGTCACCGTCCGGCGCGCGTCCGCTCGGCGAGTACTCCGAGAACCAGGCGTCGAGCTGGTCCGTGTCGGTCGAGGCCGGCGCGTGCTGGGAGATCCACACGCTGTCGTCGTTGCTGCTGGTTGTCGTCGTGGTCTTCTTGGTGGTCTTGGACGCGCCCTCGTACCCGTCCGCCGTCGGCCAGCCCTTGCCGTCGTTGCAGCTGTCGCACCACAGGCCGGTCGGGTCGGAGAACGTCACCGGGTTGTTGTTGCTGTAGGTGTAGCCGTGCATCTGCTGCGCGTCGGTCAGGTCCATCACCGGGTCGACGCTGATGAAACGGCCGATCGCCGGGTCGTACTCGCGGGCCCCGATGTGGGTCAGCCCGGTGACCTTGGTGTCGTCGGTGCCGCCGACGAACCCCTTGGTGCCCGGCCAGTTCGCCGGCTGGGTGCCGCGGGGCCCACCGAACGGCAGGGTGCGGCGCTGGGTGAGCTGCTGGGTGGCCGCGTCGACCGCCAGCTGGGACGTGCCGTGGTGGTCGGCGAGGGTGATCGAGACGCTGCCGTCGTCCTTCTGGACGCCCTGGTGGCCGCCGCCGAGGTCGAAGTAGCGGGTGGCCTTGGCGGTGGTGGAGCCCTTGGCCAGGGTGATCTCGGTGGCGCCGAGGTAGAGCGTGGTCTCGGTGGGGGTGCGACCGATCAGACGGTTCCCGCCGGTGTCGTAGAGGTACTCCGTGACCTTGCTGCCGCCGCCCTCGACCGGTTCGGTCACCTTGGCGAGGTGGCCCTCCGCGTCCCAGGCGAGGGTCTGGGTGTCACCGTTCAGCGTGCGGGTCTCGGTGTTGCCGGTCTCGTCGTAGCCGTAGCTGTCCTCCGCCGTGCCCGTCGCGTCGGTCGTGACGACCGAGGACAGGGTGTGCGGGCGAGCGGTGCCCGGGTCCGGGTAGTCGTACGCCCTCTTGGTGTCCTTGGCCGTGTCGCCGGTGGTGTCGTGGATCGTCTCGTTCTGCCGGTTGCCCACCTTGTCGTAGGTGTAGGAGTGCCAGTACGGGGCCGGGCCGCCGAGGACACCGGCGCTGGGCGCGGTGGCGCAGGCGGTGGTGGGCTGGGCCCAGGCCTCGGTCATGCGGCGCAGGTGGTCGTAGGTGAAGCACTGGTTGTCGGTGCCGGAGCGGGAGACGTCCGACACGGACAGCACGTTGCCCGCCTCGTCGTAGCGGAAGGTGTTGTGCTGGTCGACGCCCGCGATGTTCTCGCGGTCCACGCGGGAGGTGGCCAGACGCTGGGTGCCCCACTCGTAGGTGTTGGACGCCCAGGTCTTCTTGCCCCCGTTGTTGGACAGTTCGTACTGCAGCGGCTTGCCCGTGAGGCTGTAGCTCGTGGTGGACTTCAGCCCCTGGCTGCCGGAGACGCCCGTCGGACGCAGGGTCGCGTCCTCGTAGGTGTAGGCCACCGTCGCCGCCGGGAGGGCCCCGGCCTTCGGGTAGCCGACGCCCTGGACCGTGCCCGAGTCGTTGTACGTGGTCGACGAGAGGTAGGTGCCCTGCAGAGCGCCCTCGGAGGACGGGATGGTGACGGAGGTGCGCAGCGGACGGTACAGCCGGTCGTAGGCGACGACCTTGGTGCTGTAGGCGTTGCTTCCGCTGTAGCGGATGGACTCCGCGAGGTACCCCTTGGCGCCGCTGACCGTGTCGTACACCCACTTGGCGCGCAGGGCGCCGCTGGAGGAACCCTCCCGGATCTCGGTGCGGCGGCCGAGGTTGTCATAGCCGTACCAGAGCGCGGGAGTCTCCGCGTTCGGACGGGCGTCGTCGGCCGTGGTGAGCCGGCCCCGGTCGTCGTACGCGCTGACGGTGGTGCCCTTGTCCGGGTCGACGGCCTTGGTCTGCCGGCCCAGCAGGTCGTACTGGTACTCCCAGGAGTTGCCCGCCGGGTCGGTGACCTTCTCCAGCTTGCCGCCCGCCGTGTAGCCGTACTTGGTGGTGTCGTACGCGGCGGTCGCGCTGCGGCTGTGGTGCTGGCGCAGCTCGGTCAGCTGGCCGCGGGCGTCGGTGAGCTTGGTGGTGGCGACGCCTCCGACGGGCGGGACGACCGTGACGCGGTCACCGCCGTAGAGGGTCTTCGTGACACCGAGGACCGCTCCGCCGTCGCCGTTTCCGGCGAGCTGCTTCATCTCGGTCTGCCGGCCCAGGCCGTCGTAGGTGTAGCGGTTCTGCGTCTCGACGCTCAGCGCGTTCTCGGGCTTGAAGAGTGTCGTGGACGGGGCGACTTCCGCGTAGTAGCTCGCGAACTCCTTGGCGGCCAGGCCGCGTTCGTCGTAGAAGGTGTCGGCCAGGAGGCTTCCGCCGTTCGGGCCGGGCTCCTGGGTCTGGCGCTGGCGGAGGAAGCCGTCGTACAGGACGTACGAGGTGCGCTGGGTTCCGTTGTTGCCGAGCGTCTTGGTGCCGACCGCGGCCGGCTTGCCCTCGGCGATGGTGTACGTGAACTCGAAGTTCGGGGTCTGGCTGGTGGTCCGGTCGGCCAGCCACACCTTGGAGGAGCGGCCCAGCGCGTCGTAGGTGAGGTTGGTGACCTTGGAGTTGGTGTCGGTCTGGGTCTGCGGCTGGCCGCGGAGGATGTCGTACGTGGTCGTCGAGGAGTGCGCCGTGGCCGCGTCACCCGCCGTGGCCGGTGGCGAGGTCACCTTCGTGCTGGTGGCGAAGCCCGTGGTGGGCGTGTAGGCGGTGGTGGTCGTACGGCTGTCGCCGCGTACCGTCCGGCTCAGGACCCCGGTGGCGGTGACCTTCACGTCCGCCGTCAGGTCGGTGCTGGTCAGCGGGCGGGCGTAGGAGTCGAAGGTGGCTCCGGACTCCAGGTAGACGGCGGTGGTGCCGTCGTACTTCTTCAGGACCGCGTTCGCGGTCAGATCGCCCTTGGTGGGGGCCGCGCCGTACGTACCGCCGTCATAGGCGGAGCGCACGTCGGAGATCACGTCGGCGGGACGGCTGGGGGTCGTGTCGCACGCCTTGGCGACGGTCTCCACGCGGGAGGGGAAGTTGAGGATGTTGTCGGTGGTGTTGGTGGCGTAGGTGGTGCGGGTGCACTTGTTGTCGGTGGACGTGGTGTTGTCGCCGAAGTCGTCGACCTGGGTGACCCGTCCGGCCACGGTGTCGTGCGAGTTGGCGAGCGAGGTGATCCGCCAGGCCGCGCCGGCGCCGTCGTCCAGCGAGGTCCACGTCTTGGTGGAGGCGGTGCCGGTGAGGTCGGCCGTCACCGTGCCCCAGTCCCGGGTCTTCTTCGCCGTCTCGTGGTGCCAGGGGCGGTTGACCGTCTTGGTCAGCGCCTTGCCGCCCGGTCCGGAGTAGGCCACCGCCTTGTAGGCGAAGCCGGCCGCGGACTCGTGGTCGGTGATCGGGTCGCCCTCACCGTCGCCCAGGGTGACGCTGACGGTCTTGGTGCCCCCGGAGGTGTCCTTGCGGTCGCCGTCCATGCCGCGCAGGAAGTACGAGTCCTGCTGCGTCCTCATGGCCGAGGCGCCGCCCTGGCCGCCGGTCTGGACCCGGACGTGTCCGTAGCCGCGCCACTGGGACCAGGTCTTGTGCTTCTCCTTCGTCAGCCCGTCGTCGTCGTCGAAGTGCCAGGCCGCGCCGTCCTTGTAGTCGTAGGTGATGACCTGGTCGGGGGAGCCGCCCGTGCGGTCGGTCGCGGTGACGGAGGCGACCACGTACTTGTTGAACCACTGCAGGTCGGGATCGGCGGTGGAACTGCCCCCGATGTACTGCGGGAAGCAGCGGGTCGTGTTGGTCTGCGGCGTGGGCAGCGCGGCCGCGTCACAGACCGGCGCGGAGTAGTTGACGTCGGTCTGGCCGCCGGACTCGTCGGCGATCGTGGACAGCCGGTCCTTGATGAAGGGGGCGTACCCGTCGCCGGTCCTGTCGAGGCGGTTGGCGAGCTGGGTGTACGCGAACGTGGTCTTCGGCAGGGTGATCGCCGGGGTGGCGGTGTGGCCCGTGCGCTGGATGGAGTCGAGCAGCAGCTGGTAGTCGGTGTCGGCCATGCCCCAGCGGTGCGTCAGCTTCCAGGAGTCGACGTTCTTGTAGCCGCTGCCGTCGTACACCTGGGTGGTGACCCCGGTGAGCCGCTTGCGGGTGAAGTACACCGGGGAGAACCGGCCGTCGTCACAGTCGGTGCCCGCGTCGCAGTTCAGGTCCCAGGGGGTGTCGTACCAGTAGGCGGCGTCGTTCGCGATGGAGTCGCAGTCGGTCTGCGCGTCCGCGATGCAGCGCTCGCTGTTGGTGAAGTCGGCCTTGGCCAGCGCCTGCGCGCTGTACATGGCGGAGGACTTCAGCCCGTACTCGATGCGGTCGACCGTGCCGCCACGGACGTAGCGGGTGTCGTCGGCGGCCTTGAGGTTGCGACCGTAGGAGTTGGTCTCCTTGTCGTAGTAGTAGGCGATGGCGTTGCCGCGCGCGTCGACGACGTAGTCGAGGTTCCAGCGCCAGCCCTGCTGGCACCAGGAGTCGGCGAACGCCGCGGCGTGGCAGGGCTCACCGGAGTCGTCGCCGAACACGGGCACGGTCCACGCGGAGTCGGTGGTCTCCTTGCCCTCCGTCCAGCCCGGCAGGCGGTTGTACCCGAAGTAGTAGCGGGTGCCGTCCGGGGCGGTGACCCGCCAGTACTCGTCGTCGCGGGCGCCGTTGCCGCGCACGTTGTCGCTGGAGCCGCGGATCCGGGCGACCTTCGTGCCGTCGTCCTTCTTCAGCTTCCAGGAGTCGGTTCCGTCGGGGACCAGCTCACCGGCCTTGCCGTTGAAGGTGAGGAAGGCGTTGTCGTAGGCCCAGCACAGGTCGCCGGGCTTGCCGCCGTCCGCGTTCTCCACGCCGTCGTCGTCGCAGGGCTTGTAGCGGCGCTCGACGAATCCGGGCGACAGGTCGAAGCCGTCACCGACCCAGGAGGACTGGTTGTTGGTGTTGCCCGTCCGGCCGTCGACGGACGCGGAGGAGTACGTCAGACCGACGTTGGGCTTCAGACCGCCGGGGACGCTGGGCACCGCCATCTCGTACGACCAGTTGAAGTCACCGGTGTTGAGGTTGGTGCTCCACGTCGAGGAGGGGGACAGCGAGGTGGCCTTGTAGTCGCTGCCGACGCTCTCCGTGTCCGCGACGGCGGCGAAGACGGTGGGCCCGCCGGAGCCGAGGGCCAGGCCGGACGCGGTCAGCGTCTGCTTCTCGGTGTCGTTGACGGTGGCCACGGGCCGGGTCGTGCGGCACTGCTTCTTCTGCGGCGTGGTGAGTGCGCAGGCGGGCAGCTGGACGAGGCCGAGGCGGTCGGCGTAACCGCCGCCGTAGAGGCCGGCGAAGGAGGAGTAGTCGAGTCCGGCGCGGACCTTGCCGGCGCGCTGGGCGCCGCCCTTGCGGGGTGTCAGGGTGAAGACGGGGCCGTCGACGCCGGTCTTGCGGGCGGCCTTCCTGGACAGGGTGCGCAGGGTGTAGGTGCCGTCGGCGGCGTCCTTCGATTTCTTGACCCGGGTGTCCAGCGCGAGGGGCGATCCCTTGACCCGGGTGGTGTTCTTGTCAAGGGTGACCGTCGCAGTGGTCGCCTTGGGCCAGGTGGTGGCCGGGGCTTTGGCGGGGGTGCGGGGTGTCTTGGTGACCTTGCGGGGCACGGCCTTGCCGGCCGGGCCGCCGGCGACCGGGGACTCGGCCTCGGGCAGTGCGGGCTTGCGCCAGGCAGGCTGGGCGACGGCGGGAACGCCGGACGCCTGTATCAAGGTGCCGGTCAGCACCGCGGCCGAGGCCATGGCGACCCACCGCCACGGTCGGCCTGTTCTCCTGCGTGGTCTGGTCGTCATCCGAGTCTTTTCCTCCCGTTGGGTGCTCCGCGGGCAGGGGAGAGCCAGGTGCGGCGGAGCGAAGAAGTCAGCCGGGGAACGGGGCCGGCCGCGTGCGGCGGCGGGCCCCGTTCCCGATGGCCTAGCCGGTCAGTCGCCGCTGGGGACGGCGGTCTCCACGCCCGGCATGCCGACGGCGAGGTGGGCGATCTGGGTCTCGGTCAGCGCACCCTGGAAGACCCAGACGTCGGAGAGCGACCCGGGGAAGTACTGACTCGACGTGGTACCCGTCGTGTCCCGGCCGAGCTGCAGCGTCTTCCCGGCCTTGTACGTCAGTACGTCGTCGGCCCACGAGACGGTGTCGGCGCAGCTCGCGTCGTCCTGCACCCCGTCCTCGTCGGCGTCGGCGCAGGCGGTCTCCTGGAGTTCGCCGTTGACGTAGAGGCGGACCTCCTTGGAGAACCCGTCGTAGACCAGCGCCAGATGGTTCCAGTCGGTCGGGCTGTAGAACATGCCGTTGCCGACGTCGGAGACCGCGGCGCTGTCGCTGTCGGAGTCGGCCGTGGCGATCCGCCAGCGGCCCGGATCGGTCGCCGGGGTGGCGCTGGGCTCGTAGCGCACCGCGAAGGCGCTCTTCTTCGCTCCCGGAGCGCTGATGACCGTGACCGGGCTCGTCGGGGTGGCGGCCGTCTGGACGTAGGCGCTGACCGTGAAGCTGGCACCGGTGTCGACCGGGACCACGGAGGCCGCGGCGTAGTCGTTGGTGCCGTCGAGGGTGACCGCGCCGTCGACCCAGCCCGAGCCCGTCTGGGCGCCGTTGTAGAGGGTCATGGCGTTGGCGGCGGGCGAGGCGTCCGGCGACGTCAGCGGCGTCCCGGTGGCCGTCTCGAACTTCCAGCGGCCCTTGACCACCGCGCGCTGCTTGAACAGCTGCTGCACCTCACCGGCCGACACCGGACGGTCGAAGAGCCGTACGTCGTCGATCTGGCCCGGGAAGAACGAGGTGGGCGTCCGCTCGAACGCGCTGGCGCCGATCTGCACCGCACCCCCGGCGTACCAGGTGGTGGTCGTGGCGGTGGTGCCGGCCAGGGTGCCGTTGACGTACAGCGAGAGCTTGTCGGCCACCGTGTCCTGCACACCGACCAGGTGCGTCCACTCACCGCCGTACGCCGTGGTGCCCTCGGGCTGCATGGCCCGCACCACCGTGGAGTCGGCGGTGTCGGCGCCGTGCTGGTTGAACACCCAGCGGTCGTAGGCACTGGAGTAGTACAGCTCCGGACCCGTCACCGTGGTGCCGATCTGCGAGGCGACCGTGGCGGCGTGGTTCGGCTTGGTCTTCGACAGCTTCACCCAGGCGGAGATGGCGTAACTGTAGGAGGTGTTGATGTGCGGGCCGCTGGTGACGGCGTAGTCGTCGGTGCCGTCCAGGGTGAGGGCGTTGCCGTCCACCCCTGCCGCTCCCGCGGTGGCCCCGCCCTTGAGGACCGCCGGGTTCACGTCGGCCCGGCCGCTCAGCGCGGTCGCGTCGGCGGCGTCGTCCATGTGGAAGACCGCGCGGGCCGGACGGCCGGCGCCGATCGAGTTCGCGCTGTAGAGGGTGGACACCTCGGCCGCCGACAGCGGCTTCTCGAAGGTCTTCACCTCGTCGATGGACCCGGGGAAGAACGACGTCGGCGTGGAGCCCAGGATGCTGCCGCCGATCACCATGCCGCGCCGCGCGTTCCACCCCGTGCTGTAGGCGGTGGTCCCGGCCAGCGTGCCGTTGACGAACAGCTTCAGCTGCTGCTCACCGGCGGCGTACATGCCGACCAGATGCGTCCACTCCCCGGCCTTGACCCCGCCCGCGGCGGCCTGCATGGCCCGGACGGGAGTGCCGCTGGTGCTGTCGGCGCTGTACTGGTTGAACACCCAGCGGTCGTACCCCTTGGAGTAGTACAGCTCGAAGCCCGGCGCGTTGTTGCCCCGCTGGGAGGCGACGACCGCCGCTCCGGACGGCATCGCCGACAGCTTCACCCACGCCGACACCGTGAAGCTCACGTCGGTGTTGATGGTGGCGACCTCGGTGGCGGCGTAGTCGTCGACACCGTCGAACTGCACCGCCTTGCCGATCTTGCCCTCGACCTCCCGCGTCGGGCCGCCGTACAGGGTCGCGGCCTGCTCGGGCGCGCTGCCCGCCGCCTGGGTGGCGCCGGCCGCCTCGTCCATCGACCAGTTGGCGCGTTCGAGCTGCCCGGCCTTGACGCGGAACTGGTAGGTGCGGATCTCGGAGCCGTTGCCCGCGGCGTCGAAGGACCGCGCGGTGAAGGTGTTGAGGCCCGGCTTGAGCGGTAGTACGGGCACGGTCTTGGCCGCGCCGCCCGAGGTGGTGACCGTGTTGGCGGAGACCGGGTCGCCGTTGATGCCGTACCAGTACTTCGTCACGTCGGAGACGGCCCCGGTGATCACGAAGTTGCCGTACTGGCCCACTCCGTCGTACCAGGGATCCTCGGGGTCCTCCGGGTTGGACGCCGGGTAGATGGCGGAGGAGATGCTCGGCGCCTTCGGCACGCTCGTGTCGTACACGAAGTAGCAGGAGGTCGCGTCACCCGAGTACGACCAGGGCGAGGACTGGGCCCCGTCGTTGGAACGGACGTACCAGTTGATCGTCTTGTTCTTGGGGAGGGTGGACGGCAGGGTGATCGTGAAGTCCGAGCCGGACTTCTTCGCCCCCGTCAGCCCCGACCTCCAGCGGGTCACCGAACCCTTGCCGTCGCCGGTGTCCCAGCTCGCCGCGAACTCCACCTTGACGGTGTCACCGTCGGGGTCGGTGATGTCGTTCGCGTAGATCTTGCCCAGGGAGCGCACGCGTGCGGCGTTCTCGGGCTTCTTGCACGTCCCGCCGTACTCCATGACCAGCTGCGACATCTTCACCTGCGGCGGCGGCCGGTTGTACTGCACCCGCAGGTAGGCGTCGTCCGAGAACCGCTTCCAGCCGTAGGCGTCGGACTCGCTCGCCGCCCTCATGCCGAAGGTCATCGTCGACCACTTCTTGTCCGCCGCCAGCTGGATCGCGGACTTCACGTTGAACTCGGCGTCCTTCGCGGCGCAGCCGGTGTATCCGTACGCGAAGGACTCCGTCTTGAGGTGGTCGATCCAGAAGCCGGACGCGTTCTGCGAGTTCCAGGTCGTCGACGAGGAGATGTCCTTGGTGCGCCACAACTCCACGCTCCGGTCGGAGCAGGACGCCGACCAGGTGTTGCGGACCACGAACTCGGCCTGCAGCACGGTCCGGCCCGCGAACTTGGAGGTGGGGATGCGGTAGAAGAGGCGCTTGGTGTCGTGCGGCGCGCAGTACGCCCAGTTGCAGTACCCGAGGCCCGCGTCCGACTCGCCGTTGAACTTCCACTGCGGCGACGAGGCCCAGTACTCGGAGGCCATCGTCCACGCCGAGGCCTTCGGGGAGTACCACTGGGGGTCGATGAACACGGGGTACACCGTGTCCTTGCCCCGGAGCACGTCACGGTCGGGCGTCAGCACCAGCGCGTCCTGCGCGGCGGGGACGTCCACGCCCACCGGTGCCACGTTCGCCGACTCCGCGGCGGTGGTCTCCGAGTCGTCCGCGCCGTCGTCGGCCGCGGTGGTGGAGGCGGTGACGGCGGTCGTCGTGGTGACCGAGGTGGTCGAGCGTGGTGCGGACAGCGCCGACGCCTTCGAGGCGCCCCCGGCGGAGGACTGGGTCGAGGACTGTTCCGTGGTGGCGGGTGCCTGGTCGCTGGAGTCCCACATCACCGGGCGAGGGGCTTCGAAGACAGCGCTCTTGGCGCCCTCGTCGATCGCCGCCAGGCCGCCGTCGTCGGTCTCCTCGACCCGCATGCCGTCGGCGTCCAGTTTCAGACGGAGTTCGTTCAGCTCCGTGCTCGCCGCGGCCTCGGCCGACTTGACGACCAGCAGCTGGGTGAAACCGTCCTGCTGCGCCGTCATCCGCAGATCCACGTCCGGCAGGACGTCCGGGTAGGTGACGGTGTTCCCGCTCAGCTCCGGAGCGGGAAGCTTCTCGGGCCAGGACAACGCGAGTTCCCGACCGTTCTTGACCATGCGCACCAGCGGGTCGGAACCCCCGCCGGAGAACGTCAGCCCGACGGTGGTGGCCTTGGGCGTCACCGCGCCGTTCGCGCCGAGCGCCAGCGTGGTGTCGATGTCCTGCCACTCGCCGTTCACCCGCGTCCGCACCGGACGCAGATGTTCCCGGGCCTCCAGGTGACCCTCCGGGGTGGCGAACACCTCGCTGCTCTCACCGCGCATCGAGGTGATCTCCACCAGTTTGCCCGTGCGCGCGGCCTTGGCCAGGGCCTTGGTGTCCTCGCCCGCTCCGGCTTCAGCGGACTCGTCGGCCGCCCCGCCCGTCCCAGCGGACTTGGCGGTCTTCGCGGCGTCGACGGCTGAGGTGCCGGCACTCCCGCCGGCCACCGCCATCGCGCCCTCCGATGTGCTCGCCGCCAGCATCAGAGCTGCGGAAAGCACCACGCCGGCTCTGCGGAGCCGGCGTCTTCCCCCGTACGTATTCATATGTTTTGTCCCCCGCCGAACGGCGTTGAGCTATGGCTGGATATGTTGCGATCAAGAGGTCGAGCGATCAGGTCGCAACATACGAGCTACTCCTGCCTCTTAACCAGAGACTCACATGGGGACAAAGCTCATGAGTGGCCGTAATCAAGTGAAGCCGGAGTGTGAAACAGTTCACGTTTCATTCGCGAATTGTCCGCGATTCGAAGGGTCCCTCCTCATCGCGTCCGGTACTCGCCCTTCCGCCGCGAGGCGAACAACTCCCCCTGCCGCGCCTGCGGTTGGTTGCCCAGTGAAATCAGGTGCGGGGCGTAAGCGAGAGCGTGCGCCCTCGTCGCCTCCCGGGCGGCCCAGCAGGCGCGGACCGTGCCCTCGACGGCCTCCGGTGAGTGGCCGGCGATCACCTCGGCGCACCGCACGGCCGCCGCGACCGCGCCGCCGGGTTCCGTCACCTCCGACACCAGCCCCACCTCGTGCGCCCGCCGTGCCGACATCCGCTCGGCGGTGCCCAGCAGCGCCATGCGCGCGGCCTCCCCGTACGGCATGCGCTGGGCCATCAGGATCGACTCGAAGGCGCTGACCATGCCGTAGGTGGTGTGGGGGTCGAAGAACGTGGCGGACGGGTCGGCCACGAGGAACTCCGACTCGCCCAGCAGATAGAAGGCTCCGCCGCAGGCCATACCGTTCACAGCCGCGATCAGTGGTTTCCAGCAGTCGTTGGACTTGGGGCCGATCCTGAGGAGGGGGTCCTCGATGGTGTAAGGGGAGTTCGGCTGCGGGACGGCTCCGGCCGCGTCCCGGTCGAGGCCCGTGCAGAAGGCGCGCTCGCCGGCGCCGGTCACGACGACCGCCCGTACCGCGTCGTCGAACCTCAAGTCCTGCCAGAACGAGGCGAGTTGTTGCGCGGTCGGCAGGTCGATCGCGTTCAGCCTCTCCGGGCGGTCCAGGGTCAGGAGGGCGACGCCCGTGGACTTGTCCGTCGTGGTGCGCACGGTCACGGCCGCTCCAGTACCCATTGGGGGACGCCGGTGGACGTGAACACCACCTGCACCCGCGCCCCGATCCGGATCCGCTCGGCCGGCACCGAGTCCAGGCGGGCGTCCGGCCCGCTCACCAGGTTGCCGACGAGACGGATGCGGGGGGCGTCGGTCAGTTCGACGAGGACCACGTGGTACGGGGCCTGCTCGGCGTAGTCGGGGAGGAGCGGCGGGTGCGGGCGGACGTACGACCAGACGCGGCCCCGGCCGGAGACCCGGCGCCACTCGGTCGCGAAGGAGCGGCAGTGCGGGCAGCAGGGGCGGGGCGGGAAGCGGAGTTCGCCGCAGTCGGCGCACGCCTGGATCCGTAGCTCGCCCCGCGCGGCGTACTCCCAGAAGGGGGCCCCGTCGTCGTCCACCACCGGTGTCAGCATCTCCTCGACTCCTCAGTTCCTCAGCAGCAGGGCGGAGGTCGGAACCCCCTCACCCGCCGTGACCAGGCAGGTCGCCGCGTCCGGGACCTGGGCGGTGCTCGTGCCGCGCAGCTGCCGTACGCCCTCGGTGATCAGGTTGAAGCCGTGCACGTAGGCCTCGCTGAGGCCGCCCCCGGAGGTGTTGAGGGGAAGCCGGCCGCCCATCTCCAGGGCGCCGCCCTCGGTGAAGGCGCCGCCCTCGCCGCGCGCGCAGAACCCGTAGCCCTCCAGCGACAGGGGGATCAGGGCGGTGAACGCGTCGTAGATCTGGGCGACGTCGATGTCGTCCGGGGCGAGGTCCGCGTGTTTCCACAGGTGGCGGGCGGCGGTCCAGGCGGGGCCGGTCAGCGGGTCGTCGTTCCAGTAGTTGACCATGCCGTGGTGCTGGGCGGGCAGGCCCTGGGCGGCGGAGTGGACGTAGACGGGGGTGCGGCGGCAGTCGCGGGCGCGCTCGGCGGAGACCACCACGCAGGCCAGCGCGCCGTCCGTCTCCAGGCAGTTGTCGAACAGGCACAGGGGTTCACTGATCCAGCGGGAGTTCATGTACATCTCGCGGGTCAGCGGGCGCTCGTACATGATCGCGGCGGGGTTCTGGTTGGCCCGGTTGCGGCAGGCGAGGGCCACGTTGAAGAGGTGGTCGCGGGTGGTGCCGTACTCGTGCATGTGGCGGCGGGCCAGCATGGCTATCTCGTCGGCGGGCCGGAGCAGGCCGTAGGGGCGGGTCCACTGGGCCGGGGTGGGGAGTTGGACCGCGGTGTTCTTCCACGGGCGGGGGCCGGAGCCGCGTTTGCGGGACCGCCAGGCGACACCGACCGTGGCCTGGCCGGTGGCGATCGCGGCGGCGAGATGCGCGACCGTGGCGCACGAACCGCCGCCGCCGTAGCCGACCTTGCTGAAGAAGGTGAGGTCGCCGAGGCCCAGGGCCTTGGCCACCTCGACCTCGTCGGTCTCCTCCATGGTGTACGAGGCGAGCGCGTCGACCTCGTCCGGCGCTATCCCGGCGTCGTCGAGGGCGGCCAGGATCGCCCGGCACGCCAACGCCCGTTCGGATTCCGGAAGGCGCTTGGCGAAGGGGGTCTGGCCGATGCCGACGATCGCTGTCGCGTCCTTGAGCACGGCCA
Source organism: Streptomyces gottesmaniae (assembly GCF_031845845.1). NCBI lineage: Bacteria > Bacillati > Actinomycetota > Actinomycetes > Kitasatosporales > Streptomycetaceae > Streptomyces > Streptomyces gottesmaniae. The sequence goes on from NZ_JAVRFJ010000026.1 coordinate 49,099, forward strand.
TGGGAGCCATAGGGGCACACCTCCGCACAGGGTTGCGGAGCACACCTCCGCAAGGGGCTGTCGGCTGCTGACAGTCCGTCAGGGTACAGCTAATCTGACGGGTAGTCAGCTCCCGATGTCCGGCTGTCGCCAGGGCACTTGGGCACTTGAACACTGGTTCTCGGGTACGGAGGCCTGCTGTGAGCGGTGACATGGAGGGACGGCGCGGTGACCTGGAGTGGGGGACCGTCCCGGGGCTGGTCCGCGCGGCGGCCCGGCGGTTCGCCGGGGTCGAGGCCGTCGTCGACGGGCGTACGCGGGTGTCGTACGCGGAGCTGGGCGCCCGGGTGGAGCGCGCGGCGGCGGCGTGCGTCGCGAACGGGGTGCGGGTCGGCGACCGGGTCGCCCTCTGGGCCCCGAACTCCCTCGACTGGATCGTCTCCGCGCTCGGCGCGGTCTCGGCGGGCGCGGTCCTCGTCCCGCTGAACACCCGCTTCAAGGGCGGCGAGGCGGCGGACGTACTGGCGCGCAGCCGGGCCAGGCTGCTGTTCGTCACCGGAACCTTCCTCGGGACCTCGTACGTGGCCTCGCTCCGGCGCGCGGCCGGGGCGGACGGCGGGCGGCTGCGGGCACCGGGGGCCGACGGCGTGTGCGAGCGGCCGGGGCCGCTGCCCGGACTCCCGCACCTGGAACAGGTGGTGGTGCTCTCGGACGACGCCCCCGCCGACTTCCGCACCTGGAAGGACTTCCTCGCCAGCGGCGACGGGGTGAGCGCGCAGGAGGTGCGGGCGCGGTCGGACGGACTGACGGGCGACTCCCCCTCCGACATCATCTTCACGTCCGGGACGACCGGCCGCCCCAAGGGCGCGGTGATCACCCATGCGCAGACCCTGCGCGCGTACGAGGTGTGGAGCGAGCTGGCCGGCCTCCGGCAGGGCGACCGCTACCTCATCGTGAACCCGTTCTTCCACACCTTCGGCTACAAGGCCGGGGTGATCGCCTGCCTCATGCGGGGCGCGACGATGATCCCCCAGCCGGTGTTCAACGTGGAGACGGCGATGGCCAACGTGGCGGCCGAGCGGGTCTCGGTCCTGCCCGGCCCGCCCACCCTGCACCAGTCCCTCCTGGACCACCCCGCCCGCGACGACTACGACCTCGGCGCGCTGCGTCTGGTGGTGACGGGCGCGGCGGTGGTCCCGCTCCGACTCGTCGAACGGCTACGGGCCGAACTGCGCGTGGACACCGTGCTGACGGCGTACGGCCTGTCCGAGGCGTCCGGCATCGTCACCATGTGCCGGCGCGGCGACGAGCCGTCGGTGATCGCGTCGACGTCCGGCCGGGCGATCCCGGGGGCGGAGGTGCGCGTCGTCGATCCGCTGGGCTCCCCGCTGCCGCCCGGCTCCCCCGGAGAGGTCCTCGTCCGCGGCTTCAACGTCATGCGCGGCTACTTCGAGGACCCCGCCGAGACCGCGCGCGTGGTCACCGCCGACGGCTGGCTCCGCACCGGGGACATAGGCGTCCTGGACGAGGACGGCAACCTGCGGATCACCGACCGCGTCAAGGACATGTTCATCGTCGGCGGGTTCAACGCGTATCCCGCCGAGATCGAGCAACTCCTCGGCCTCCACCCGGACGTCGCGGACGTGGCGGTCGTCGGCGTCCCCGACCCGCGCCTCGGCGAGGTCGGCAAGGCGTTCGTCGTCCGCCGCCCGGGGTCCCTGGTGACCGCCGACGACCTCATCGCCTGGTCCCGTCGGGAGATGGCCAACTACAAGGTGCCGAGGGCGGTCGACTTCGTGGGCGAACTGCCGCGCAACGCCAGCGGGAAGGTGGTGAAGGGGGAGTTGCGGGGGCGGTGAGGGCGGTGTGGGGCCGGGGGCCGCGGGCGAGCCGAGTCCGTGCCGGTCACTCCCGGTCGAGCGACTGCCGGTCGAGCGACTGCCGTGCGGCCGAGTGCAGATCGCGGATCTCGTCCATGGCCTCGCGCCAGGCCGGGTCGTCGTGGTCGACGGTGCGGGCGGTGTGCTCGGCGGCGCGCAGCCGCGCGGCGCAGGCGGGAATCCTGGCGATCTCGACGGTCACGGCCCAGGTTTCGAGGAAGCGGTTGATCGGGCCGAGGCTGCCCGTGCGGGCCGCCAGGGTGATGGCCTCGTCCTTCTGCCGTTCCATCTCGCCGAGGCGGTGAGGGGCCACCTGTTCCAGGGCCGCACGCAGCGCGGTCGGTGTCCATTCCGGCCGTGAGGCCGCGGGAGCGCCGGGTCCGACATGCGCTGCGATCATCCTGGTCCCTCCCTGGATCGTGCCGGCCCCCGCCGGGGGTTCCGGCTGACCGGTCCCGGACACACCTCGGCCGCGGTGGCTCCCCCTCCGCGCCACCGCGGCCGATCCCCGTTGCGGGAGGAAGGTCTACTTGCCGCCCAGGTCCAGAGCCGGCGGGGCGGGCATGTGGCTGTCCTTGGTGGTGATGGTGTCGTCGGTCGGCGGGGCGGGCATGTGGCTGTCCTGCGGGGTGGCGGTGCCGCCGTCCTTCGGCGGGGCAGGCATGTGGCTGTCGAGGGTCCTGATCTCCTCGGCCGCCGTGTCCGTGCCGTTCGCCGTGCTCGGGTCCTGCTTCGTCTTCTCGGTGCTGCTCATTGCTGGAACCCCCATGAGTTTTGTCGAGCGTTGGGTGGAACGCCCGTTCGGCAACTCCCCCGAGGGCCGCCGAGCGGGCGTTCCCGGGGCGCTCACTCTATGAATGAGGCCCGTGAGACCCGCCTGCCCCCCGACGCGACGGATCGATGGACTGAAGAGTGGCAGCCACTCATAAACGTTCGATGAACGCCCGCCCGACCCCGGTCGAGCCGCCGTTCCGGCCGCCGTTCAAGCCGCTGCGACCGGCTGCAGGAGTGCCCTCAGCTCGGCGGCCTCCGGCGCGCGGGACGCCTCGTAGATCGTCAGCGCTTCCCGCCAGCACGCCCGCGCACGGTCGGCCTGTCCGAGGCTGTCGAGCGAGCGGCCCAGCAGGGTGAGGATGTTGGCGCGCATCCAGTCGCCGCCGATGCATCCCGTCGTGAGGGCCTGCTCGGCGTGCTGTGCCGCCTGGGCCGGCCGGCGGGCCGAGAGGTGCACCTGGGCGATACGGAAGTGGGTCGCTCCCTCCCACAGCCGCTGACGGTTCTGCACGAACGTGCTCAGCGCTTCGGTGAGCTGGTCCAGGGCCTCGCTCTGACGCCCGGCGTGACTGAGGGCGATGCCGAGGGCGTACCTCGCGTTGGCCAGGCGGAAGGTGAGTCCCAGCTCGTCGTAGATGGCGATGCCCTGGCGGACCAGGTCGATGGCCACTGCCGTACGGCCGAGAGAGACCAGTACCCGGGAGAGGTTGCACAGCGCGCTGGCCTCGCCCGGCCGGTTGCCGTCGGCGCGGAACGCCTTGATCGCTTCGAGGAGATGCGCCTCGCTGACGGTGCGCTGGTTCCGGCAGTTGGCGATGATCCCCTGCTCGTTGTGGGCGTTGCCGCAGGTCCAGGGGTCACCTGTTCGCCGTCCCAGTTCGATGGCTCGCTCCGCCTCCGGGTGCGCCTCGTCGAACCGTCCGGCCCGGCTGAGTACCTGGGCCAGGGTTGTGCGGGCGCGGCCCTCCGCGTGGGCGTCCCCCTCAGCGGCCGCGGCGTCCCGCGCGGCGATGGCGGCCGCTTCATAGCGGAGCGAACTCGCACCCGACTCCGCCAGGTCCTTCGACGCCAGAAGGAGATCGACACTGCGACGCAGGCTGGCAGCCCCCAGCGACTGCTGGACGCACGCCAGGATGGAGGCCGCTTCCGAGTGCAGCCAGTCGAGTGCTCTCATGTCGTCGCTGAACTCCTGGCCCGCCCGCTCGGTCACCTCCAGGTGGTCCACCGTCCGGTCCCCCGGCCGCTCGATCGCGTACACCCGCGTCGCCGTCGCCAGATAGAAGTCCAGCAGCCGCGACATCGCCGACTCCCGCTCACCTGGCGGCTGTTCGTCCCGTTCGGCACATGCACGCGCGTAGAGCCGTACGAGGTCGTGGAAGCGGTAGCGGCCGGGCGCGGCGGATTCGAGGAGGGAGGTGTCGACGAGGATCTCCAGGAGGTCCTCGGTCTCCTCCGGCGGCAGGTCCAGTACGGCGGCCGCGGCGGCCAGCGAGATGTCCGGGCCGTCCGCGAGGCCGAGCAGGCGGAAGGCGCGGGCCTGGGCGGCTTCCAGCTGACCGTAGCCCAGCTCGAAGGTGGCCTTCACTGCCAGGTCGCCTGCCTGCAGCTCGTCCAGCCGCCGCCGCTCGTCGGCGAGTTTGGCGGCGAGGACGGAGACCGTCCAGGTTCTGCGTGCCGCCAGCCTGGACGCGGCGATGCGGATGGCGAGGGGCAGGAAGCCGCAGGCCGCGACGACATCGAGCGCGGCCTTGCGCTCCGCCGCCACCCGCTCCTCGCCGACGATCTTCGTGAAGAGCTGGAGGGCCTCGTCGGGGGACATCACGTCGAGGTCGACCAGGTGGGCCCCGGCCAGGTCCACCATGCGCACCCGGGCGGTGACGAGGGCCGCGCAGCCCGCCGTGCCCGGCAGGAGGGGCCGTACCTGGGCGGCGTCCCGCGCGTTGTCGAGCAGGACCAGCACCCGGAGGCCGTCCAGGACCGACCGGTACAGCGCGGCCCGCTCCTCCAGGGAGTCGGGGATCGCGGAGTCGGCCGTGCCCAGCGCCCGCAGGAAGGAGCCGAGGACCGTCTCGGGCTCGGCGGGGCGGGCCCCGGCGCCCTGGAGGTCGACGTACAACTGACCGTCCGGAAAGGCCGACCGGGCCTGGTGGGCCACATGCACCGCGAGGGTCGTCTTGCCGACGCCGCCGATGCCGGCCAGCGCGGACACGGCCATCACCTGCCCCTCGGCGCCGGACGCCTCCGCGAGGACCTCGCTCAGGTCGTTGACGAAGGCGGACCGACCGGTGAAGTCGGGCACGGTGGCAGGCAGCTGGGCGGGGCGGACGGGTGTCGCGGCGGGCTCGGCGGTCAGGGGCGCGGAGGGTTCCGCGAGTCCCGGGTCCGCTTGCAGGATGCGCTGTTGCAACTCCCGCAGTCCCGGGCGGGGGTCCACACCCAGTTCGTCGGCGAGCAGGCGGCGGGTGTCGGCGTACACCGCGAGGGCCTCCGCCTGCCGTCCGCTGCGGTACAGCGCCAGCATCAGCAGTTCGCGCAGCCGCTCCCGCAAAGGGTGCGCGGCGGTGAGGGCGGTCAGCTCGGAGACGGCCTCCGCGTGGCAGCCCTGCTCCAGGTCCATGTCGAGGCGGGTCTCGACCAGTTGGAGGCGCCATTCCTCAAGACGGGCCCGCTGGGTCTCCGCGTACGGCCCCGGGACGCTCGCCAGGACCTCGCCGTCCCACAGCCCGAGCGCCTTGTTCAGCAGCTGGCGGGCTTGGCACAGGTCCCCGGAGTTCTTGGCCTTCTCCGCGTCGGTCGCCAGTTCCTGGGCCACGGCGAGGTCCAGGGCGCCGGCAGGCAGCGCGCGGACCGCGTAGCCACCGGACTCGCTGACCAGGACACCGGGGGAGAGCACCTTGCGCAGCCGGGAGGCGTACGTCCGTACGGCGGCCAGCGCCTGGGACGGCGGCTCGTCGCCCCACAGCGCGTCGATCAGCTCGCTCGCGGTGGCCGTACGGCCCTCGCGGAGCAACAGTGCGGCGAGCAGGGCGCGTTGCTGTGGCGAACCGGTGGCGAGGGGTTCGGCGCCGCGCCAGGCCCGCACGGGTCCGAGCACGCTGAAGCGCAGTTCGGCCGGGGCCTCGGGGTCCGGTTGCGCGGTCTCGGCGTCCACGGCAGTCCTTTGCTCCGGCACTCGCGGCCCACCGACCTCCGGCACTCCCGGTCCACCGCCCATCGACAGCCCCCTAAGGCCTCCTGATATCCAGGCCAGTTTGCCTTGTTCATGGCAGATCCGTCAGCCGTGCGAGAGGTCGATCACAGGTGACGCGCGGGATGTCACGAGGTCCACACAGGCTCTTCGCACGGGGGTTGTCGGCGGTCCATTACTGACGGACCGTCAGATCGGCGCTACCGTAACGGACATGGACACCTTGGAGACGAGCGCCACGGATCCCGACAGCCCCACCCCCGCCCCGGCCCCCTTCCCGATGATCATCTCCGTCGACGACCACACGGTGGAGCCCCCGAACGTCTGGCAGGACCGGCTCCCCAAGAAGTACCTGGAGACGGGCCCCCGGGTGGTCCGCGCGCCGCTGAAGGAGATGACGTTCCTCGGCGGCCGGTTCAAGCCCGTGATGGGCGCCCCCGGCGACGACGGCCCCATCGGCGACTGGTGGGTCTACGAGGACCTGCACCGCCCGCTGACCCGCCTCGACACCGCCGTCGGCTACTCCAGGGACGAGATCAAGCTGGAGATCATCACGTACGAGCAGATGCGCCCCGGCTCGTACGACGTCCCGCAGCGCCTCGCCGACATGGACGTCAACCACGTCCAGTCGGCCCTGTGCTTCCCGACCTTCCCCCGCTTCTGCGGCCAGACCTTCACCGAGGCCGCGGACCGTGAACTGGGGCTGCTCGGCGTCCGGGCGTACAACGACTGGATGGTGGAGGAGTGGTGCGGCCCCGAGGCGCGGGGCCGGCTCATCCCGCTCACCCTCATCCCGCTGTGGGACGCGGAGCTGGCGGCGGCGGAGGTGCGCAGGAACGCGGCGCGCGGCGTCCGAGCGGTGGCCTTCTCCGAGATACCCCCGCACCTGGGCCTCCCCTCCGTCCACACCGACGACTGGGACCCCTTCCTCGCCGCCTGCGACGAGACCGGCACGGTCGTCGCCATGCACATCGGCTCCTCCAGCCGCATGCCGTCCACCTCCGCGGACGCGCCACCCGCCGTCGGCTCCACCATCACCTTCGCCAACTGCTGCTTCTCGATGGTCGACTGGCTGATGAGCGGCAAGTTCGAACGCTTCCCGAACCTCAAGGTCATGTACGCCGAGGGCCAGATCGGCTGGATCCCGTACATCCTGGAACGCGCGGACGTCGTCTGGGAGGAGAACCGGGGCTGGGGCGGCGTCGCGGACAAGGTCCACCGCCCGCCGTCCGAGCTGTTCGCCGACCACGTCTACGGCTGCTTCTTCGACGACGCGTTCGGCCTCCGCAACCTGGACGCGATCGGCGTCGGCAACGTCCTCTACGAGACCGACTACCCCCACTCCGACTCCACCTGGCCCGAGTCCCGCCAGGTGGGCGAGGCCCAGATGGGCCACCTGGACCCGGACGTGGTGGACCGGATCGTGCGGCGGAACGCGATCGAGTTGCTGGGGTTGACGGAGGACGGGTTGTGGGCGGGGCCGGGGAGCGCGAGTTGAGCGGGTCCGGGGAACGCCCGTCGAACGGAACCGGCCTGGCGCTCAGCTACGGCATGCAGCTCCCCGTCCAGTCGCAGAGCACCCTCTACGCCGAGCCCTGGGAGGCGGACGCGGGGCCGCGGGAGCTGGCCGAGGTCGCGCGGGCCGCCGACCGGGCGGGGTTCGCGTATGTCGCCGTCTGCGACCACGTGGCCGTCCCGCGCCGCCTCGCGCCCGCGATGAGCACCGTCTGGTACGACCCGGTCGCCACGCTCGCCCACCTGGCCGCCGTCACCGAACGCGTCCGGCTGCTCAGCCATGTCGCGGTGGTCGGCCTGCGCCACCCGCTCCTCACGGCGAAGCAGTACGCCACCCTCGACCACCTCTCCGGAGGCCGGCTGATCCTCGGCGTGGGCGCCGGGCACGTGCGGGAGGAGTTCGAGGCGCTGGGGGTGGACTTCGAGCGGCGGGGAGCGGTCCTGGACGAGTGCGTGGACGCGCTGCGCGCGGCCCTCGGACCGGACGAATTCCCCTCCCACCACGGCAAGCTGTACGACTTCGAGGATCTGGGCCAGCTGCCCCGGCCCGCCCAGGACCGGGTGCCCCTCTGGGTGGGCGGCTCGTCCCCCGCCGCCGTCCGCCGGGCCGCCGTCCGGGGCGACGGCTGGCTGCCCCAGGGCGACCCGCGCGACCGCCTCCCGGCGCAGATCGCCCGGCTCCGCCGACTACGGGAGGAGGCGGGCGCCACCGGCCCCTTCACCATCGGCGCGATCACCGAGCCGCTGTACGTGGGCGACCCGAACTGGGACGTCGGACGCCGCACCCTCACCGGGAGCCCGGCCGCGATGGCCGAGTCCTTGCGTGCGTACCGGGCGATGGGGGTGGATCAGATCCAGGTGCGGTTCCGGAGCCGGGGTGCGGATGAACTCGTGGACCAGATGCGGGCCTTCGGGGCCGAGGTGGGCCCCCTGTTGTAGAAGCCGCCTGCCCTGTCACGGGGGCCGTGGCGAGGCGGGCGGCCGATGGTGAGGGTGCGGGTTACCGCGGTTCCGTCTCCCGCCCGGTCCGGCAGCGAGGACATCCGCACGGCGGCCACTCGTGCGACGTCGGCAGGCGCTCGGGGTCGTGCCCGCTGGTGACCGTGCGCTGGTGCGGTTGGCCGACGGCCATGCCGTCGGGGCGGATGCGGTACGTGCGGGTGGTCAGCCGGGAAACTCCGCTCTCGGGGTACCGCCCAGCTTTCACCGGGCCCTGTCCGTGCCGGGTCCTGTCCGTGCCGGGTGCGGGTGCGTGGCAGGAGCACGGGCACTCGGGCGTCAGCGCAACAGCCCGAAGACCACTGACCGGGGCCGGCCGACGTGCCCGAGAGCCGTGGATCATGACCCTTGACCGGTAGGGCCCGGTCCCGCCGGATCGCCATGCCGCCGGATCGCCGGATCGCCGGATCGCCGGATCGCCGACGGCGTGCGCACTCGCGTTGCGGATGGGGCATTCGCGGCGGCAGCTCGCTCCGACAGCGGGTTCGGCCCCGGGTCGCGGGCGTACCGCGTCGCCGTGTGGACGCACCCCTACCGCGCCCGCATGAGCCGCAGATCCTCGCCCCACGCGTCCAGGACCGGGCCGTGTCCTGCCCGCCGGGCCACGGTCTCGACCTGGGCGAAGAGGTGGCGCTGTGCGGGTACGTCGCCCGTGGCCGTGATGTGCTGAACGGCGGCGAGGAGTGTGGCGGTGTTCCAGTCGGGGAGCGGGTGCCGGGTCAGCTCCCATTCCAGGTACTTGTTGTAGGGGCGGGGGCGCCGGTCGAGCGCGAAGAGCAGCTCCAGCAGGTAGCGGACGCTGTCGGCGGCGTCGAGGCGGGCCGCGAGCGCCTGGCCGTCGCGGTCGTTCTTGACCGAGCGGTAGAGGGAGTTGGCGTAGGCGTCGAGGTACGCGGCCGCCTCCCGGCCCGCCTCGTCGGCGTCGAGCCGTGCCTTGTCGGCCAGGATCCGGGCGATCCCTCCGTCCAGGCGGTCGAGTACGACCCGGGCACGGGCCAGGGCGTACCGCTCGAAGCCCGGCATCCCGGCGGAGCGGAACTCGTCGAGGGTGAGGACGACGAGGTCCAGCTCGGGGGTGCGGTGCCCCGCGAACCGGGTGAGGGTCGTGGTGGCGCCCTCGGCGAGGACGACGTACAGGTCGTGGTCGGAGTGCTCGGTGGTCATGCCCCCGTGGGCCCGGGAGCCCTTGAGGACGAGGCCGACGACGGCGGGGTCGGCGGTGGCGAGCTCGACGAACGCGTCGTAGGACATGAGGGGCCGCTGCGCGGTCATGGCGTGATCTCCGGTGTGGGTGGAGGACGGGTATGCCGAACCGGGCGGCCCCGCAACCCGCCGGGCTCGCCCGCATCCTCTGCGGCGGCACCCTGGCCGCCGCTCCGCAGATCAACGCACACGCCGACCCTACCCGCCGCTCGACCGAACGTCGCGCTTCCGAACTCGGCCATCCGCAGCGGGAGTTCAGCGAGTGGCCGTGTCGGCTTCTGTGGTGGGCCGAGCCGTGGAACCTGTCAGACAGCTTCGCGGTTCGTCCTTGAAACTTCGAACAACTGGCGCCGCAGTCACGTATGTAGGGGAGTCATGGCTTCGGCGGAAGGACACGCGAGGTGCGATCCCCCCGGCACGTCAGAACGTCCCAGCACGCAGGCACCCCCGTTTCAGCTGGTCCCGCACGCCCCTCCCGCGTCACGGCGCACCCACCCCGCCGGTCGGCACCCTCGTCCCCGGGCCTGTCGGTCGCCCTGGCCTGTGCCCCGGGCCGGTGGCCGCACGACGACTGGCCGGCCCCCGACGACCGGTACGTGAGCAGCGCGCTCCTCGTCCCGCCGCCCTACCGTGAACTCCGCGAGACCGAGGCGGATGTCGTGGTCCTGCGCTGCGAGGACCCGTCGGAGTCCCTCGCGGGGCTGCTGGAGGCCATGGGCCCCATGAGTGCCCCGGTGATCGTCGTCAGCCCCCGGCAGGACACCGACACGGTGGTGGAGGTGTTCCGGGGCGGGGCCGGTTATCTCGTCGAGGGTGACTACTGCACCTGCATGCTGTCCTCCGCGGTCGTGGCCGCCACGGTCGGCCACACCTACTTCTCGCCCGTGGCCTGCGCCGCCATCCGCGACGCGGCACGGCAACTGCCGGACCAGGGGCAGCCGACCGAGCGCCTGCGCTCCCTGCTCTCGCCCCGTGAGCGCCAGATCATGGACCTCCTGTCCACCGGACTCGGCGCCCAGGAGATCGGGCTGCGTCTGTCGCTGAGCGAGAAGACCGTCCGCAACAACCTCAGCAACATCTACGCCAAGCTGGATGTCCGGGGGAGCACGGAGGCCGTGCTGAGATGGCTGGGAGCCGCCCCTCAGGTTCGCGTATGAGAACGCTTGGTTGAGCGCCTTCGGGAACGCTTGGGAGCTGTTTCGGAGCCGCATGAAAAATCCCCCGCGCCGGGCACGGGGGATTACTCGGGTTTCTCCGGATGGCTCTCGGGGGTTTCGCCGCGAGTTTCCCTCGGGGCTGTCCGGAGGTTTTCCTGGATGTTTGTCTGGACGTTTGTCTGGAGGATTGCCCGGGGGTTTCTCCGGAGGTTTCTTCGGAGGTTTCTCCGTGCGCTACTGAATGGTGACCTCCGACAGCGGAACCTCGACGTCGGTCACGTTCGCGCCACCCTCTTCGAATCCGGGTTCGGCGCGGACGCTGCCCTCACTTTTGAGGATTCCGTTCGCCTGCGGGGAATCGCACTTCACGTTACGCAGCCAGAGGCGGCCGTCGGGCGTTCCGCTCGGCAGGAGCTGCGGGTAGAAGACGTGGACGCTGGTGGCGTTCTCGCTGGGCGAGAAGAACACCTTCTGGCCGTCCTGCGCCTCCTTGTAGGTGGCCTTGAGGAAGCCGCTCACGTCGGTGCGCTTGTGGGACCACATGAAGAAGGCGATGTGGTCCGCCTTGACCGTGTCGGACCGGGAGAAGGAGAACGACGAGGTGGTGTCGTCGCGCTTGATGTTGAACTCCTGCGTGGCGAACTTGACGCCGATCTCGAAGACGGAGCTGGCCAGCTTCGTGCTGCCGTCCGTGTTGAAACCGTCCTCCAGCTGAATGACACGGGTCACCGACGCCGTGCCGCTGAAGGTCTTCGTCGCCGCGGTGCTGACTCCGCAGTTGTCGGTCACCGAGGTGACCCGCTCGTTGGGGCCGAGACTGTTGGCCTTGAACTGGACGTCGACGAACTCGCAGTTCTCCAGCTTGTCGGAGTCCGTGCGGCAGTCGGTGGCCACCTCGTCGGGGGTGGCGGCGCCCGCGCTGTACATCAGCGGGACGGCCAGTCCGAGGGCGGCGACCGGCGCCAGCGCGAGGGTGATGCGCTTCTTCTTGCTGCGGTGGTTGCCGCTGCGCCCGGTGCGTGTCATGTGGGTCTCCTGCAAGGGTGATGAGGGGGGATAAGTGCTGGTGGGAGGGGTGTCCCGGAAGAGAATGGGGGCGGTGCGGGGAGAGTGGCCGGCCCTGTGGTGGGGCCCGTCGGCCGTCAGCCCGTCGACCGAGGCCCGTCAGCCGTCAGCCGTCAGCTGTCAGCCGTTAGTCGGCGTCCGTCAGCCGTCAGCCGTCAGCCGAACGGTCGGCGTCCGTCAGTCGTCGTCCGTCGTCCGGCGTCCGTCAGCCGTCGGACTTCGGTCAGCAGTCCTCCAGGACGACCTTGGTGGTGCCGTCCGCGAGGCCGGGCGTGCCCGCGGCGCTCTCCAGGATGACCGGGCCCTCGACGACCTCCGGCGCCACGAAGTTCTTCTCGGGGGAGGGGTTCACGGCGAAGCTGCCGGGGTCGGCGTCGAGGTGCACCCGCCATTCGCCGGTCATGCGCTGCATCTTCGGCGTGAACGTCACATGCATGACCTTGCCGACAGGGACCTCCCGCTGTTCCGACTCGCTGGCGGTGGCCGTCTTGACGGTCATGTCCAGCGTGCCCTTGTGCTTCACCCAGCCGCCGCTCAGGGCTCCGAAGAGCCCACCGAGGGCACCCTGCTGGGTCGCGGTGTACTTGCCCTGGCCCTGGCCCACGGCCTTCGAGAACTCGGTGGTCACCTTCGACGGTTCCGTGGCGTTCGGCTCGCAGTTCGGGAAATCGACGGTGACCTTCTCCGTGGGACCGTCGAAGGTCTCGAACTTCGTCTCGACGAAATCACAGGTGTCGGATTCGAATCCGTCCCCGAGGCCGCCCCCGAAATCGCGCGTCGTCTGCTGCTTTCCGTTGAGTACGGCAGTCCTTTCGCACATCCTCATGATCCGCTCGACGCTCGGCTCGTCGGCGGCGTTGGCCGAAGGCAGTAGTACGGTGACGGTGGCCGCGCCGGTCACGAGTGAAGCACCGATCGCCAAGTATCGGACCTTCTTGTTCTTGAAGCGCCTCTTGGCTGCCATGACTGTCTCTCCTTGGGGGTTGCTTTACCTTCTGATGGAGGATTATTGGGGCTGCGTACAGCCAGAGGACAGAGTCAAATGTCCCTACTCTCCGGTCACTTGCGATCACAGAAGCAAGCCCTTGCCCGGCCAGCTGACGCATCGTCAGCTCTGCCGGTACCCTGACCTCGACCAACACACCGCGATGGGAGTCCCCATGGGCAAGCTCGACGGACGTGTCGTCCTCGTCACAGGTGCCGCGCGCGGCCAGGGCGAGCAGGAGGTGCGGCTGTTCCGGTCGGAGGGAGCCGAGGTCGTCGTCGCCGACGTCCTCGACGACCGGGGAGAGGCCCTCGCCAAGGAGATCGGCGCGCTCTACGTCCACCTGGACGTGAGCCGCGAGGACGACTGGACGGCCGCCGTGGCCGCGGTCAAGGGGGCGTACGGTCGCGTCGACGGGCTGGTCAACAACGCCGGGGTGCTGCGCTTCAACTCCCTCGTCGACACCCCTCTCGACGAGTTCATGCAGGTGGTGCGGGTCAACCAGGTCGGTGTCTTCCTCGGGATCAAGACCCTGGCCCCCGAGATCGAGGCGGCCGGCGGCGGCACGATCGTCAACACCGCCTCGTACACGGGGATGACGGGCATGGCGTACGTCGGCGCGTACGCCGCGACGAAGCACGCCATCGTCGGCCTCACCCGCGTCGCCGCACTGGAACTGGCCCGCAAGGGCATACGGGTCAACGCCGTCTGCCCCGGCTCCATCGACACCGCGATGACCGACCCGGGCGACGAGGTGTCCGCCGAGGCCGTCGACAAGCTCTACCGCAAGCGCATCCCGCTCGGCAGGATCGGCCGCCCCGAGGAGGTCGCCCGCCTCGCCCTCTTCCTCTCCTGCGCCGACTCCTCCTACATCACCGGGCAGCCGTTCGTGATCGACGGGGGCTGGCTGGCCGGCGTGAGCCTCTGACCGCCCCGAGTCCACCACTCCCAGCCCACTGCCCCGAATCCACCGCCCCGAGTCCATGGAGCTGACGGGGTGTCAGCTATTGACGCTCCACGGGGCCGGTGGAACAGTCGGCCGTATCGAGATCTGACGTTCTGTCAGAAACGGTCGTGACGACTGCCGAGTACGGCTGAGGACGGTGAACCTCCTTGGAATTCGGGCTCTTTGTACAGGGATACGTGGGCAAGCGGGCCGAGACGGACCCCCTCGCGGAGCACAAGGCGCTGATGGAGGAGACCGAGTACGTCATCCAGGCGGACAAGTCCGGCTTCAAGTACGCATGGGCCTCCGAGCACCACTTCCTGGAGGAGTACTCGCACCTGTCGGCCAACGACGTCTTCCTCGGGTACCTGGCGCACGCGACGGACCGGATCCACCTCGGCTCCGGCATCTTCAACCCGCTCGCCCAGGTCAACCACCCCGTGAAGGTGGCCGAGAAGGTCACCATGCTCGACCATCTCACCGAGGGCCGCTTCGAGTTCGGCAGCGGGCGCGGGGCCGGCTCGCACGAGATCCTCGGGTTCATCCCCGGGGTGACCGACATGAACTACACCAAGGAGATCTGGGAAGAGACCATCGCCGAGTTCCCCAAGATGTGGCTCCAGGACGAGTACGTCGGGTTCCAGGGCAAGCACTGGTCCCTGCCCCCGCGCAAGATCCTGCCCAAGCCGTACGGGAAGTCGCACCCCGCGATGTGGTACGCCGCCGGGTCACCGCCCTCGTACTCCATGGCCGCGCGCAAGGGGCTCGGAGTGCTCGGCTTCAGTGTGCAGAAGGTCTCCGACATGGAGTGGGTGCTGGAGAAGTACAAGACCGCCATCGTCGACGCCGAACCCATCGGTGACTTCGTCAACGACAACGTGATGGTGACGACGACCGCGATCTGCGCGCCCACGCACGACGAGGCGGTACGGATCGCCGTGCACGGCGGGCTGCACTACCTGCCGTCGCTCGTCTTCCGGTACCACGACACCTTCCCCCGGCCCGACGGCTTCCCCGTGTGGCCGGAGACGCTGCCCGAGTACAACGAGGAGCTCATCGAACTGCTCATCGAGGAAGAGTTGCTGATCTGCGGCGACCCGGACGAGGTGTTCCGGCAGTGCAAGCGGTGGGAGCAGGCCGGGGCGGACCAGCTGAGCTTCGGGCTGCCGGTCGGGGTGCCGAAGGAGGCGACGCTGCAGACGATCAGGCTCGTCGGGGAGCACGTGATTCCGAAGATCGACACGGATCCGGTGCATCGGACTTCACGGTTCCGGGCGGCGGGATGAGGTGGGTACGGCGGCCGCGGGTGAGTCGTGGTGGCCCGCGCAGTTCCCCGCGCTCCTGAAAGACACCTACCAGGCACCCGGAGGGGAGAGACATGCTCGACCATGTCATCAAAGGTGTGACCGTCGTCGACGGGACCGGCGCCCCCGCGTACACCGCTGACGTGGGCATACGGGACGGCCGTATCGCCGTCATCGGGACCGTCACCGAAGACGCCCGCACGTCCGAGAACGCGGCCGGCCTCGTGCTCGCCCCCGGCTTCGTCGACCCTCACACCCACTACGACGCGCAGCTCTTCTGGGACCCCTACGCGACACCGTCCCTCAACCACGGCGTGACCACCGTCGCGGGCGGGAACTGCGGGTTCACGCTCGCGCCCCTCAACCCCGCCCGCCCCGAGGACGCGGACTACACGCGCCGGATGATGTCCAAGGTCGAGGGCATGTCCCTGGTCGCGCTGGAGGAGGGCGCGCCCTGGACCTGGCACGGATTCGGGGAGTACCTGGACGCGCTCGAAGGGCGGATCGCGGTCAACGCCGGGTTCATGGTGGGGCACTGCGCGCTGCGGCGCTATGTGATGGGCCCCGACGCCATCGGCGGGCAGCCGAGCGTCGAGCAACTGGACGCCATGCTGCGGCTGTTCCACGAGGCGATGGAGGCGGGGGCCTGGGGCCTCTCGACCACGCAGTCCTCGACCCACAGCGACGGGGACGGGCAGCCGGTCGCGTCACGGCACGCGCGGCCCGCCGAACTGATCGCGCTGTCGCGGGCGGTCGGCGAGCACGAGGGGACCCAGATCGAGGCGATCGTCGCCGGGTGCCTGGACCAGTTCAGCGACGACGAGATCGACCTCTTCGTCGAGATGAGCGCGGTGGCCGGGCGTCCCCTCAACTGGAACGTGCTGACCATCGACTCGGCCGTCCCCGAACGCGTGCCCAGGCAGCTGGAGGCGAGTGAGCGGGCCCGCAAGGCGGGCGGCCGGGTCGTCGCCCTGACCATGCCGATCCTCACGCCGATGAACATGTCGCTGGGCACGTTCTGCGCGCTGAACCTGATCCCCGGGTGGGGGCCCGTCCTCGGCCTTCCGGTGCCCGAGCGGATCGAGCGCCTCCGCGACCCCGAGGTGCGGGCGGAGATGCTGCGCAGGGCGGACTCGAAGGAGGCGGGCGTCTTCCGGCGGCTCGCCAACTTCGGGCGCTACGTCATCGGCGACACCTACAGCGAGGCGAACGAGGGCCTCACCGGGCGGGTCGTGCGGGACATCGCGGCCGAGCGGGGGCAGGAACCGTTCGAGTGCCTGGTGGAGATCTGCGCCGCCGACGACCTCCGCACGGTCCTGTGGCCCATGCCCACCGACAACGACCCCGACTCCTGGGCCCTGCGCGCCGAGACCTGGCGGCACGAGGACGTCCTCCTCGGCGGCTCCGACGCGGGCGCCCACCTGGACCGCATGTGCGGCGCCCCGTACACCACCCGGTTCATCGGCGACTGTCTGCGCGGCCGGAAGCTGGTCGGCCTGGAGCAGGCGGTGAAGATGCTCACGGACGACCCGGCGCGCCTCTTCGGCCTGCGGGAACGGGGACAGGTGCGGGAGGGGTGGCATGCGGACCTCGTCCTCTTCGACCCGGAGCGCGTCGACGCCGGCAAGGCCACCCTGGTGCACGACCTGCCGGGTGACAGCCCGCGCCTCGACTCCAAGGCGATCGGTGTACGGGCGGTCTGGGTCAACGGCGTCGAGGCGATCCGCGACGACGTGGTGACCGGCGCCGTGCCCGGCAAGGTGCTGCGCAGCGGGCGGGACACGCGGACGGTGAGCACACGGTGAGTCCCTCGGGGTCTTCGGACGGGGCGTCGGAGAAGTCCGCGGAACGGCGGCGGCTGTTCATCGGGGGCTCCTGGGTGGAGCCCGACGGCGGGCACTACGAGGTGGTCGACCCGGCGACGGAGGA
Organism: Streptomyces gottesmaniae; assembly: GCF_031845845.1. NCBI lineage: Bacteria > Bacillati > Actinomycetota > Actinomycetes > Kitasatosporales > Streptomycetaceae > Streptomyces > Streptomyces gottesmaniae. Next base: position 66,022 of record NZ_JAVRFJ010000026.1, read on the forward strand.
GGTCGTCGGGTGGGCGCCGGAGGCCTCGCGGGAACAGGTGCACGCGGCGGCCGCCGCCGCCCGGGAGGCCTTCGGACCGTGGTCGAGGACGCCCGCCGCGGAGCGGGCCGCGATCCTCGCCCGCACGGCGGACCAGATACGCCGCCACCTCGTCCCGTACGCCGAACTCGCCCAGGCCGAGAGCGGTGCGACGACCGGGACGGCGCGGGCCATGCAGGTGGGGGTGGGGGCCGCCCGGTTCCAGCGGTACGCGCGCGTGGAGCCGGTGGAGGAGCCGATCGCGCCCCAGATCAACGAGGCAGGGCCCTTCGGCAGGGCCGCCGTGATGGGCGCTCTCGCCGTGCGCCAGCCCGTGGGCGTGGTCACCTGTATCACCTCGTACAACAACCCCTGGGCCAACCCGGCGGGCAAGATCGCCCCCGCCCTCGCCATGGGCAACACGGTGGTCGTGAAGCCGGCCCCGCAGGACCCGCTCTCCGTTTATCGCATGGCGGAGGCCCTGGAGGCCGCCGGTGTGCCGCCGGGTGTGGTGAACGTGGTGAGCGGGTCGGGGGCGGACGTCGGTGAGGCCGCCGTGGACTCGCCGGACGTCGACATGGTGAGCTTCACCGGCTCGACGGCGGTCGGGCGGCGGATCGCGGAGGTGTGCGGGCGCGGGATGAAGCGCCAGCTGATGGAGTTGGGCGGGAAGGGCGCGGCGGTCGTCTTCGACGACGCGGACCTGGGCGCGGCCGTGGCCGGCATCGCCACCACGCTCACCTTCTACAGCGGGCAGATCTGCACGGCGCCGACGCGGGTGATCGCACAGCGCGGCGTGTACGACCGGCTGGTGACCCAACTGGCGGCCTACGCCGCCCGGTTGCCGGTCGGCGATCCGCGCGAGCCGGGCACGGTGGTCGGGCCGGTGATCTCGGCGGCCCACCGCGACCGCGTCGAGTCGTACGTCGAGCTGGGCCGCAAGGAGGGCGCGCGGGTGGTGGCGGGCGGCGAACGTCCGCCGTACGAGCGGGGTTTCTGGGTGGCGCCCACGCTGTTGGCGGACTGCACCCCCGACATGCGGGTCGTCCGGGAGGAGATCTTCGGGCCGGTCGTCGTCGTCCTCCCCTTCGACGACGAGGATCAGGCCGTCGCCCTCGCCAACGACAGCGACTACGGCCTCATCGACTACGTCTGGTCCGGCGACGTCGCCCGGGCCTTCCGGGTGGCCCGGCGCCTGCGGGCCGGGGGCGTGGGCGTGAACACGGTCGGCCGCAACATGGAGGCGCCGTTCGGCGGGTTCAAGCAGAGCGGGGTGGGGCGCGACGTGGGTTCGTACGCGCTGCACGCGTACAGCGAGACGCAGGCGATCGTCTGGCCGGGGTGATCCGTCCTCTCCCCTAGGCCCACCGCAGACGCAATGATGTTCGAATGCGTGGGTCTGGTGGTTCTGGCGGTTCTGGTGGTTCTGGTCGGTCTGTGGGAGCGGGTGGGACTGGTCGGCGTCCTCTCCTCTACCTGGACGTGGACGGGCCCTTGAACCCGTACGCGGCGAAGCCGGAGCGGCGGCCCGCCGGGTACGCGACTCACCGGATGAAGCCGCAGGGCTGGCTCGACCAGCATCCGGGCGAGCCGGCGGCGTACGTCAAGCCGTTGCGGGTGTGGCTGAACGAGGAGCACGGGCGGCGGCTGCTGGATCTGGGGCGACTGTTCGACCTGGTGTGGGCGACGACCTGGGGCGCCGAGGCGAACACCTACATCGGGCCGGTGCTGGGGTTGCCGGAACTGCCGGTGGTGGAGTGGCCGGGGGCGGCCCGGGACCGGCCGCCCGGCGCGTCGTCCTGGCCGGCCGGCCTGTTCTGGAAGACACCGCATCTCGTCGAGCACGCGGCGGGGCGCCCCTTCGCGTGGGTGGACGACGAACTGACCGCCGTCGACCGCACCTTCGTCACCGGACACCACGGCACACACGCCCTGTTGCACCGCATCGACCCCAGACTGGGCCTGCGCGAACCGGACTTCACGGCACTCGCCGACTTCGCCCGGGCGACTGGGCGACCGGGCGCGTGACGAGGGCGGCAAGGACACAGGGGAGAGAACGACGTGATCGTGTGGGTGAACGGGGCCTTCGGGAGCGGCAAGAGCACGCTGGTGGAGGAGCTGAGGGGGCGGTGGCCCGACGCGCTGGTCTTCGATCCCGAGGTGATCGGTTACGTGCTGCGGGAGATCGTGGAGGTGCCGACCGGGGACTTCCAGGATCTGCGGCTGTGGCGGCGGCAGGTGGCCGGGTTCCTGGTGGGGCTGGCGGAGGAGTACCGGCGGCGACCGGTGCTGGTGCCGATGACCCTGGTGAACCCCGACTACGTGGCTGAGGTGTTCGGCGCGATCGAGGCTGCCCGCATCCCCCTCCACCACTTCTTCCTGAACGTCCCCAAGGACGTCCTGATCACCCGCATCGACGGCCGCAGCTTCACCCCGGACGCCCCCGAGCAGGACGAACGGGTCCGCAGGTGGTGCAAGGACCGCATCGCGGCGTGTACGGCCGCGGCCGACACCCTCCCCGCCGCCACGGTGTTCCTGGACGGCGAGTCGAGCCCGGGAGAGCTGGCGGAACTGGTGCTCGGGCGGGTGGGCGGGTGAAGCTTCGAGGATGACCTCGCAGACCCACCGCATCGACCACGAACTCATCCGCGCCGCGGCCCACCTCGCCCGCACGCGCTGCCGGGGCGACAACCACACCATGGCAGCCGCGGCCCGCGCCCGGGACGGCCGGATCGTCACCGCCGTGAACGCCTATCACTTCACCGGAGGACCCTGCGCCGAGCTGGTCCTGATCGGCACGGCAGCCGCCCAGGGCGCCTACGAGCTGGACGTGATCGTCGCCGTGGGCGACCGCGACCGAGGGGTGGTGCCGCCGTGCGGCCGATGCCGACAGGTCCTTCTCGACTACTTCCCCACCCTCAAGGTCATCGTCGGCGAGGGCGACGACCTCCGCACCGTCGCGATCACCGACCTGCTGCCCGAGACCTACGTCTGGGCGGACCACCAGCTCGACGACGAGCAGTCCCCGGCCCGCAGCATGGGCTGACATTCTCCGGTGGCCGGTGGCCGGTGGCCGGTGGGCAGCGGGGTCGCGTCAGTCGACGGGGGTCGGCTCGCCTCTGCCCATCGACAGGGACCAGAGCACCCCCGGTGCGGCGGTGACGGAGACCGTGCCCGCGCGGGTCGAGCCGTCGACGGCGAACTCGTTGTTGACGCTCGTCACTTCACCGTCGAGGCATTCCATGGGGAACGAGGCGCCCATGGGGCGGAGTACGACCTTGACCGTGCCCTTGCCCTCGCAGCTCACGGCCACGGTCAGGCCCTTGCCCTCCCCTTTCCTCGCCGCCCCGAACTCCAGGTGCGCACTGTCCCGTGTCCTGTCCTGGCGTAGGACGACGCGGTCGGTCACGGGGTCAGGGGCCCGATCCGCCAACTGACCTGGCGCGTCGCCCTCGTCCCAGTCCGAGCCCGAGCCCGAGTCCGAGGTCGGGTCCGGGGGCGCTGGCGCCTTCGTCGGTCGCTGCTCGGCGCCTTGCTGCCGTTCCCCGGTCCCGGTCTCGGAGGTGCAGGCGGTGGTGGAGAGGAGTGCGGCTGCCGAGAGGAGCGCCAAGGCGGTGGTGAGGGCGCGGTGCGGCCCGCGTGCTGCTCGTGACATGAACGACCCCCGTCATTCGGCCCGTTGGTGGTGGGCGAGGGCGTGATCGTGACACCTGGGCGAGAGGGGCAACAAGGCGGCGAGGCGGGTTCAGAGCAGAATCTGAGGTTGCCGTGCCGCCCGGCGTGAGGGGCACCTCGCGCCCGCGTCCGCCGACTCACTGCTGGCAGCGCGCCTCGACACGGGCCAGGGCGCCGGTCTCCAGGGCCGTCCATACGGCGCCGTCCGGTCCCAGGGTGATGCCGTGGGGCTCGGAGGAAGGGGTCGGCAGTTCGTACTCGGAGATCTTGTGGGTCTCGTGGGTCTCGTGGACTTCGTGGGTTGACGGGTGGCCGGCGTCGTAGGTGATCCGACCGACGCGGTTCGCGCCCCACTCGGTGAACCAGCAAGCACCATCGCCGTCGGCGACGATGGCGTGGGGGCGGCACTCGCGGTCCGGCAGTGGGAACTCGTCGATCTTGCCGTCCGGGGTGATGCGCCCGATCTGACCGGCCCCGATCTCCACGAACCACACGGCTCCGTCACCACCGGCGGCGATCCCCACGGGCGCGGCGCCCGGCGTCGGCAGCGGGTGGACCGTGATCTCCCCGTCGAGCGTGATCGCGCCGATGGCGTTCGCCTGGTTCATCGTGAACCACAGCCGACCGTCGGACCCGGCCGCGATGGCCGAAGCGAACGCCCCGGTGAGCGGGAGGGGGAACTCCGTGACCTCCCCGGCGGTCGTGATCCGGCCGATCCGGTCGACCCCCGACTCCGTGAACCACAACGCGTCATCGGCTCCGACCGCGATCCCGAACGGGCCTGCCCCAGGCGTCGGCAAGGCGAAGGACGTGACCTCGCCGGTCGTGCTGATCCGCCCGATCCGATGCCCCCGGAACTCCGTGAACCACAGCGCGCCGTCCGGCCCGGCCGTGATGATCGACGGTCCGCCGGTCGTCGATTCGAGGGCGTAGGACGTGACCTCACCGTCGAGCGCGAGCCGGCCGATGCGTCCGGCGTGGACCAGCGTGAACCACAGCGCGCCGTCCGGCCCGGAGGCGATTCCGTAGGGCCCCGCCTCGGCGTCGGAGACGGGGAACTCCGTGATGGACACGGTCGTCGGCCGGGAAGTCATGTACTCGGACACCTCGTTCAGTGGCTGTGGGCTGTGGGCTGTGGGCTGTGGGCTGTGGGCTGTGGGCTGTGGACTGTGGACTGTGGGCTCGTCGGCTGTGGCCCGGTGGTTAGGGGCCGGTGGGCAGTCGTCAGTGGTCGGCGGGGGCGCGTTCGGAGGCGGCGCCGGCCCCGCGGGCGAGGCGCGCCTCCAGCGCCGCCCGGCAGCCCGGCCACTCCGCCGCGGTGACCGAGAAGATCGCGGAGTCGCGCAGGCGTCCGTCCTCCCCCGGCGCCCAGGAGCGGGACCAGTTGCGCAGTACCCCCTCGAAGCGGGCGCCCACACCTTCGATCGCCGCCCTCGAACGACCGTTGCGCGCATCCGTCTTCAGATCGACGCGGGCCACGTCCCACCGCTCGAAGGCATGCCGGAACAGGAGGTACTTGGCCTCGGTGTTCAGCCCCGTGCCCTGCGCCGACGCCGCGAGCCAGGTGTAGCCCACCTCGATGGCGCACAGCCCGCCGTCCTCCGTCGGCCACAGCCGCGGATCCAGGAAGCCCGTCGCCCCGACCGCCCGCCCCGACACCTGCTCGATCTGCGCGTACGGGGCCAGTTGCCCGGTGGCGGCACGGGAGAGCTGCGCGTCGACGTACGCCTCCACCTCGGCCGCTCGCGGCACCCAGGTGAACCGGTACGAACTCCGGTCCTCCTCGGCCGCCACGGCCAGGTCCGCCGCGTGGCGGTGATCCAACGGCTCCAGGCGCACGCGGGTGCCCTCCAGAACCGGTCCCTCAAGCGTGAAACTCATCTGCCGCCAACGCCAATCGAGTGCCGGTACAGCGTTCATGGTGCGTTCCGCGCCCGGTGGGTGGCTGCGCGCCGCCCCGGGCTCCGACGGCTCAGCGTTCCAGAGCGGTCGCGCCGTGTCGCGTGAATTCCGGTCGGGGGAGGGAGCTGCGGGTGCGGGTGCCCTCCGTATCGGTGGCGGGCCTCGCCCCCTACCGTGGGCCGCATGGCTGACGAGATCTTCCACGACCGGCGGCTGGCCGAGCTCTACGATCCGCTCGACCCCGATCGCGGTGACCTGGACGCCTACCTCCTGCTCGCGGAGGAGTTCGGGGCGAGGAAGGTGCTGGACATCGGCTGCGGGACCGGCGTGTTCGCGCTGCTGCTGGCGGACCGTGGGGTAAAGGTCGTCGGGGTCGACCCGGCCGGCGCCTCCCTCGATGTCGCACGGGCCAAACCTGGGGCGGACCGGGTCCGTTGGATCCACGGGGACGCGACGGCCCTTCCCCCGCTCCAGGTCGACCTCGTCACGATGACGGCCAACGTGGCGCAGGCGATCGTCGACCCGGAGCTGTGGCGGCGGACCCTCACGGCCGCGCGCGAGGCCCTTCGGCCGGGCGGCCGTCTGGTCTTCGAGACCCGCGACCCGGCCAGGCGGGCCTGGGAGGCGTGGAATCGCGACGACTCGTACCGGGTCACCGAGGTGCCGGGCTTCGGCACGGTCGAGAGCTGGGTGGAGCTGACCGAGGTCACCGGCCAACTGGTCACCTTCCGCTGGCACTACACCTTCGACGGCGACGGCGACGGCGACGGCGATGGTGACGGCGATGGCCGTACTCGCGGCGGCGACAAGAAGGAGCTGACCTCCGACTCCACCCTCAGATTCCGCGAGCGGCACGAGGTCGAGGTGGAGCTGGCCGCTCACGGATACGTGCTGGAGGACGTACGGGACGCTCCCGACCGCCCCGGCAGGGAGTTCGTGTTCGTCGCGCGTCGGCCGCCGGGGGTGTGACTCCGGGGTATCAGGCGTGCACCAGGGCCAGCGCCTGCTTGAGGTTGTGCTCGGCGATGCCCGCCATGAACGCCCGGTCGGGGAAGTCCCCGTCGAGCAGCCGCAGCGGTCCCGCCGTCAGCGAGAGCCGCTGCGCGAGCATGTAGAGCGCGAGCCGGTCCTCGTCCAACCCGTCCACGGCCAGGGGCCGGTAGGCGTCGTGCAGGCGGATCCGTAGAAACACGTGCTCCCACTCGACGTCGAAGTACGTCGTGCCCTCGATGTCGATCGCCACGGGGCTCCCGTCCCCGTCCACCAGCACATGGTCGGGCCCCAGTTCGCCGTGCACGACCGCGTACTCCGCGCGCGGCCGCACCGCCGCCGCCAGGCCCAGCAGCCGCTCCTCCAGCCGGTCGCGGGCGTCCGCGATCCGTGGATCGCGCGAGGCCGCCTCGGCGAGGTCCCGCAGCGCGCGGTCGAGAACGACCCCTTCACACGACGTACCGCGCGACGTTCCTCCTCCGTCGACCACGGCGACCTTGCCGTACGTCGGTGCCCGGTGCAGCCGCATCGCCTGCAGCGACTCCGCGAGCCGGGCCATGACCGGAGCGGCCGCCCGCCGGTCGCGCGCGAGCAGCTCCTCCAGGCTCTCGCCCTGAAGGTCCTCGACGATCGCGAGGTCGGCCGGGCAGTGGGCGCCGTCGCGATCGACGAGACGGATCGCCGGGACGCGGACGCCGAGCGCGTCCAGCCGCGTGTGCGCGGCCTCGAACAGATCGAGCCCGAGGCCGGGCGAGAACGGGTCGGTGAGGTCGTCGTCCCCCTCGGCCGCCGGCCAGTAGTTCTCGCCGTCGTCCCACAGGTAGGCGATCGCCGTCGTCGCGTCGTCCATCACCAGGCGGTACACGCCCTTCTTGCTGCCGCCCGCGACCCGCTCGACCGCCGCCAGCCGCCGTCCGCCGCCCAGCGCGGCCCGCGCCGCACCCGCCAACTGCTCCCGTGCCACTGACCTGGAAGCCACGTTCCGAACCGCCTCTCCGCCCCGACCATCCGTCCGGCGATCAGTTGAACACGGGAGCCCGTCAGCACGCGGAGGATGTCAGTCGCGACGTCGGCGTTCCTTCAGCGAGCGCAGCAGGGCGCCGAAGGCGGTGGGGGTTGTGTCGAGTGTGGTTCGGGTGGGATCGGCGGATTCGATGAGGCGGATGGTGGTGGGGTCGGCGGATATGTGGACGCAGGCTTCGCCTTCTTGGCAGTAGGAGGACTTCTGCCAGTGGGGTGTGGACATGGGGGCTCCTCAGAGGTCTTTGGCGATGGAGTGGATCAGGTCACGGGACTTGGCGGGGCTGAGCGCGACGCCTTCCACGACGTCGAACAGGCGCCGGTACTTCTCCAAGTGCGCTTCGGCGTCCAGGAGTACGGGGCCGTGGAACTGGTCCAGTTGGACGGTGTCCAGTTGCGGTACCGGACCGTACGCGTAGTTGATCGACTGGCCTGAGCCTGGAAAGGCTCCGACGTCGAAGGGGAGTACGCGGAGGGTGATGTGTTCGCGCTCGCTCATGTCGATGAGGTGGTGCAGCTGGGCGCGGGCCACGGAGGCGCCGCCGATCCTCATCCGCAAGGCTGCTTCGTGGATGACGGTCCGGTAGGGGATGGCGCCTGATCTGTAGAGCACGTCCTGCCGCTTGATCCGGAAGGACGCACGGTGTTCCACCTCGGGTGGAGTCGGTGCCGGGATCACGTGGCGGAAGATCTCGCGTGCGTGATCCGAGATCTGCAGCAGCCCCGGCACGTGAGAGGTGAACGCGGTTCGCAGGCCGGTCGCGTGATGTTCCAGCTCGGCGAGATCGAGCAGGCCGGCGGGGAGGATCCCGCGGTACTGCTCCCACCAGCCGCGTGTCCGATCGCTCGCCAGGTCGACCAGGGCTTCGGCGAACTCCTGGTCGGGGCAGTCGTACGCGCGGGCCATGGCGCGGATGCGGTCCGCGCTCACGCCGAAGCGGGCTGACTCCACGTTGCTGAGTTGACCCGTGCTCGTGCCCAGTTGCCGAGCGGCCTCCGTGGTGGTCATGCCCGCGCGCTCACGGAGTTTCCGTAGCTCGGTGGCGACACGGGTGCGCCTGGCTGACGGCGCCGGCCTGGTCGTCATGCAGCTCCTCCAGGTGCGGCCAGTCGTTGAGGGTCACTCACACGAGGGAAACCGCATCGATTTCCTTGGAATCTTGCAAAGCGGCTTTGCCGGGCAGGCTACCTTCGTCTTCAGGCGCCCCACCCAGAAGTGCCCCGCTCGACGGAGCGGCGACGGCCACTGGGTACTGCTCGACCCCGACTTCGACTGCTCAACGACACGATCCAACTCCCCTCAGTGACCGGAGACTTCCATGGCCACCGTATCGCCGTCACTCGACTACACCCTGCGCCTTCCCCGCGACCCGCGCTCCCCCGGCGTCGGCCGTGCCACCCTGCGGGCCGTGCTGGCGGCGCATGATCTGGCGGAACTCGGCCCGGTGGCCTAGTTGTTGGCGACCGAGTTGCTGACGAACGCCCATCAGCACACGACGCGGGAGTACGCCCTGAGGGTGGTGGGGATCGGCGGGCGGCTGCGGGTGGGGGTGTGGGACCGGGACCGGCGGGTGCCGCCCGGGTTCGCAGCGGAGTGCGAACGCGTCGAGGTCCACGCCGACGCGGAACGCGGCCGGGGGCTCTGTCTCGTGCGGGCCTGCTCCGAGGACCGGGGCGTGTCCGTGCTGCGTGACCTCGGCGTCTCGCGGGGCGGGAAGTTGTTGTGGGTCGACTGCGGCGCCGTAGCGGGCTGAAGCAACCGTTCCGGGGGTGCGGCGGTCTTACCCGGCGTCGTGATCGGAGGGTCGGCCTCCGTCCGACTCGTCCCGGCGACCGACCGGAAAGGGTGTACTCCATCGAAATCGATCCCGATCTCTGCCTGGCCGTTCCGGAGGGCTTCGACGACACGGACGCCGAGTCCCAGGTGCATCCCATGGCGAGGAAGCTGTTTCCCGCCACGACCGCCGCCGACGCCTTCAGGAAGGCTCAGGAGTGGGTGGGGGAGCACGACGTCTTCCTGGTGGACGTGTCATGGGACTTCGCGCACGACGAGGACGAGCCCTACACGCTGAGCATCTACTTCACGTTCGAGCCGGAGCCCGAGGACACCTGACTCCAGGTCCCGACGACCCGGCGGCACGTAGTCCGTGGTCTGCGCCTGCGCTTGGGCCTGCCCGTCCGGGCCTGGGCCTGGGCCTGGGTGACACTGGTCGAGTGATCGTCGAACGCGTGTATGCCCACCTCTCCTCGCACGACGAGGACGCCTGGCCCTGGTCGGTGCCCTGCGTCCGGCAGCTGCTCAGGGAAGGGCTGCGGTTCACCGCGCCGGTGACGTTTCTGGTCGGTGAGAACGGCTCGGGGAAGTCGACCCTGGTCGAGGCGTTGGCGGAGGGGTTCGGCCTGGACTCCTACGGCGGTTCCCACGACTGGCGCTACGCCTCCCCGCGTGGCAAGTCGGAGCTCGGCGAGCGGATGAGGTTCGACGCGGCCCCGCGCGGGCGCCGTATGGCCACCAGCTGGTCGGCCCGCAAGGGCTTCTTCCTGCGGGCCGAGACGGCGCTGGACGCCCTGGGCAGGGAGGGGCTGTCACCGGACTCGGTCAGCCATGGCGAGGGCTTTCTCGCGGCGTTCCGCGGCAAGTTCCTGCACGCCGGGCTCTACGTTCTCGACGAGCCGGAGGCCGCGCTCTCCTTCTCCTCGTGTCTCGAACTGATCGGGCACATCGACCGGTTGGCCAAGGAGGGCGGCCAGGTCATCTGTGCCACGCACTCACCCCTGCTGACCGCGCTGCCGGGCGCGGACATCGTCGAGGTCGGCGAACACGGCATGCGGAGGGTCGCCTGGCGGGAGCTCGGCGTCGTGGATCACTGGCGCCGCTATCTCGCCGACCCGCACGCCTATCTGCGGCACATCGTCGAACCGTAGGGGCGGTCTCCCCTCTGGGGAGGCCGCCCGCGCCCGGCCGCCGGACGGACCCTAGCCGCGCAGATCCACCCGTACCGTCAGCAACTCCGCCCCCAGCACCCGTACCGCCGCGCTGTTCATGCGGGGCAGGGTGCGCAGGCGGGCGATCGGGTCGTCGTCGGGGAGGAGGTGGGCCGTGCCCTCGTGCCAGCGGCCCCGGATGCGGACGCGGACCGACGGGTCGGCCCTGATGTTGCGGATGTAGTGGGACTTCTCGCCGTACTCGGAGACGAGCCAGAACGTGTCGCCGACGCGGCGGCCGCCAATGGGGGTGCGGCGGGGCAGGCCGGAGGTGCGGCCGGTGGTCTCCAGGACGGTCTGGAGCGGCACCCTGCGCAGGAGCGGGTTGGCGACGTGACGCTGGAAGGCCGTCACGACGCGCTGTTTGCGATCCGTTTCGCGGGACATCGGCGTGGTTCTCCTCGGGGCGTGGGAGGTACGGAGTACAGGATCGGGTGCGGGGCGAAGGTGGTGGGTGGTCGGTGCGGGTCGTGACGTGGAACCTGTGGTGGCGGTTCGGGCCGTGGCAGGAGCGGCAGAAGGCGATCCTCGCCGTGCTGCGTGAACTGCGCCCCGATGTCGTCGGGTTGCAGGAGGTCTGGGAGCAGGAGGGGGAGGGGGAGGCGAGCGGCACGAACCGGGACAACCTGGCAGGTTGGCTCGCCCGGGAACTCGGCATGCACTGGACCTGGGGCGAGTACGGCGACCCCGAGCGCTGGCAGCGGCGGATCGGGGACCCGGGTGTCCGGATCGGTATCGCCGTGCTCAGCCGGTGGCCCGTGCTGGAGCGGGACGCCATCGGGCTGCCGACGGCGGAGGGCGGCAGCGGGCGTGGCGCGCTCTACGCCCTCCTCGACGCGCCCGGCGCGCCCGTCCCCTTCTTCACCGCCCACCTCAGCTCCGAGACCGCCGCGTCCGCGCAGCGCTGCCGCCAGGTCACCGCGCTGTCCGAGTTCGTGTCCCGGCACCGGGGCGGCGACACGGGCCACCCGCCCGTGATCACCGGCGACTTCAACGCCTGGCCCGACTCCGACGAGATCCGGCTGCTCGGCGGCTACAAGACCGCGCCCGCCGTGCCCGGACAGTGCTTCTTCGACGTCTGGGAGTACGCCGAGCCGGGCGCCCCGTCGGCCACCTGGGACCTCGCCAACCCGTACGTCGCCGGGTCGTACGGGCCGAGCGTACGGGTCGACTACATCCACGTCGGACCGCCGGGGCCCGGTGGACTCGGCCACGTACGCGCCGTGCGGAGGGCGGGTGACGGCCCCGTCGACGGCGTCTGGCCCTCCGACCACGCGGCCGTCGTGGCCGACCTGGCGGACGACGGCGCGGCAAGGGACCCGTCCGGGGCCGGGGCCGGAGTCGGAGTCTGAGTCGGAGTCGGGGCCGGCGGTGGGACCGGGGCGCACTGGAACCTCGGGCCCTGGCCCTGGCCCCGACCCCGCCGCCCGACGTGCCCTACGGCTTCCGACCCACCCCGCCGTGCTGCCCGATCGGCTTCGGCTCGCCCGTCGTCGTGTCGTCCGGGTGCCACAGCGGTACGGAGACGACGCCCGGGGGAAGCAGGTCGAGGCCGTCGAAGTAGCCGGTGATCTGGTCGATCGGGCGGAGGAAGTACGGGACGGCGCCCGTCTCGTTGTAGGCGTCCTGGGCGCGCTCGTAGTCGGGATCGGTGCCCCGGGAACCCTCGTTGATGTTGAGGTAGCTGCCCGAGGGGAGGCCGGCGAGCAGACGGCGCACGATGTCACGGGCCTCCTCGTACTCGGAGACGTGACCCAGGATGCCGCTGAGGATCAGCGCCGTCGGCCGGGACAGGTCCAGCGTCCTGGACGCGGCCTCCAGGATGCGCTCCGGTTCGTAGAGGCTGGCGTCGACGTACGCGGTGGCGCCCTCGGGGGAGGAGTAGAGCAGTGCGCGGGCGTGCGCGAGGACCATCGGGTCATTGTCGACGTAGACGATCCGCGCCTCCGGCGCGCTGCGCTGGGCGACCTGGTGGGTGTTGTCGGCCGTGGGCAGCCCGGTGCCGACGTCCAGGAACTGCCGGACGCCCTCCACCTCCACCAGGTGCCGGATGCTGCGCCGCAGGTACGCGCGGCTGCTGCGGGCGATGGTCACGATGCCGGGGAAGGCGCCGGCGTACGCGTCGCCGGCCGCCTCGTCCACCGGGTAGTTGTCCTTGCCGCCCAGCCAGTAGTTCCAGATGCGGGCGGAGGCGGGCACCGAGGTGTCGACCTTCTCCTTCGCCGCCGGAGCCACCGCCGGGTCGGGCGTCGTCGCGTGATCGGTCATGGGCGCCGTCTCCTCCGCCGTGCGGGTGCGTCGTCACAGAGACAGACGCACGTAGTGTGTCGAGCCAAACCTAAAGCCCAACACGAGTATTTCGTACGAGGGTTCCCCCTACCTAGCCCCGGCTCCTATCGCCGCCCGAGGAAGATCGGGTTGGTGAAGGCCGCCAGCGGGCCGGGGAAACCCGGGACGATCGGCGGCCGACGGACCTCGGCGCGTACGTACGCCGCGTACGAGGCCGTCGTACGCCACTGCGCCGAGCCGGTGCCCGACGCCGGGATCTCGGCCGAGGTGAAAAGGACGCCCTGGTCGGTGACGAAGCGGATGGTGCAGCCGGCGGAGCCCGTCGCCTCCAGGCGGACGGTGACCGGGGTGTCGGCGTCCACCTTCAACCGCTCACCGATGCCCGCGTGCTCGCCCCGCGCCCCGGACGCCGTGAACGACACGGACACCTCCTTGGACTCGGCGACGTACGAGCGGCCCGCCCGCAGCCCCTCCTGGATCGCCTCCCGGTTCAACTCGTCCGCCAGGACGACCGTCTGGGGGCGGCCGACGGGGTCGGGATCGCGGTGGGCGTCGCTGTTGCCCATCGCCGGGATCCAGTCCTGACGGCCCTCGCGCACGGCCGCGACGAGCATGCCGTCCCAGTCGGCGAGCGCCACCTCGTCCTCCGGCGAGTACGCCCCGTTCCACACCTCCACCGCGTCGGCCTCGCCGAAGCCGAACTTCCAGTTGCAGCCGATGCAGGTGGCGTGCGGATGGGCCGGGACCACCAGACCCCCGGCGCGGCGGATCTGCCGTGCGTACTTGCCGAACCGGTTGTCCCGCGCCCGGTAGCGCCAGTCGACGAACGTGCCCGGATCGACCCCGAGCGCCACGACGTGACCGTTGCGGGTCGTGACCTCCTCGCCCAGCATGATGAGGAGGTCGTCCCCCGCGTGCTCGGCCCAATGGGCGTGCGCGGACTGCGTGTTGTGCTCCGAGCTGTTGATGAAGTCCAGCCCCGCGGCGCGCGCGAGCGCCGCCAGTTCGGCGGGCGTACGGCGGCCGTCGGAGTACCAGGAGTGCAGATGGCAGTCGCCCCGGTACCAGGCCCGGCCCCGGCCCTTGGCCCGCTCCGGCGGATACACCGGCTTCACCATCGCGCCAGGCCGGCCGTAGGTGAGGGTGATCGTGATCTCGTACGGCAGCCCGTCCGGTGCCACCGTGTACGGGCCCAGCGCGATGTGCCAGGTGCCGGGGCGTACGGGGCCCGGGAGGTAGCCCGGGGTCGCCTCGTCCGAGCGGATGAAGAACTCGGTGCGCGCGCCGCCCGACCAGCCCCGGAAGCCCTTGCCGCCGAGTTCCGTGCCGCGCTCGTCGAAGACACCGATGTCGAGCGCGTTGCCCGTGGTGCCGGCCGGGACGGTCGTTCTCTCGTAGGTGTAGGAGACCTTCAACTCCCGGACCCCGGAAGGTACTTCGACCGGCAGATACACGAAATCGGGGGAGCCGGTGGGGAGGGTTCCCCTGATCGTCCTTGTCTCCTGCTCGCCGTCCGCGGCCTCGGCGCCGCTCGTCCCAAAGGTCACGCTTCCCAACGTAAGCGCGGCCGCGGCCGACGTCACGAACAGCGCGCGCCTTCCGAGTCCGTTCCCGTCACCGTGGTGGTCGTCGCACATGCTGCTGCTCCCCGGTCGGTCGTGAGTGACATGGCGTGGGTGGTGCTGCCGGTGGTGCGTGGTGCGTGGCGATGTGTGGGGTGGGGCGTGGGGTGGTGCTGCCGGTGGTGCGTGGCGTGGTGCGTGCCACCTTCGTATGCGGTGGTGAACTGCGGGGCAAGGGAAGGGAATCGCCAGTTTTCGAGGAGAGCAGGAGAGAGCGCGCGTGTGGACACCGACCTGTCTGCTGGGCGGAGCGGGTATCACCGACCGGGTCGCCCATGGCCACGACGCGGACCGGTTCGTGGAGATCGGCTCCCTCACCAAGGTGCTCACGGGCACCGTCCTCGCCCGGCTGGAGGCGGAGGGGGACCTGGGCTTCGACACCCCGCTGGAGGAGTGCCTCGACGAGGTGCCGAGGGGGACCGGCATCACCCTGCGGCATCTCGCCGAGCACACCTCGGGCCTGCCCCGGTTGCCCGCCGGGCCCGCCGGCCTGCCCACCGGTCCGCCCGACGACCCGTACGCCGGCTTCACGGAGACGGCCCTGCGGGAGTCGCTGCGCGACCTGGACCGGCTGACGGCCGGGCGGTCGGGCCGGGAGGAGTACTCCAACCTCGGCTACGCCGTGCTCGGGCTCGCGCTCACCACCGTGACAGGGTGCTCGTACCAGCGACTGCTGGACACGCACGTCCTGTTGCCGCTCGGGCTGGGCGCGGGGGCGATGACGGCGACTCCACCGGAAGGGCGACGGCTCGTGCCGCGCGATCTGTTCGGCCGGCCGCGTCCCCTGTGGACGCTGACCGGTGCGATCCTGCCGGCCGGCGGCCTGTGGTCCAGTTGTCGGACGCTGGCCGACCTCCTGGTCGCCCTGCTCGTGGAACGCCGGTTCGGCGACCCGGCGCCCTCCTGGCTGCGGGGCCCCTCCCTCCGGTGGCACGACGGCGCCACCCGTGGCTCGTCCGTCGTGGCCGTCGCGTACGACGACGGGCGATGGGTCCTCGTCCACCGCCTCGGCGACGTCGCCGGCACGGGCGACCTCGCCACGCGCGCCCTTCGCGCGACCACGCCACCGCCGACCGGCCTGCTCCGCTGAACGCCGACCGGCCTGCCCCGCGCAGTGCTCCGGCCGGCCGATGCCCCCGAGCAGCCGCCGACCGGCCGGCTCCCCTAAGTGCCGACCGGTCGGTATGGACATCCCTCTCCCGAGCGGCTACAGATGACACATGCGCATCTCCGTGACGATCTTCCTCACCGACGAGACGATCACTCCGACCCGGCTCGCCCGTGAGCTGGAGCAACGCGGTTTCGCGGGGCTCTACCTCCCCGAGCACACCCACATCCCCGTCGAGCGGACGACCCCGTACCCGGCCGGCGGCGACCTGCCCCGCGAGTACGGCCGCACCCTCGACCCCTTCGTCGCGCTCGGCCAGGCGGCCGCCGTCACCGAGCGGCTGGGGCTCGGCACCGGGATCACGCTGGTCGCCCAGCACGACCCGATCGACCTCGCGAAGCAGATCGCGACCGTCGACCACCTCTCCGGAGGCCGCCTCACCCTCGGCCTCGGCTACGGCTGGAACGTGGAGGAGGCCGCCGACCACGGGGTCGAGTGGCGCACCCGGCGGGAGCTGGTGCGCGACCGCATGGCGCTGATGCGGGCGCTGTGGGCGGAGGAACCGACGGCGTACGAGGGGGAGTTCGGGAGTGTGCGGGCGAGTTCCGCGTACCCGAAGCCGGTGCAGAAGGCGCGGGGGCCGGTGGTGGGGCCGCGCACGCTGATCGGCGGGGCCGCGGGGCCGAAGCTGTTCGCGCACATCGCCGAGTACGCGGACGGATGGCTGCCGATCGGGGGGCGGGGGCTCGGCGAGGCGCTGCCGGTGCTGCGGGCGGCGTGGGCGGACGCCGGGCGCGATCCCGCCGGGTTGCAGGTGGTGCCGTACGCGGTGCAGCCGAGCGCGGGGAAGCTGGCGTACTACGCGGAGTCGGGAATCGAGGAGGCCGTGGTGCAACTGCCCCCGGCGGGCGAGGCCGAGGTTCTGGGGCTGCTGGACGAGTACGCGGTGTTCTTGGGGAAGGACGCCTGAGGGCTCGGGGCGAGGGGGCGGCGCCTTCCTCCTCGGGCTCAGCGCCCGGACGTCATCGGCCGTGTCCTCCCAGGGAGGACACGGCCGATGCGGGGTGCCGTCAGGCGTTGCCGGTCACTTCCCGGCGGGACCCACCCGGATCGTGACCGTGGAGCCGTCCTTGGCCTCCTTGACGATCTGGATCCTGGTGTTGGTGTTGGTGATCTTGACGCCGCCCGTGGGGTTGTTCTTGTCGTAGTAGGTGTGGGTGCGGTCGTTGAAGACCGACACGCCCTTCTTCGACGTGACCTTCAGCGTGACCTTCTTGCCCCAGTGCAGCGTGAAGGCGTCCGTGCGGCCCAGGGTGAACGTCGAGTCGTGCGTCTGGTGGTCGTTCCCGGCCAGCTCGCCGTCGGACCACTTCAGGGCCTTCGGGTGGGCGTCCACCGGCAGCAGCAGGCCCACACCGGGGTGCTGGCTGGTGTTGTTGTCCAGCTGCGAGGTGTCCCACTTCCAGATCAGCAGGCCGTTCTGGTACGGGTAGCGCTCCACCCAGCCCGGACGCGTGGAGTTGATCGCGAGCTTGAGGGTCTTGTCGTACGACACGTACTGGCGGTTCTCGGCGATGTAGTACTGCTCGTGCTCCGTGGTGTAGGAGCCGCCGAAGCGGGAGAAGCCGGCTGCCGTCCAGGCGGGGTCCGCGGTCTCGGCGTTGTCCGAGAAGAGGGGCGAGCCGTCGGCCGTGACGGTGATCCGGTCGGCCACGAAGCCCTTCTGGGCCACGTACGCGTCGGTCTTGTAGCGGAAGCGCAGGTCGACCTTCTCGCCCGCGTAGGCGTCCAGGGAGTACGACAGCTTCCTGAACCCGTCCGTCGTGCCGTCCAGGGCCGGCCTGCCGCCGCTGTCACGGCTGATCGGCTGGCCGTCGGCGGTGCCGTCGATCGCGGTCCAGGTGGCGCCGCCGTCGGTCGAGACCTCGGTGTAGAGGTAGTCGAAGTCCTTCTCGATGTCCCACCAGCCGTCGAACGTCAGGGCCGCGGCGGTCCTGCCGGTGAGGTCCACGGAACGGGTCAGCGTGGAGGACAGGTTGTCGGCGCTGCCGCTCCACCACTGCTGCGAGCCCTCCGCGGGCTGCACGACCTCGACCTTCACCCGCTTCTTGGGCAGCTCGACCACGAGGGCCTGCTTGTCCTTGGTGTTGTACTCGGCGACGCCCAGCTTGTGCGTGGACTTCTTCCCGGCCGTGGCCTTGGCGTAGTTCAGCCAACCGAGCTGCAGCTTGTCCCAGGCGGTCATGTCGCCGGGCAGGTCACCGATCTCGGTCTTGCTCTGGCCGAGCCAGGAGCCGCCCGACATCAGGGTCCAGGCGCCGGTGGAGTTCCCGCCCTCGCCGCTGGTGTCGTAGTGGTCCGGCAGACCGAGGTCGTGGCCGTACTCGTGGGCGAAGACACCGAGGCCGCCGTTCTCCGGCATGACCGTGTAGTCGCCGACCCAGATGCCGGTGTCGCCGATCGGGGCGCCACCGCGCTTGTTGCCCTCGGGGCCGGTCTTGTCCCAGTCGTCGCCGAACGCGTACCAGCGGTGGGACCAGATGGCGTCCTCGCCCTGTGCTCCGCCGCCGGCCTCCTCGCCCTCACCGGCGTGCACGATCTGGAAGTGGTCGATGTAGCCGTCGGGCTCGTTGAAGTCGCCGTCGCCGTCGAAGTCGCCGCGGTCCCAGACGTCGAACTTCGCCGCTTCCGCCTTGATCTCGGCGTCGGTGCGCCCGGCGGCCTTCTGCTGCGCGGCCCAGGCGGTGACGCCGTCGGCGACGAACTGCCAGACACAGGTGTCGGGCACGCACTTGTTGGAGCCGTAACGGGCCGCGTTGTAGGGGACCTTGACCCAGTCCGCCACCTCGCCCTCGATCGAGTAGCGGCCCGAGGACTGCTTCTCGTAGTACTTCTTCATCGACTCGGTCTTCTTGCCCGTGCCGAAGAGCATCTGCTCGTAGTGCTCGCGGTTGTAGTCGGCCTTCCAGGCCGTCGTGTTGTTCTTCTTGCGGTCCGGCTCGGCTATCCGGTTGTGCAGCGGGCCGGGCGTGCCGCCATAGGTGGTGTCCGCCTGGTCGCCGAACTCGACCAGGACCGTGAAGATCCGGTCGGTCTTCTCGCGGCCGAGTTCGACGTACTTGGGGTCGCCCTTCTTGCTCGTGAGCCGCACCACCTTGGAGCCGTCGCGGTTCTTGACGGAGGTGTCGCCGGATATGACCTGCTTCAGGGCCTCCTCGCGCTGGGCGGCCTGCGTCTTGCTGAGCGGGCTGCCGAGGTCGTGCCCGTGCCCGTGCTCGTGCCCGTGCTCGTGCCCGTGCTCGTGTGCGCCGTGGTTTTCGGCGGCCTGCGTGGTGGTGACGGTGGACATCGTGAACGTCGCCGCGGCGGTGGCCAGAGCCACACCGGTTGCCGCGGCCCTGAACGTCCAGGGCTTGCTGGTCACTTGTGGGGGGTCCTTCCTGGACGCGGTCGGCCGTGCGGGCATGGCGGACCGTCCTCTTCCGTGACGCCCGTGGCCTGTGACACGCGTGATGGTTCAAGTGAACGTATTCGATCGGAAGTTGAGAAAAAAGAAAAGTCCGCAGTCGTCCGTGGCACGAGTAACTGCATGGCAAAACAGCCATGGTTCGGCTTGCGCACGGAGTGTTCACCGGTCCCTCACCGCCCAGTAATTACCATTCAGTAATTACCGCGCAGTAATTACTGACCGGTACTTGCCGGCTGGTCTTTCGGCGGATATCGCGAGGGATGTGTATGGCCGGTTATCGCCGGTGTCGGGTCGTCGGCGGGATCGCCTGCCGCGACGCCGCCGATTACACCGTGTAACGAAACTCGGTCCATCCGGCCCGCCGTGGCTGTCTGGGCCGATCCGGTCGCTCGTATGCTCGATGGATGACGACTTCCGCGACCTCGGGAAACGGACCCACCGGCCCCAACAGCTCCACCGGCCCCACCGAGAACTCGATGCGGCGCGCACTCAAACGCGCCCGTGACGGTGTGGCGCTCGACGTGAGCGAGGCGGCGGTGCTGCTCCAGGCGCGCGGCGCGGACCTGGAGGACCTGGCCGCTTCGGCGGCGCGGGTACGGGACGTGGGGCTGGAGCAGGCCGGCCGGCCCGGTGTCATCACGTACTCGAAGAGCGTCTTCATCCCGCTCACCCGGCTGTGCCGGGACAAATGCCACTACTGCACGTTCGTCACCGTGCCGGGCAAGCTCCGCCGCGCCGGGCACGGGATGTTCATGTCGCCGGACGAGGTGCTGGACGTGGCCCGCAAGGGCGCCGCGCTCGGCTGCAAGGAAGCGCTGATCACGCTCGGCGACAAGCCGGAGGACCGCTGGCCGGAGGCGCGCGAGTGGCTCGACGCGCACGGCTACGACGACACGATCGCGTACGTGCGGGCCATCTCCATCCGCATCCTGGAGGAGACCGGGCTGCTGCCCCACCTCAACCCCGGCGTGATGTCGTGGACGGACTTCCAGCGGCTCAAGCCCGTCGCCCCGTCGATGGGGATGATGCTGGAGACCACCGCCACCCGCCTGTGGTCCGAGCCGGGCGGCCCGCACCACGGCTCCCCGGACAAGGAACCGGCCGTCCGGCTGCGGGTGCTGGAGGACGCGGGCCGCTCCTCCGTCCCCTTCACCTCCGGCGTCCTCATCGGCATCGGCGAGACCTACGAGGAACGCGCGGAGTCCCTCTTCGCCCTGCGGAAGGTGTCCCGCGCCTACCACGGCATCCAGGAACTGATCATCCAGAACTTCCGCGCCAAGCCGGACACCGCGATGCGCGGCATGCCGGACGCGGAGCTGGACGAGCTGGTCGCCACGGTGGCCGTCGCCCGGCACATCATGGGCCCGTCCGGCTGCATCCAGGCCCCGCCGAACCTGGTCGACAGCGAGTACGAGCGGCTGATCGGCGCCGGGATCGACGACTGGGGCGGGGTGTCCCCGCTCACCATCGACCATGTGAACCCCGAGCGCCCCTGGCCGCAGATCGAGGAACTCACCGAGCGGTCCCGGGCCGCCGGGTTCGACCTGCGCGAACGCCTCTGCGTCTACCCGGAGTTCGTGACGCGCGGCGAGCCGTGGCTGGACCCGCGCCTCCTGCCGCACGTGCGGGCCCTCGCGGATCCCGAGACGGGGCTCGCGCTGCCGGACGCGGTGGTGGAGGGCCACCCGTGGCAGGAGCCCGAGGAGGTCTTCGTCGCCGCCGGCCGTACCGATCTGCACACCGCCATCGACACCGAGGGCCGTACCGGCGACCGCCGCGAGGACTTCGACTCCGTCTACGGCGACTGGGGCGCCCTGCGCGAGGCGGCGGCGCCCGGCATGGCCCCCGAGCGCATCGACACGGACGTGCGGGCAGCGCTGGCGACGGCGGCCGACGACCCGACGAAGCTCACGGACGGCGAGGCCCTCGCCCTGCTGCACGCGGACGGACCGGCGCTGGACGCGCTCACCCGGATCGCGGACGACGTCCGGAAGTCGGCGGTCGGCGACGACGTCACGTACATCGTCACCCGGAACATCAACTTCACGAACGTCTGCTACACCGGCTGCCGCTTCTGCGCCTTCGCGCAGCGCCGCACGGACGCCGACGCGTACACGCTCTCCCTCGACCAGGTCGCCGACCGCGCCCAGCAGGCCTGGGACCTCGGCGCGGTCGAGGTCTGCATGCAGGGCGGCATCCACCCCGACCTGCCCGGCACGGCCTACTTCGACATCGCGCGGGCCGTGAAGTCCCGCGTCCCCGGCATGCACGTCCACGCCTTCTCCCCGATGGAGGTGGTGAACGGCGCGACCCGCACCGGGATGTCGATCCGCGAGTGGCTGACGGCCGCGAAGGAGGCGGGGCTCGACTCGATCCCCGGCACGGCGGCGGAGATCCTGGACGACGAGGTCCGCTGGGTCCTGACCAAGGGCAAGCTGCCGACGGCGACCTGGATCGAGGTGGTGACGACCGCCCACGAGCTGGGCATCCGCTCCTCCTCGACGATGATGTACGGCCACGTCGACCAGCCCCGCCACTGGCTCGGCCACCTGCGCACGCTGGCCGGTATCCAGCAACGCACCGGCGGCTTCACGGAGTTCGTGACGCTGCCCTTCATCCACACCAACGCGCCGGTGTATCTGGCGGGCATCTCCCGCCCCGGCCCGACGATGCGCGACAACCGCGCCGTCACCGCCATGGCCCGCCTGCTCCTCCACCCCCACATCCCCAACATCCAGACCAGCTGGGTCAAACTCGGCACGGAGGGCGCGGCCGAGATGCTCCGCTCGGGCGCCAACGACCTGGGCGGCACCCTGATGGAGGAGACCATCTCCCGCATGGCGGGCTCCTCCTACGGCTCCTACAAGTCGGTGAGGGACCTGATCGCCGTCGCGGACACGGCGGGCCGCCCCGCCCGCCCCCGCACCACGCTGTACGGGGCCGTCCCGGAGGAACGACAGAAGGCGGCCCAGGCCTCGGACGGCCATCTGCCGGAGCTGCTGCCGGTGTTGGACTGACACATCCGCGACGGCCGGCCGGCCCGGGGCACCGAGCCCTGCCTCCGTCGCGCGCCGTCACCCGGACTGCCGGCGGTCCACCGACCGCCGGCAGCGGGTGGATCGAGCGTCCGGTCAGTGGGCGGGGGGCCTTCAGCTCGCCCTGGTCTCGTTCGTCGGCAGGTACGTCACCAGCAGGACCACTCCGCTCAGCAGGAACACGCGGAGGGCCGCGTCGAGGCCGTTCCAGTCGCTGGACTGCCACATGACGAACCACTCGCCGCCGATGGCCATGAAGCCGGCGCCGAAGAGGAGGAGGACCATGAGGAGGCCGAGGGTGCTGTAGCGGCGGGCGGTGTGGAAGGTGCGGTGGCCGAGGGCGCGGGCCCAGAAGTAGGTGGCCGCGATCAGGATCAGGGCCGAGACGGTCTCCCAGACGATGATGAGGACGTAGGCCGCGTCCTGGACGCCCTTCGACTCGATGGCCCGCCACATCAGGTCCTCGTCCTTGAACGTGGTGTCCATGGCGAGAACATGGCGGACGAACTGCTGGTTCGTGCCGAAGTCGGTGATGTTGCTGAACGCGACGAGCGCCATGTAGAGGGCGACCGTGCCGACGAGCAAGGTGGAGGCAAGGGGGAGAAGTGAGCCGCGGGGGGTCTGGGATTCAGCCATGGTCCAACTATGTGCGTGAGCATGGATCATCCCCAGGCGTTTTTCGGCGCGTTGGATCACAATGAGAGCCGCCGATGGCGAAAAACGGTGGAGAACCGTGGAGATCCGAGGATGGCCGGAGGAGTTCGCATGGGGCGCGCGCAGCCGCCGATTCCCACGATGCAGGAGCTGATCCGGCGGCGCACCCGCCAGGGCTTCGTCGGCCGTGTCAGCGAACGGGCAGCGTTTCGAGCCAATTTCGATCTGCCCATCGAGGACGAGCGACGTCGCTTCCTCTTCCACGCGCACGGCAACGCGGGCATCGGAAAGACCTTCCTGGCAAGGGAGTTGGAGCAGATCGCCCGGGAGCGCGGTGCCCTCACCGCGTACGTCGACGACGGCGTCGGCAGCGTGCCGGAGGCCATGGCCGTCATCGCGGACCGCTTCGCCCGGCAGGGACACCGGTTCAAGGAGCTGGAACGGCTGCTGGCCGCGCACCGGGAGCGGCGGTACGAGGCCGAGCTGGCCGCCGCCGTGGCGCTGCCCGAGCCGGAGGGCGAGCCGGGCGGGCAGAGAGGGCAGGGCGAGCCGGGCGGGCAGAGAGGGCAGAGCGAGCCGGGCGGGCAGAGAGGGCAGAGCGAGCCGGGGGAGGAGGGCGGGTCCGGGGGCGGACCGTCGGGCCGCACCGGAACCGCCGAGCCGTCCGCCGCGAGCCTGGCCGCCGCCCGGGCGACGCTCGTCGCGCTGGGCCTCGTCCCGGTGGTCGGCCCCTTCGCAGGCGCCGTCGACCCGGCTGAACTCGTCCGTCAGGCGGCCCGGTTGCGGGCGGGGCTCGGTTCGCGTGCGCGCGGCCACGAGGACGCCGAGCTGCTGCTCAGCCCCGAACTCGTCCTCACCCCCGTGCTGTTGGAAGCCTTGAGTGCGGTCGCCGCCGAAGCGCCCTGGCTGGTCCTCCTCTTCGACACCTACGAACGGACCGGAGCCTTCCTCGACCCGTGGCTCCACGACCTCGTCTCCGGCGACCGCTACGGCCCCCTCCCCGGCAACGTCGTCCTCGTCACGGCGGGCCAACGCCCCTTGGACGCCGCACGCTGGGGCGGCCTCACCGACTTCGTCCTCGACCTGCCCCTGCGGCCCTTCACAGAGACCGAGTCACGCGGCCTCCTCGCCGCCAAGGGTGTCCTCGCCGAGCCCGTCGTCGACGAAGTACTGCGCCTCACCGGTGGCTTGCCCGTCCTGGTCTCCACCCTCGCCGAGGCCCGGCCCGCCGACCTCGACGACCTCGCCGAGACGGGCGACACCAGCGCGATGGCCGTGGAGCGCTTCCTGAAGTGGGAGGCGGACCCGGTGCGCCGGGCCGCCGCACTGACCTGCGCGCTGCCCCGATGGCTGGACGCGGACGTCTTCCGGGCCGTGGTCTCCGGGGCGGGCGACGAGGCGGACCGGGGCGCAGGTTCGGACGGCGGTAGTGGCCCAGACACGGGGGCGGGGGCGGACGACGGTGGTGCTCCCGGCACGGGGACGGACGGATACGTCGACGGCGGCTCCGACGCGCTGTTCGCCTGGCTGCGCGCCCTGCCCTTCGTGACCGATCGCGGGGACCGGGTGGTGTTCCACGACGTCGTACGGGCACCGATGGTCAGGTTGCAGCGGCTGCGGTCCCCCCGGCGCTGGAGCGAGCGGCACCGGCGGCTGGCGGACGCCTTCGCCGGGTGGCGGGCGGAGACCGAGGTCGCCCCGGTGGCGGAGGCTGAGGCGGGGGCCGGCCGGTCGGGCGGGGAGTCGCGGGACGGTGAGTGGTGGGGTGGTGAGCGGTGGCGGGAGCTACGGCTCGCCGAGGCGTACCACCGGCTGTGCGCGGGGGAGCGCGGGGCGCTCGCCGAGGTGCTGCGAGCCTGCGTGGACGCGTGCGGGGAGGGGGAGGCGGTGGCCCGGCGGTGGGCCGAGGCCCTCACGCAGGCGGGCCAGGACGCCGCCGAGGAGGACGCGGCGCGCTGGGGGCGCGACCTGCAGGGCGCGCTGGAACGCGGCGGCGTCCACGACGCGCTGGGAGTCCTGCTGCTCCGGGCCGGTCTCGACGCACGGCGGGAGGCCTACGCGCGCGCCCTGCGGGGGCGCGCGCTGCACCGGGACGGGGCGCACGAGCGGGCGGTGACCGAGTACGACCAGGCTCTCGCCCTCGACCCCGCCTCCGTCACGGCGTGGCAGGGCAGGGCGGTCGCGCGGGCGCACACCGGGGACTACGCCGCGGCCGTGGCCGACCTCGACCGCGCCGACGCGCTCGCCCCCGACGACGTGAACACCCTCGTCCTACGGGGCGACTACCACCGCCTCCTCGGCGACCCCGACGCGGCGGTCGCCGACCTCGACCGGGCGGTGGCCCTGGACCCCGTACGCCGCTCGACCTGGGCCTCGCGGGGAGCCGCCCGGCACGCGCAGGGCCGCCTCGACGAGGCCCTCGCGGATCTGGACCGCGCCCTGGAGCTGGACGGGGCGTACGTCTGGGCCCTGATGCGCCGGGCGCGCGTACGACGCTCCCGCGGCGAGCACGAGCGGCAGCTGGCCGATCTGCACCACGCCGTGGCCCTCGACCCGGACGCCCCCCTGCCACGCTGCGAACGGGGGGACGCCCTGCGCGGTGCCGACCGCGACGAGGAGGCGCTGGCCGACTACGACCGGGCCATCGCCCTCAACCCGCTGTACGCCTCCGCGTACGCCGGCCGGGGCGTCTCCCGTGCCAAGCTCGGCCACCACGGGGCGGCCCTCACCGACCTCGACACCGCCCTGGCCCTCCTCCCCGACTACCCGTGGGCCCTCCGCCACCGCGCGGCCCTCCACCTCGAACTCGGCGACGCGGACAAGGCGTTGGCCGACGCGGAGAGGGCCCGGGAGCTGCGCCCGGGCGACGCGTCGATCGCGGACGTACACACCCGGGCCGCGCAAGCGGTGACGGCGGCCCGTACGACACAGGGTCGGCCGGCGCGGTGAGGTGCGGGGCCGTGAGGGCGGCCCCGAAACCGCCGCGAAGGCTGCTGTTCAGCAGCACGGATTCTCCGGTTCTCCGGGAATTGGCCCCGGTTACGGCGGCTGTGCGCTTCCGCCCGTTTGACGACGGGAGAAGATCGAGGGCTGTGGCGCACGAGACGTTTGAGGCTCGTCCGGAGCCCTGAAGGGACCGTTCCCGTTCTATTACAGTGCTGGACTGTCGAGCCGTACGGGCGTACGGATGTACTGACGTACTGACGTACGGATCGGGCAGGGGCCGTGAGGAGGCCGGGGTGGGTGCGACAGCCGGTGCCGTCTGGGGGCGTGTCGAGCAGCAGGATTTCCGCAGCCGGGTGCGCGGAACGCTGCTGGGCGCGGCCATGGGCGACGCGCTGGGCGCCCCGGTCGACCAGCTCACCCTGGCGCAGATCGGCGAGGCGTACGGCCCGGAGTGGCTGACCGATCTGGCCTCCGCCTACGGCAGACGCGGCGCGATCACCGACCTCACGCAGCTCACTCTGTTCACCGTCGACGGCCTGATCCGCGCCCAGGTGCGCCGGGACACGGGCGTCTGGCACCCGCCGACCGATCTGCACCGGGCGTATCTGCGCTGGTCGGCGACCCAGCGGGACTGGGGGCCCGACGAACGCCGCAAGGACGACGGCTGGCTCGCGCGCGAGGAGTGGCTCTACGCGCGCCGCGACCCCTCCCTGATCTGCCTCCTCGGCCTGGGCGACGGGACCATGGGCACCCTGGACGCCCCCAAGAACCCCGGCGCGTCCGGTGCCGAGGCCGCCGCCCGCTCCGCGCCCTTCGGCCTTCTCGTGGGCTGGGAGCCCCAGTTGGTCTTCCAGCTGGCCGTCGAGTGCGCGGCCCAGACCCACGGCCACCCCGTCGCGTACCTGTCCGCCGGCTCGTACGCCGTCCTCGTGCACGCCCTCGCACGCGGCGAGAGCCTCGACGCCGCCGTCCAGAAGACCCTGGTGCTGCTGGCCGCCCGCCCCGGCCACCAGCCCGTCGCCGAGGCCCTCCAGCAGGCCGTCACCGCCGTCCGCCAGGGCGCGCCGTCCCCCGCCGTGGTCGAGCACCTGTCCGGCGACGGCGCGGCCGCCGGGGTACTGGCCGTCGCCGTGTACTGCGCCCTGGTCGGCGAGGACATACGCCAGGGTCTGTGCCTCGCCGTCAACCACGGGGGCCCTTCGGGCGCGGCCGGCGCCCTGACGGGCGGCCTCCTCGGCGCCCTCCACGGCGAGACGGCCCTGCCACCAGCCTGGCTCGCCGAACTGGAGGGCCGCCCCACCATCCTCGTCCTAGCCGACGACTTCGCCCTGGAGATGACCCAGGGCCCGGCCCTCCACGCCCCCGCCGGAGCCGTCCCAGGCTGGCTGACCCGCTACCCCCGAGCCTGACCCAGCCCCCCGGCCCACCCCAAAGGGGCGCGGGGAACTGCGCGCCCAGCCACGACGCACGCGCACCCGAATACCCACGGTTCCCGGCAGACGCCGCACGCGCCCCCGTGCCTGCACCCCTCACACCCCGGGCCCACCCCCAAAGGGGCGCGGGGAACTGCGCGCCCAGCCACAACGCACGCGCACCCGAATACCCACGGATCCCGGCAGCGCCCAGCGCAAACCCGCGCAGCGGCAACACGACGGCCGGGTAGCGTGGTGATCATGGCTGACTGGAACATACGTCCGGCGTCGGCGACGGACGTCGAGCCCGTCGCCGAGCTGCGCGCCGTGGTCATGCGGCCCGACCTCGAACGCCTCGGCCGCTACGACCCCGACCGCGTCCGCCGGCGCTTCCGCGACGCGTTCGACCCGGCCCACACCTGGATCATCGAGGTCGCCGACACGTTCGCCGGCTGCGTGGCCCTCCGCCCGGCCGCCGACGCGCACTGGCTGGAGCACTTCTACCTCGCCCCCCACCTCCAGGGCACCGGCATCGGCACAGCCGTCCTCCGCACCCTCCTCGCCCGCTGCGACCACGACGGCATACCGGTCCGCCTGAACGTCCTCCAGGGCAGCCCCGCCAGAAGCCTCTACGAACGCCACGGCTTCCACGTGGAGACCGAGGACCCGGTGGACGTGTTCATGGTCCGCACGCCGCCCCGCCCGGCAAGCCCGCTCCCACCGCCGTCGAAATAGGTTTCGTGCCGTGGCCGAGGCGCCCTACCGTGACCCGATGACCACCCAGATGATCATCCTCAACGGCGGCTCCAGCTCGGGCAAGTCCGGCATCGTCCGGTGTCTGCAGGCCGAACTGCCCGACCAGTGGCTCGCGTTCGGGGTCGACTCCCTCATCGACGCCATGCCCGCGAGAATGCAGACGACGGAGGGCGGCCTCGACATCTCCGCCGACGGTGCGGTCGCCGTCGGAGCGGACTTCCGCGCCCTGGAACAGGCCTGGGCCCGGGGCATCGTGGCCATGGCCCGCGCGGGCGCCCGCATCATCATCGACGACGTCTTCCTCGGCGGAGCCGCCTCCCAGCAGCGCTGGCAGAAGCTCCTCGACGACCAGGACGACCACGACGGCCAGGACGACCAGGGCAGCCACGACGACCAGGGCAGCCACGACCGCCGATCCGACCACGACGGCCCCCTGGGCGTCCTCTGGGTAGGCGTCCGCTGCGACCCCACCGCGGCCGCCGCCCGCGAGATCGCCCGCGGCGACCGGGTCCGGGGCATGGCCGTGGCCCAGGCGGACCTCGTCCACCGGGGCGTCCGCTACGACCTGGAGGTCGACACCACCCACACCGAGTCCCTGACCTGTGCCCGCGCGATCGCCGCCCACATCGGCCGAACCACGTGAGGGCCGCCCCGGTCACCCGGGAACGACCCTCACGGCACCCTCCGTGCCGGCTTCCGCGCCCTCAGACCCCGCTGGGACTGGACGCGTCCTTGCCCTGGGCCGGCACCGGGGCCACGGCCCCGGCCGCGCCCCTGCCGTCCCCGTCGCCGTCCGAGTTGATCGTCTCGATGATCGCGAGCCGCTCGGGAGTGTCCTCGGGCTTGATGAAGCCGATGACGATGTACAGGACCAGCGAGACGGCCAGCGGGATGGACACCTGGAACTGCAGGGGTACGCCGCCGTCGAGGCTCCAGTGGATCGGGTAGTTCACCAGCCAGAAGGCGAACAGCCCGCACGCCCAGCTGGTGAGCGCCGCCGTCGGACCGGAGCGCCGGAACGGCCGCAGCAGGCCCAGCATCATCGGGATGGCCATCGGCCCCATCAGACCCGCCACCCACTTGATGACGACGGTGATGATGTCCTTGAAGGCGGGTGAGTTGACCTGGGTCGCCGCCGCCATGGACAGACCGAGGAAGACGACCGTCGTGATCCGGGCGACCCGCAGCCCCTGCCCCTCGCTCCAGCTTCGTGCCCGGCGCCAGATCACCGGCGCGCAGTCCCGGGTGAAGACGGCCGCGATGGCGTTCGCGTCGGACGAGCACATGGCCATCGTGTGGGAGAAGAAGCCGACGATGACGAGGCCCAACAGCCCGTGCGGCAGCAGTTGTTCGGTCATCAGCGCGTACGAGTCGGAGCCGTCGCCCTTCTCCGACGTCACCAGCAGCGGCGACATCCACATCGGGAAGAACAGCACCAGCGGCCAGACCAGCCACAGGGCGGCCGACAGCCGGGCGGAGCGCTCGGCCTCGTGCGGGGTCGCCGTGGCCATGTAGCGCTGGGCCTGGTTGAGCATGCCGCCGTTGTACTCGAAGAGCTTGATGAACAGGAAGGCGAGGAGGAAGACCGTGCCGTAGGGGCCCACCAGCGGCTCGGCGTGGCCGTCCAGCTTCGGGTGGTCCCACACGCCGAAGAAGCCGCCGTAGTCGCCGAGTTTGGCGACCACGGCGATGAACATCGCGACACCGGCCAGGAGCTGGATGACGAACTGGCCCAACTCGGTGAGCGCGTCGGCCCAGAGACCGCCGATCGTGCAGTACACGGCCGTGATCGTGCCGGTGATCAGGATGCCCTGGTTCAGGGACACGCCGGTGAAGACCGACAGCAGGGTCGCGATCGCGGCCCACTTGGCACCGACGTCCACGATCTTCAGCAGCATGCCGGACCAGGCCAACGCCTGCTGGGTGCCCAGGTTGTAACGGTTCTTCAGGTACTCCAGCGGGGAGGCGACATGCAGCCGTGAGCGCAGCCGGTTGATACGCGGCGCGAACAGCTTGGAGCCGATGGCGATACCGAGGGCGATCGGGAACGACCAGGTCACGAAGGACGTGACGCCGTAGGTGTAGGCGATGCTGGCGTAGCCGGTGAACATCACCGCGCTGTAGCCCGACATGTGGTGCGAGATACCGGAGAGCCACCAGGGCATCTTGCCGCCGGCGGTGAAGAAGTCGCTGACGTTGTCCACGCGCTTGTGCGACCAGACGCCGATCGCGACCATCACTCCGAAGTAGCCGATGAGCACGGCCCAGTCGAGACTATTCATGGGCCCCCTTCCAGGGTCCGCCGCCAGGTTCAGACTTGGGTCAGGCATGTGAACTCTGGGTTCGGTGGCATGCCCACGGCAAGGAAGGGGAAGGTCAAGAGGGGGTAAAAAAGTTCCGAGCAATGACTTGAGTTTATGTATATGAACTACGAATGGCCGAAAAGGATCACTCCCGTCGCCCGGCGGAACGGAGGCCGAAGCCGGGCCGGCACCTCGGCCGACGCCGCGGTCAGCGCATCAGTTCCCCGGCGTTGACGAGCAGCGACTGGCCGGTGATCGCCCGTGCGCGGTCGGACGCCAGGAAGACCGCCGCGTCCGCCACGTCCCCGTCCGTGGCCAGCTCAGGCAGCGCCATCCGCTCGGTCAGCCGGCCCAGCACCTCCGCCTCGGGCACCCCCTCGCCGTGCGCCGTGAACCGTACGTACGCCTCGACGGGCGGCCCCCACATCCAGCCCGGCAGCACGGTGTTGACCCGGATCCGGTGCGGTCCCAGCTCCCGGGCCAGCGAGTACATCGCGCTGGTCAGCGCGCCCTTGGACGCCGCGTACGCCGCCTGCCGCACCTGCGAGGGCGCGGCCACCGCCGACTGCGTGCCGATGATGACGACCGAGCCCCCGCCGGCCGCCTTCAGGCCGGGCAGGCAGGCCCGGGTCATCCGCAGGGTGCCCAGCAGGTTCACGTCGAGGACCGCCTGCCAGGTGGCGAAGTCGGCGTCCTCCAGCCCCCCGAAATAGCTGTCCCAGGCGGCCACGTGCACCACCGCGTGCACTCCGCCGAACCGCTCCCGCGCCAGCGCCGCGAGCGCGGTGCACTGCGCCTCGTCGGTGATGTCGGTGGCCCGGTACGCCGTGTGCGCGCCGTCCGGATCCACGTCCGCCGCGGCCTTGGCGAGATTCGCCTCCGTGCGCGCCCCCAGGACGGCGTTCCCGCCGTCCCGTACGACCGCCGCCGCGACCCGCTGGCCGAGGCCGGGCCCGACTCCCGAGACGACAACGGTCCTTCCCGCGAGCAGTGACATCGCAGACCTCCCGGCTCTGGCGCATTATCTGACGGAGCGTCAGAGTATGGGCGACCGCAGGTGGACGGAAGGGAAAGCACATGAGCGAGGGGAAGCGCATGGGCGAGGGGAAGCAGCTGAGCGGGCGCGAGCGCGGGGGCGAGGACACCCGCAGCGCCACGTACGCCGAACTGGCCGCCGTCGGCCCCTACGGCGTCCGCCCCGGCCACGCCCTGATCACGATGGTCGAGCCGCACCCGGGCCACGAGTACGCGTACAACCGCTGGTACGAGGACGACCACTACTACGCGGGCGCGATGGCCATGCCCTGGATGTTCGCCGGACGCCGCTGGGTCGCCACCCGCGACCTCCAACTCCTCCGCTCCCCCGAGAAGTCGGCGATCGCCCAGCCGGTCACCGCCGGCTGCTACCTCTCCACGTACTGGATCACCGACGGCCGCTACGACGACCACATGCGCTGGACCGTCGCCATCAACAAACGGCTGAATCGCGACGCGCGCGTCTACCAGGACCGTACGCACGTCTTCACCGCGTTCCAGGACCACGAGGTGACCGTCTACCGCGACGGCGCCGCCGGGCCGCGCGACGTCCACGCCCTCGACCACCCGTACGCGGGCCTCGTGCTCCAGGTCGTCGACGCCGAGGGGCCCGAGCAGCGGGCGGAGTTGCTGGAGTGGCTGCGGTCCCGCCATCTCCCGAAGCGGCTCGCCGGTTCACCGGCCGCGATGGTCACGGTCTTCCGGCCCACTCCGCTGCCCCTCGACCGGATGTCGTACGTCAAGCAGGTCGAGGGCGTCGACACCCGCCTCACCCTCCTCTGGTTCCTGGAGGCCGACCCACGCGACTGCTGGGAGGCGTCCTTCGGCGGACTGGGGGAGGCGGTCGCCGAAGGCGGGCTGGGAAGGCTGGAGTTGCTGGCACCGTTCGTCCCCACGGTGCCGGGGACGGACAGGTACGTGGACCGGCTGCGCTAGACCCTCTGGCCGGGCCCAGGGGCGTCCGGGCAAGGCCGAGCCCCCTCGGCCAGGACGGCGGGCCGGTCGAGAGGGCTCTGTCGGTGGTGCTTGTGGAGTTGTCGTTCAGGCGCTCGATCGAGGGCCGGAACCGTGTCTCAGGCCTTGACCGAGGAGACGAAGGTGTTCCACGCGTCGGCGGGGAACGCCAGGGTGGGGCCGTCGGTGACCTTGGAGTCCCGGACCGCCATGGTGGACAGGACGGGGGACTTGATCTCGACGCACGCGCCGTTCCCCTGGGAGTAGGAGGACTTGACCCACCTGTCCGTGGCGCCTTGCTGAATTGCCATTTCTGCTCCGGTGCTGGTTCGTCGCTGAGTTGCTGTCGCCGCGCCGCGGGATCCCTCCGGAGCCCGCGGTTCGGTTTGCGCCAAGACTGGTGACCTCCTGGCGTGATCGACGCTACTCGTCAGCATCGGCAGACGAAGCGACTATTCACTCGTGCGGGTGGCATATTCCAATATGGTCTTCCATTGGGCCATGTGGAGGGTGTATCTTCCGGCGCTTCCTCGTTCAGGAGTTTTCCAGGGCGTCTGGAATCGCTCTGAGGGTCGAGAAGCGAGGCGCCGGCCGGGAGGTCAGCGCGCGTATTCCTTCGCGACGTTCTCGATGAACTGCCGTGACTGCTCCACGTTCAGCGCCTGGGCCCGGAGATGCTCGTACATGACGGTGTACTTCTGCACGTCGTGCGGCTTCTCCAGGTAGAGGTCGCTGGTCACCCCTTCGATGTACACCACGCTCGAATCGGCCGCGTCGACGAACTCCAGGATGGCGTACTGGCCGTTGATGCCCGGATGGGCTCCGACCTCGAACGGCAGCACCTGGACCGTCACATGGGGGACCTGGGACAACTCGATGAGGTGCTCCAGCTGTTCGCGCATCACCGACCGGGACCCCACCACACGGCGCAGGGCCGCCTCGTCCAGCACCGTCCACAGCCGCAGCGGGTTGGTGTCGGTGGTGACACGGTCCTGGCGCCGTATGCGCACTTCCACGCGCTTGTCGATCTCGGTCGTCGACGTCTCGGGCAGCGCGCCTCTGATGATGGCCTCGGCGTACGGGCGGCTCTGCAGCAGCCCCGGGACGACCTGGGGATCGTAGACCCGCAGCGACTCCGCGTCGGTCTCCAGACCGATGTAGACGCTGTACGGTACGTCCCCGAACGCGTGCCACCAGCCCTGCTGACGGGAGTCCTTGGCCATCTGCATCAGGGAGTCGACGACTCTCTGGTCCTCGACCTCGTAGACGCCGCAGAGGTCGCGGACGTCGCGCTGGCTGATGGAGCGGCGGCCGTTCTCCAGGCGGCTGATCTTCGACTGGGAGACCAGCAGTCGCTCGGCGACCTCTTCGGCGGTCATGCCCTTGAGCTCGCGGAGCCGACGCAGCTCCTGGCCCAACCGGCGTCGCCTGACGGTGGGATTGACATTGGACGCCACGGGACGTGCACCTCCGGCTGCGGGCCTCTACTTTGTGTATCTGTTGCTGAGCAGATTGCCACCAAGGTGCTGAGTACCGCTGGAAAACAGCGGATATGCGCTGCGCACGCGCCGTTTGCGCCGGTGTTTTTCCGACGGGGAGGGATCTCCACCGGATGTTCGCGCGACACCCGCGAGCGGGGCGCGAGACGGGAGCGAGACCGGAGCGAGACCGGAGCAAGAAGGGCGCGAGCAGGGCGCGAACCGGCGGCTCCCGGACGGGTTCTGGGGTCCCTACGAGCGGTCCGGTGCCTGCCATGCAAGTGGTGCGGGCTGTGCAAGTGGTGCGGGCTGTGCGATGTGCGGGTGGTGCGTTGCGAAGCGGTGCGTGCTGCGCGGAGCACGTGGTGCGGTGGGACCGGGACCCGCGGCTCTGGGGTCCGACTCCCACACGCACCTCGGTGCCTCAGCGCGTGCTTCAGGTGCTTCAAGTAGCTCAGGTGGTGCAGGTAGTTCATGTGGTGCAGGTGGTTCGGGTCGTGCCGGTGGTTCGGGTGGTCCTCAGTGCGCCACCACACGGGCCATCGAGCCACGGCGTGGCTGCATCGGAACGCCGCGCGCGGGCTCCGGTGCGGGCGGCCTGGCGCCGGGGGCGGCCTGACGGCCGGTCGGTGCCGGGCTGCGACGCGGCTGTGCGGCCACGCCGTTCTGCACGTCCATGACGGCATGGGCCACCAGGCCACCCATGGGGTCGTGCCGGATCAGGTCCCGCAGCCGGGAGCGGGACGAGCGTCCCTCGTTCCCCGGATACAGGTGCTTGCCGAGGCCGACCGCGTGCGCCAGGGCGGCGAGCGCCGCGGTCCGCGGGTCCGGCGGGACGCCGGTGCGGATCGCGGAGTCCAGTCGGGCACGTATCTCCCGGCTGATCTCGGTCTGACTCGCCTGGTAGCGAGTCGTCGGCAGCACTCCGCACATCTGGCCCGCCACGGCATGCACCATGCCGCACCGCTCCAGATGTGAGAGGTAGGTCTGGCGGAGCCCGAGACGCGGCCCGCCGATCCAGTGGATCGCACGTACCGGAGCGCCACGCCTTCGCAGCAACTCCAACGCGCAGTCCAAAGTCGGATCTCCAGTCGGCCGTGGGGACACCACGGCGATACGATCCCCGTCTGGGGCTATCCGTCCGGCCAGCGCCAGCTCCACTAGCTGCGCTCCAGCCAGACCAAGGTCGAGCGACTGCGGCTGTGCGGTGGTACCCGTGGCCGGGTCCAGCGCCAGTAGCAGAAGCTCCTCCGGAAGTGTTCTGCGGCTCATGCCCATCCATGCCTCCCCGCGTGGATGAATGACAGGGTGACCCCTCTCACATTGGTCTGTCGAGGGTGCGTGACCGGAATGTTGTGGAACCGGTAGGTATGTCGTTCTCGTCTACCGGAGGGGTTAAGCCCGCACACAGGACACTGGTACATGGTTCGGACAGCGGCGCGGCGCGGTGGTGCGCCGGTGACTAGTGTCCGGGCGGCGGGTTTTCACGGATTCGCGGATCTACGGGTTCACGGTTCACGGTTCGGTTGGGCGCGCGCTCCTAGGACGGGCGGCGCGCGGGAGGAGGCATCGGTGGCGGGCACGTCCCCCGACAGGTCGAAGCGGTACGAGTCGTCGACGGAGTCGACGCCGGGGAACGAGCCAGCGGTTCCGGACCCCGGAGGCTCGGTCCCGGGCCAGTCCTCCGGCTCCCCCACCCCCGCCCCGGACCCACGCCTCGCGATGTCCCGGCCCTCCACGCCGAGGACCGACCAGGCGACAGCGGTCTTCTCCCGCCGAGCGCTCCTTGAGGCGGCGGAGGCGGAGGGCCTGAAGCTGGACGACGCGACACCGGACGCGGACGCGGACGCGGACGCGGTCACGGATGCGCCCGCGACGGGGTCAGGGGCGGCGAAGACCGCCGGATCCAGGACCGCCGGGACGCGGCGGGACGAGCCGGAGTCCGACCGGTCCGACGCGAGGGATGCCGAGGACCGGGACGAGGCCGGATCGGACGCGGCTCAGGCGGGTGCCGAGGGGGCGGGTGCCGAGGACTCGAACGGGGCTCAGTCGGACGCCGGCACCACGCGGACGGAAGCCGACGGGCCGGAACCGACCACGGCCGCCTCCGAGGACACCGACACGGAACCGGCGGCCGGGGACGAGGGCCGGGTTGAGGCCGAGGCCGAGGACGACGAGGTCGAGGACGGTGACGCTCACCCGCGCGAGCGGGGTGCCGCCGCGCCCGCGTCCGATCCCGACGCCGCGGCCACCGCCGACGGAGACGAGGCCGAGGCCGAGGACGGCGCGAAGGCCGCCGATGCCGCTCGGGCGGCCGCTGCGGGGGAGGAGGCAGGCCCGGAGGCCGGTGCCGCCCCCGATGGACGGGAGGCCGTTGACGGGGCGGGAGGGGCCGCTGGCGACGGTGCCCACGGTGCCGGAGACGCACGCGTGCCCGGTGACGGCGCGGGGGAGGCCGCTGACGACGCGCGCGAGCTCGCCGACGACGAACCGGTAGCCGATGGCGAACCGGAAGCGGCCGACGACGTACCCGGCGCCCCCGATGACGCACCCGAACTCGCCGACGGCGAACCGGATCCCGCCGACGACGAACCGGTGGCTGTCGACGACGCACCCGAAGCCCGCCATGGCGCACGTGAATCCGCCGACGACGAACCGGTGGCCGCCGACGGTGGGGAAGCCCCGCAAGGGCCACCCGCGGGTGACGACGAAAGTCGCACGGGTGGTGCGGGTGGGGGCGCGGTGGGCGATGGCGGAGCCGAGGCGCGGCGGGCTGTGGACCAGCCGACCGCGATCTTCCGGGCCCCCAGGGTGCCGGCGGTGGACCAGCCCACCACCATGCTCAAGCTGGGCGACGCCGCCCCCAAGGACGCCGAGCCCGCCAGGACCGACGCCGCCCCCCGGGACGCCGAGCCCGCCAGGACCGACGCCCGCCCCGACCGCTCCGACGTCTCCACCGGCGCTGACGGCGACAAGGGCGCAGACGACGGCAAGGGTGCCCACGGTGACAAGGGTGCCCAGGCCGGCGTAGGCGTGGACGAGCCCGCGCCCCCCACCCCCGCCGAGCGCACCAGCAAGTTCGTCGCCCTGAAGTCGCTGGACGAGTCCACGACGCCCAGGCCCCCCGCGGGGGCGCCCCCGGCCCCGGCGGAGGCCACGCGGACCATCCCGCAGGTGGGCCCGGAGCGGACGACGCAGCAGCCGTTGCCTCCGAAGCCGCCGCTGGACCTGCTGGCGGAGCTGACGAACACGCCCCCGCCGCGCCAGACGCCGGTGCGGACGATCATCCGCAAGGTCAAGATCTGGACCCCGCTGGTGATCCTGCTGGTGATCGTGTTTGCGGTCGCACAGGCTGTACGTCCGCTCCCCACCCCCACGCTGACCCTCACCGCCGACGCGTCGTACGCCTTCGAGGGCGACAAGGTCACCCTGCCGTGGCCCGACGAGGGCCAGGGCTGGATGGACGTCAACGGCATCGGCACGATGGACAGCTTCGGTGAGCAGAAGCCTGTGGCCATCGGCTCCGTCGCCAAGGCGATGACCGCGTACGTCATCCTCAAGGAACACCCGATGAAGGCCGGTTCGAAGGGGGCGACGATCCCCGTCGACGCGAAGGCGGAGACCGAGGGCGGTTACGACAAGGACGGCGAGTCCACGCTCAACACCGTCAAGGAGGGCGACGAGCTCTCCCAGTACGACGCGATCGCGGCCATCATGATTCCGTCCGCGAACAACATCGCCCGGCTGCTCGCCCGCTGGGACAGCAAGGGTTCCGAGGAGGAGTTCGTCAAGAAGATGAACGCCGCCGCCAAGGACCTCGGCATGAAGAACACGACGTACACCGACCCGTCCGGGCTGAAGGAGACGACCGTCTCCACCGCCGAGGACCAGGTCAAGCTCGGCAACGAGCTGGTGAAGATGAAGGCCCTCACCGACATCACCAGGCTGCCCTCCTGGAAGGACCCCTCGGGCCAGCCCTGGAGCAACTACAACCGCCTCGTCCCCTACGACAACGCCATCGGCATCAAGACCGGCTCCACCACGGCCGCCGGCGGCAACCTGCTCTTCGCGGCCACGAAGGACGTCGGCGGTGAGACGGCGATCGTCGTCGGCGCGATCCTCGGCCAGCACACCCCGCCGATCATCGACACCGTCAACGCGGTCAGCAAGACGGCCATGCTGGCCGCCCAGGACGCGGTGACCTCCGACACGATCCTGAAGAAGGGCGACGTCGTCGGGTACGTCGACGACGGGCTCGGCGGCCAGACCCCGGTCGTGGCCACGAAGAACGTCTCGGCGGTCGGCTGGGCGGGCAAGACCGTCAAGCTCGAACTCGACGCGAGCGCGGCCATCCCGCACGAGGCGGAGTCGGGCACCGAGGTCGGCACACTGATCGTCGGCGACGGCGCCGGTGAGGGCGTCGAGGTCCCCGTCGCCCTCCAGAAGCCCCTCACCGAGCCCGGCTTCCTCACGAAGCTGACCCGCGTGAGCTGACCGGCCGAACCCGGGGCGCCCCTTCCGTCATACGGCGCATGCCGACGGAAGGGGCGCTTTCGTGCGCGTGGGACCTTCTTCCGAGCCTTCTTCCGCGCCTTGCTCCGAGCCTTCTTCCGCGCCTTGCTCCGAGCCTTCTTCCGCGCCTTGCCTGCGCCTTGCTCCGAGCCTTCCTCCGCGCCTTCTTCCGCCCTACTCCTCGCCGTCCCCCGGTACCGCCTTCTCGTCCTCTTCCTCCTCGCACTCCAGGGCGGTGGTCCGCGACGGCCCGCCGTACTGGGAGCTGATGCGTACGTCGCCCGGCTGGTGGACCGTGAGGCGGGTGAACTCGGTGAGGTCGCCGTTGGACTCGCGGTCCGCGGTGAGGCAGCCGTTGTCGGCCCAGAGCCAGGGGGAGTAGGCGACGCGGACGGTGACCTCGCCCGCCCGCGGCATGTGGACCACGAGGTTGGCCCCGTCGGCGCTGACGACGGTGGCCGGCCTGTCGACCAGCGGTGTCGCGTTCTTCACCCGGTAGATCTTCCAGTTGGCGTCCTGCCAGACCGGCTCCAGATAGTCCGGCCCGCTGCTCACCAGCGCGTGTTCGAGCTCGGCGGGCCCGTCCGGCTCGCCGTTGACGAGGACGACGAAGCCGACGGCCCACTGCGACAGCCACGCCTTGTACGCGGCCGGCGTGAACGCCCCCTCGGGCACCTCGGTCCCGCCGTGACCCTCGTAGAAGAGGCGGCCGCGCTCGACGTCGGCCTGCCGGTTCCAGCCGCGCGCCATGTTGATGTACGGCGCGAGGATGGCGGCCTCACGGTGGTCGCGGGCCGGCACCACCTCGACGCGGGTCTTCCAGGCGCCCAGCCGCTTCAGCTCCTTCACCACACCGTCGGTCTTCACGGCCCACTCGGGCACCTTGGTGTTGGTGACGATGTCGGCGGTCGTCTTGCCGGTCAGCCAGGTCACGGAGAGCACCAGGGCCACCGCGCCGGCCACCGTCCGCCGCCGGGGCGTGAACCAGGACAGGGGGAGGCGGGCGTCGGCCGTGCGCGACTCGCCCCGGTACAGACAGATCGCCAGGGCTGTCGCCGGGCCCGCCAGTTCCAGGAGGCGTTCGACGTTGGTGCCGATGGGGGTGGGAATCAGGTAGCAGAGGACCACGCCGAGCGCGTAGATCGCGGCGCTCAGGCGGAGCACCCGCCAGGCGCTCGGCGCGACCAGCACCACCGCCGCGCACAGCACGACCGGCGGCCATATCCGGCTGAAGGCCATGGGCTGCTCGCCCTCGAAGGGGAACAGCAGCGTGGTCACGGCGACGACGGTCACCGGCGGCACGAGCAGCGCCGCCGCCCGGCCCCACTCACGGCACAGCAGATACGCGGCGCCGACCACGAGGAGGAAGAGCCCGGAGACGGGGCTCCCCAACGTGGACAGCGTCGCGCACACCGCCGCCACCGCGATGTGCCGCCCGGTACGCCCGCTCACCACCGCCAGCAGGGCGCCCATCGCGAAGGCCGTGCCCAGCACGAACGTGGAGCGGCCCGACACCACCTGGCACCACAGCGAGAACGTCGCCGCCAGCGCGACAGGAACCGGTGCGCGTACGCCTGTTCGGGTGACGACCTCGCCGACCAGCCAGGACGCGGAGAGCCCCGAGAGCAGCGTGACCAGGACGACGCCGAGCGCCGCCATCAGATACGGCGAGAGCACGCTGTAGTTCGCCGCGTGCAGCCCCCCGTACCAGAACAGGTTGACCGCGGAGTCCGGGTACGTCTTCGCGAACTCCGCCCACGCCACCTGGGCCGCCAGATCGCCGCCGCCGGTCGCGAAGACCGCCCACCACACGAAGTACAGCGGCAGGGCGCACAGAGCGGCCGTGAGGGGCACCCGGTGGCGTTCCCGCCACGGCTCGCGCGACGGCGACGGCCCGTCGGCACGCGAGACGGGTCGTCGTGGGGTCAGCTCGGCAAAGGCCACTGCGGCTCTTCCGTTCCGTTCGACTCGTGCGGGCGGGTGTCGTCCGTTTGTTGGTGTAGACGCTAATCACCCGCTGACAGTTGGCCGACAGGACCTGCTCGATCCGGTACGGCCGTAGGGAAACCCCTAGGCCGTACCGGCACCACACGGCTCGGGCACTACTCGGCTTTACTGGGCTCGGCTTACTACTCGGCTTGGGTACTACTCGGCTCGGCTACTGCACGGCTTGGGTACTACACGGCTCAGGATGCGACCGGGAACGCCACGTCGCACACCGGGTCCTCGGGGCCCGCCGCGTCCCAGTCCGCGAAGTAGATCTCGCGGCACGGGCCGGTGACCCGCAGTCCCCGCGCGGCGATCCACCGCTCGACCGCCTCGAACGCCGCGAGGATCTGCGGATGGGCCACCTGGGCCTTGCTGATCCGGGTGTACGCGAGCCGTGCCGCCGG
Source organism: Streptomyces gottesmaniae (assembly GCF_031845845.1). Lineage (NCBI taxonomy): Bacteria > Bacillati > Actinomycetota > Actinomycetes > Kitasatosporales > Streptomycetaceae > Streptomyces > Streptomyces gottesmaniae. The sequence continues at coordinate 106,578 of NZ_JAVRFJ010000026.1, forward strand.
CTCCACGCGCACCGTGGTCTCCCAGGCCCGCCCGTGTTCGGCGGCCCAGGCCCGCGCGGCACCCTCGTCGGCCACCGGCACACACGACTCCGCGGGCCCGTCGCTCTCCATCGACACCTCGGAGTGGTACACGACGAACGGCGCCCCGGTGGCCCCTCCGCAGGCCGCGGCGCCCTCCTCCAGCCGCCCGAGCGACGCCCCGATCCACGCGGGCAGCTCGTCCGCGAGGGTGTGCCGTGACTGGGTCAGCAGCACCTGAGGGGCGATGTCGACCGTCTCGACCGTAAAAGTCCCGTACGTCTGTTCCATGCCTGACTCCGTTCCCGACAACCGTCCACGGAGGTAGGCGACCAGGGTCCGCTGGGACGCGAACCGCTCCTCGGCCCCGGCCCAGTACGCGGCCAGCCGCTCGGCGGCCCGTGTGCCGTCCCGCTCGACGAGGCCCACGACCTCGGCGATCCGCGCGAGCGGCATGTCGAGCTGCCGCAGCAGGGCCACCAGCCGGGCACGCTCGACCTGGTCGGCCCGGTAGTACCGGTAGCCGTTCACCTCGTCGACGTACGCCGGAGGGAGCAGCCCCAGCCGGTCGTACAGCCGCAGCGCCTTCGCCGACAGCCGTGCGCGGGAGGCGAAGGCACCGATGGTGAGCAGGTCGTCCATGTCCGTGGGGGTCACTGGGGCATCCTCCGTCACCGGGCGCCCTCCGCCCGGCGAGAGGGACGGTGCCCCTTGCCCCAGGGGCAAGGTCAACGGCGGCCTCGCGGGCGTCAGCCGATGGCCTTCTCCACGGCGGCGACCAGCTCCGCCGACTCGGGCTCGGTCTGCGGCGAGAAGCGCCCGACGACCGAGCCGTCGCGGCCGATCAGGAACTTCTCGAAGTTCCAGCGGATGTCGCCGGTGTGGCCCTCGGCGTCCGCGTGGTCCACGAGCCGCTCGTACAGGGCGTGCCTGCCCTCTCCGTTGACCTCGACCTTCTCGGTCATCGGGAAGGTGACGCCGTACGTCGCCGAGCAGAACTCCGCGATCTCCTCGGCCGAACCGGGCTCCTGGCCGAGGAACTGGTTGCACGGCACACCGAGCACGGTGAAGCCCCGCGCCGCGTAGCGGGCCTGGAGCGCTTCGAGGCCCGTGTACTGGGGGGTGAGGCCGCACTTGGAGGCCACGTTCACGACAAGGACGGCCTGGCCGGCGTACTGGGCGAGGTCCGCGGGGCCGCCCTTGAGGGCGTCGATCTGCACGTCCAGGACGGAGGGGGTGGCGCTGTCAGTAGTCATGAGCGGATGCTATCTCCGCTGGCGCACGCCCCCTCCGGTCGGGTTCACGCCCCCGGCCCGCCCGCAGCAGCACCTCTCCCGCCGCCGTCCGCGCGTACAGCACCGAGCGGCCGGCCCGCCCGCGGCGTACGAGACCGGCGTCCAGCAGCACCCTCAGATGGCGGCCGACGGAGCCGAGGCCCTGACCGGTGAGGGCGCAGAGCTGAGTGGTGCTCTTGGGGGAGTCGAGGAGGACGAGGACCCGGGCGCGGGTCTCGCCGAGGAGAGGACCGAGGACGGCGGGGACGGGCGCGACGGAGGGGGCCGCGGGCAGGGCGGGATCGGCGGGGATGGCGCCGGGGTCGGCGAGGACGCCCGAGCAGGGGTACACGACCGCGTACCGCTCGCGCTCCTCCCACGCCACCCACCCCGTGCGCTGGGGCGTGACCGGCACGAAGACCAGCCGCGCCCCGGAGATCTCCCGCGGCGGGTACTCGTGCAGATTGACCTGGAGCCGGTTCTCGCCGAGCCACCGCATCCCCGGTCGCATCGCGTCCAGCACGGCCGCCCAGCCGCCCTGCCCCAACCGCGCGGTCCTGGCGAGCACATCGGCCTCCAGCACGCGCCGCCGCCGCTCCCAGTACGGCCGTACGGTCTCCTCCCACACGCGGGTGAGGAGGTCGGCCGCGCGGGCGGGCAGGTCGTCCCGGTGCAGGGCGGCGGGCAGGGGGCCGCGCAGGGAGAGGGTGAGGTGGGCGCGGGCGGCGACCGGGTCGGTGGCCCGGACCCGGGCGATCTCGGTGGCGAACGTCTCGCCCTCGCGCGGCGCGGGCGTGAGGAAGTCGGCGATCCACTCCTGGCCGAGCCCGGCGCGGATCAGCAGGGCGGTGAGCGGGTCCTCGGCCAACGCGGCCCGGTAGGACGGGAGATGGGCCCGCAGCCAAGCCTGCTCCCCGGGATGCGTGCCCGTCCCGGCGTGCAGCATCTTCAGGCTCGCGAACGTCTCCGCGAGCGGCGAGACGACGAACCGGCTGCCGGCGAGGGTGTCCGCGTTGACCTGCCACCACCCCATGGGAACGCCTCCGTGAATGCGGCGCGAGCCCGTGTCCGACCCCCGCCCTCGACTCCGGCCGAGCTTTCGCGTGTGGGCGAAACATTACGGGGGAGGGGCGCCGCACCCCAGGCTCGTTCTCCATGCGCGGCTATCGATCCCTCTTCCGCACAAGGGAGTTCACCCCTCTCTTCGTCTCCTCCGCCCTCCAGGTCGCGGCCTCCACGATCGGCGGCCTGGCCCTCGGCACCTCCGTCTACGCGGCGACCGGCTCGCCCCTCCTGTCCGCCCTCAGCATGTTCGGCCCGTCCCTCGCCCAGGTGATCGGCGCGACGACCCTGCTCTCGGCGGCGGACCGCCTGCCACCGCGGGCGACGCTGACGGGCCTGGCCGTACTCTTCGCGGTGAGCACGGCGGTGCTGTCCCTCCCCGCCCTGCCCCTGTGGACGGTCTTCGCGGTGATCGCGGCCCAGGGCCTGGCCGCCTCCCTCGGCGGGGGAGTCCGCTGGGGTCTGCTGAACGAGATCCTCCCCGGCGACGGCTATCCGCTCGGCCGCTCGCTGTTCAACATGCTGCACGGCCTGACGCAGATCGCCGGATACGCGACCGGCGGCGCCCTGGTGGCCCTCCTCTCCCCGGCGGTCACCCTGTTGGTGTCGGCGGCCCTGTACGCGGCGGCGGCCCTGTGCACCGCCCTCGGCCTGAGCCGCCGCGCCCCACGAGCCACCGGACGCCCGTCCGTCGCCGAGACCTGGCGCACGAACGCCTTCCTGTGGTCGTCCGCCCCGCGCCGCCGCCTCTTCCTGGGCCTGTGGATCCCCAACGGCCTCGTCGTCGGCTGCGAGTCGCTGTTCGTCGCGTACGCCCCCGACCGCGCGGGCCTCCTCTTCGCCTGCGCGGCCCTCGGCATGCTGGTCGGTGACGTGACGGTCGGCCGCCTCCTCCCGCCCCGGGTACGCGACCGCCTGGCCACCCCGCTCCTCCTGCTCCTGGCGACCCCGTACCTGCTGTTCGCCCTCCACCCGCCGACCCCCGCAGCGGCGTCCTGCGCCACCCTCGCCTCGGTCGGCTTCGGCGCGAGCCTGGTCCAGCAGCGCCACCTCCTCACCCTGACCCCACCCGAACTCACGGGCCACGCCCTGGGGTTGCACTCAGCAGGCATGCTCACCTGGCAGGGCCTGAGCGCGACCCTGGCAGGCACGCTGGCTCAACTGACGTCCCCGGCAACGGCGATGACCCTGCTGGCGGCCGCCTCGGCGACGGTGACGCTGGGACTGTGGACGACAGCCCGAAACGAGCGGTCGGCTCACTCCGCACGAGAGTCGACTGCGGAATCTCAAGGCAGGAGGTCGTTTCCGTAGGTGTCAGAAGCCCGCCCGTGAACCTGTCGACCATGCCCCACCTGCTCCTGGCGTCGGCTTTCGCCTCGTGCCACATCGAGCCTCCCACCTGCGGGTGGACCGCAGACCCGGCCACCGGCTCAGCCGGTCACGGGGAGTTGGTCCCTGGACCGGCAGTCCCGGCAGCGGCTGTGTCCCGCGGAGCGGGACCCCCGGTCGCAGCCGTCGCAGTTCCGCATGATCAGGATCGCCATGTGCCGTGTGTCGTACGCGGAGAAGTCCCCGTCCGGCGGAGGTGGTGGGGCGACTGTCACGTACGTCTCCTGCCGGTCATCCACGTACACCCACGTCGCATCCCTGCGCACTTGTGCGCCGCAGCTACGGGATAAGCGCGTCGAGCCCGGAATGCGTGGCATCGCCGTGGTCAGCGGAGGTGTTCGTCGAAGAACGCCAGGGTGCGGCGCATGGACGTGGGCCACTGGGGGCCGAAGGTGTGGCCCTCGCCGGAGTACTTGATCAGGCGTACGTCCTTGCCGGCCGCCTCGAAGTCGGCCGCGGTCCGCTCCGACCAGGCGAGGGGGCAGGTGGTGTCGGCCGTGCCGTGGTGGATGAGGAGCGGCTCGGTGACGCGGTCGACGTAGGTGAGGGGCGAGACCTCGCGCCAGAAGGCGGGGTTGGACGCGGGGGTGCCGTGCGCGGCCTCGATCTCCGCGACGACCGGGTCGCCGTCGGGGCGCTGGAAGTGGTCGATGTTCTCGGCGGGGCGGGAGCTGACCGGGGCGAAGACCACGGCCGCGTCGAACAGCCCCGGCGCCACCACCAGCGTGTTGTAGACGACGCCTCCGCCCATCGAGCGCCCCAGCAGACCGATCCGGTCACCGTCGATCTCCGGGCGCCCGGAGTCGCGCAGCGCCAGGGCCGCGCCGATGACGTCCTCCGTGTAGCCGAGGCGGAGGTTCACGTCGTTGTCGGGGTCGTCGTCGGAGCCGGCGTGGTTGCGGTAGTCGGTGTGCAGGACGACATAACCCTCGCGGGCCAGCAGATCCTGCTCCCGGGCCAGCCCGCGCCCCGTGGTGTACACGGCGGGGTCGATGTACCCGTGCGCCAGCACCAGCGCCGGGAAGGGGCCCTCACCCTCGGGGATGTTCATGATCCCCGAGATGGTCAGACCGTCGGACTCGTACGTGACGGCGTGGCTGGTGTACGCGGCGGTACGGGCCAATACGGCGCCCAGGCGCAGGTCGGAGCCGGTGTGGGGGCGGGCGATCAGGGCCGGGATCGAGACCGGGTCCACGGGCGTCGGGGTGGGGGACGCCTCCGTACGAGGGGGATCGTGGCTCGTCGCCGAGGACCGGCCCGTGGTCGGCGGCGCCGTGGGGGCGGCACCCTCGCGCTCCCCTGCAGCACAGCCGGCCAGAGCCACCAGCACGAACACCAGCACGAACACCGGCACGAACACCGGCACTGACGCCACGACCGACGCCGGAACCGACATCAGCCCGGCGGAGACACCGCCCCGGCCTCGCCACCGCATGGGGCCAGTATCCCGCGCCGGGGACGGCGGGGGCGGGCCACCGGAAGGCATCCGGGGCCCGCCCTGGGGGAGGGGGGAGGTGAGGGAGAGGCCGGTGATCAGCTCGAGTCCGACGCGTCCAGGCGGTACAGCCCGCTGTAGTCGCTCACGGCACTGCCGTTCTCCTCGACCCACTCGGCGATCTCGGTGGCGGCGCCGCTGCCGCCGCCCCGGCCGTTGTCGCCGACGACGATGTAGTGGAGCTTGCCGGCCTTCACCAGTTCCTTGAGCTTGGCGAGGGTCATCGCCTCGTCGCTGCCGGACCAGCCGCCCATGGAGATCACCGGCTCGCCCGACTCCAGGATGATCGAGGAGGCCGTCTGGTCGGTGGCCACCGCCACCAGCCAGGTCGCGCCGTCCTGGTTCTTCTTCAGGTACGTGATCATCTCGGACGAGACCTGAGAGCCCCCGCCCATGCCGCCTCGGCCGGAGGTGGCGGAGCTGCCGGAGCCGGAGCCGGAGCCGGAGCCGGTCCCGCTCGACGTGCTGCCGCTCGGCGCGTTCCCGCTCGGCCGCTGGCCGCCGCCCATGCCGCCGCCCCCGCCCATGCCGCCCCCGGTGTCGGGCCCGGCGGTCGGATTGGTGCCGTTGCCGGAGGCCGTGGTGGCCGCCGACAGCGAGTACGCGGTGGGCCCGGCCAGCAGGGCGACGACCGCCGCGATCGACGCCAGCCCGATCAGCCTGCGGCGGCGCGTGAACCGTCCGACGAGGAGCCCGATCACCGCGACCGCGCCGGCGACCCCGGCCACCACCTCGGCGACCGTGTAGAGCGTCCCGGAACCGGAGACCCGCTGCAGCAGCACGACCGCCCAGACCGCGCTCGCCGCGACCGCCGACGGCAGCACCCACCTCCTCCCGCACTCTCGGCTTCGCTCGAGCGGGGGGACCCCCATCGCGACCGACCCCTCCTTGAAGGCGCCGTACAGCATCACCCCGCCCGCACCGGCCAGCGCCGCGATGCCGGGCGCCAGGGCGGTGACGTAGTACGGGTGGAACGTGCCCTCGGCGAGCGCGAAGGTCAGGTAGTGCAGGACGAACCAGCCGCCCCACAGGAGCAGGGCCGCGCGCTTGGCGTCCGTACGAGGGGCGCGGCCCCGTAGCACCAGACCGCCCACCAGCGCGACCACCGCGAACGGGATCAGCCAGGAGATCTGGCCGCCCATGATCTCGTTGAACATCCGGTAGACGCTCGCCTCGCCGCCGAAGCTCGCCCCGTTGCCCTGCGAGCCCGCCGACGAACTGGCGCCGAAGATCCGGCCGAAGCCGTTGTAGCCGATGACCAGGTCCCAGACGGTGTTGTCGGTCGAGCCGCCGATGTACGGCCGGGAGGAGGCGGGGATCAGATCCACGACCACCATCCACCAGGCGCTCGACACGACCAGTGCGACCGTGCCGACGGCGAGATTGCGGATACGGCGGCCCAGCGAGGCGTTCGCCGCCCACAGGTGGACCAGGAAGAAGGCCGGCAGGACGACGTACGCCTGCATCATCTTCGTGTTGAAGGCGAAGCCGATCGCGACGCCCGACCACACCAGCGGCATGAGCGCGCCCGTGCGCACGGACTTCATCAGCGCGGCCGCGCCCAGCAGCATCAGGAAGACGAGGACCGGGTCGGGGTTGGTGTCCCGGGTGATGGCGACCGTGATCGGCGTGAGGGCGAGCGCGAGCGCGGCGATGGTGCCCGCGACGGCCCCGAAGTCCCGCTTGACCATCCGGTACAGCAGCGCCACCGAGCCGACGCCGGCCGCGACCATCGGCAGCAGCATCTGCCAGGTGCCGTAGCCGAGGACCCGGGCCGACAGGCCCATCACCCACAGCGCGAACGGCGGCTTGTCGACGGTGATGAAGCTGCCGGCGTCCAACGCGCCGAAGAAGAACGCCTTCCAGCTCTGCGTGCCGCTGAGGACGGCCGCGTTGTAGAAGGTGTTGCCGGTGACGGAGGACAGGTTCCAGGCGTACAGCGCCGTGGCCAGGACGAGGACCGCCCACAGGGCCGGGCGCGCCCAGCGCGGGTCCTCCGGCGCTCCGGTGAACAGCCGACGGGCCCGGACGGCGAGCCCGCCGCCGACCGCGCCGACCGCGCCGACCGCGCCGACCGCGCCGACCGCGCCGACCGCGCCGACCGCGCCGACCGCGTCGGCTCCGGCGGAAGGAGGAGTGGCGGGCGGCGGGGCGTGGGTCGTCATGACGCGCGCTGCATGCCCTACCGAGCGCTGCCGGACGCCTCCCGCGTTCATTTCGTTCATGGCAGCGACTGTCGAGGCCGCTTCTGGGGCGACGCTGAGCGAGTACTGAGGGAAGAGTGAGAATCAGAGAACTCACAGCTTTCCCACAGCTGACTTGCTCAGCCCGCTCTCCCGGCCGGGGCCGTTCTCACCCCCGGCCCGTTGTCGCACCCGGGGCCGTTCTCACGACTGGTACGGCTGCTGCTGCGGCTGGCCGTGCGACTGGCCGCCGTGCGCGCCCGCGCTCTGCTCCTGGAGCCGCTCGGCCTGCTCGGCGCTGACCTTCTGCTCGGCTCCGCAGAAGGTGCACTGCGTCTGGTACTTCGTCGAGAGCGGGATGAGCGGCACGAAGAACAGCGTGAACTTCGTGACCCGCTTCCTGAGCGTGTGTGCGGCGGGGTTCCCGCACTGTCCGCACACCAGCGTCAGTATCGCGAGCTGGTACAGGTATCCCTTGGTGCCGAAGATGATGAACATCTGATCCTTCCCGGGGGTGCCCTATCGACGCACCGCGCGTGCTGCACGCACCGTACGCACTGTCCTCAAGTGTGCCCGTCCCTCACTTCTTCACGTCGCCGGTGAAGATCGCTTCCTCGGATTCGTAGTCGGGGGAGACCTCGACCTGGAGGAACGTCTCGTCCTTGGGCAGTTCACAGGCCCACGGAACGGTGAGGGAGCGTCCGGCGAGGATACGGGTGTCGGGCAGTCCGTCGAGGCCGTCGTCGTAGATCGCCTCGCCCTCCTTGCCCTGGTCGCCGTAGGCACAGTTCACGGTCATCTCGTTGGCGTCGACCGTGGCGTCGGACCCGTTGGTGATCTTGATGCTGAACTTGACGTACGGCGTGTTCTCGGGCACCGCGTACTCACTGGACACCCCGCGCTTGAACCCGGAGAGCGCGACCTCGACGTCACTGTCGTAGATCACCTCGTCGTCGAGGGCGAAGACCCCGTCGTCGTCGGTCGCGGTGTCGCTCGCGTCCTCGGAGGTGTCCTCGGTCCCCTCGCCGCCGTCGTCGCCGGTGGTGTCGGCGTCCTCCGCCGCGACCGTCTTCGTGACGGTGACTGTCGGCGCGGGCGAGGCCGACCCGTCGCCGTCGTTGGTCACCACGATGCCCGTGCCGATGACACTGGCGACGACGGCGACGGCACAGCCGATGATGATCAGGTTCGTCCGGTTCCCGGTCGGCGGCTTCGGCGGCTGCGGCGGCATCGGCGGCCCGAAACCCGGCATGGGCGGTGGCGTGATGTTGTGGCTCATGGTCCCCCCATGCGGTGCAGTTGAAGGGTGAATCATCCCGTACGTACGCGGGTTTTTGGAGGGGGTGTGGCTGGATCGTGATGGCGGAGTGGAGGTCCTGGCGCTGGCGCCCCGCCCGGTGGGTGGGCCTGGAGACGCACGAGCAGGCACACCGCCTCTGCGCCGACGCGATCGGCACGGAACACGTCCTCCTGGCGGTCCTCGCCACGCACGAGGTCGCACTGCACCACCCGCATCTCGCGGGAGAGAACGCCCCGACCCCGGACCTCCGCTACACGGGCGGCGAACGCCTGACCCGCCTCGGCCTCGACCACACCTCGGTCCACGGAGCCCTGGCCGACAGCCGCGTCCCCCTCCTCCCCGACCCCCACCCCCTCACCCACTACCTGACGAGGCCCGCACTCTCCAAGACGCCTCCCACGGCCACGCCCACAGCCGCCCCCATGGAGGACTTTCCATCCGACCCGGGGACGGGCCCGTTGGTCGAGTCCCTCCTGAACGAACAGACCCGAGCCCACCAACTGATCACGGCCCTGACCACCCCTGCCACCCCGTGACCGGCCACCTGATCAATCCCCGCCGACCACCGGTTCGACCACTCGCCGACCGCCTGATCGACCACCCGCCAACCACCCGTCAAAACCTGCTCACGGCTGCGCGAGACTGTCCCCGTGGCACACGAAGCACCTGATGACGCCGAGGCCGTGACCATGGCCGTCCTCTTCGCCCCCGAACCCGACACGTGGGGCCTGCGCGGTGACCCCCACCTGTGGCGGGCCATGCGCGACCGTCTGTCGCACGCCGAGGTCCCGCCGTCGCCCGACGAAGCCACCGCCCTGCTGCGGGCGACGTTCGACGACCTCACAGCTCTCGACCGCGCCGACGCGGAGGCTTCGGCCGTCTACCGGGAGCAGTACGCCCACGGCGGGATGTCCAGCGGCATGATCCACCTCGACACCTGGCGTACCCGACTGCTGCCCCTGCTCGCGGAGCGGGCCCGGGCCCTGCTCGGGGAGTGAGCGCGGACCCTGCTTTCGGGGAGTGGGCCGGCCCACCTGCGGTCGGCCTCCTTCGAGGACCGTTTCGCCTTCGGCCTGGAGGCGATCCTCTCGGTCCTGCCCGCCCAGCCGCACCACAATGATCGACGAGGTCCATCTGCCCAGCGCAGCGCAAGCGCGAGCGGGGCCGAGGGCGTCGGTGTCCTGCGTCCCTACGGCCGAGCGCACACCAGCACGACATCGCCCAGGGGATGTCCGCCCACTACCACCCGGGGGTCGACGAAGGCCGCCACGCCTGGGCCTCTTCCACCACGGTCCGGCCGGCCCGCAGAGCGGCAACGGGATCGGCCGCCTCGTCCAGCTCGATGAGTACGGTGCCGACGCCCGGCGTGCGGGACATCGCCTCGGCCCATGCCCTCCAGTCCACGATGCCGGTGCCCAGTTCGGTCATGTAGGGCTGTTGCCGGGCGAAGATCGTGTCGTCGATGGTGAGGTGGACGTCGATCGGTCGGACGGCGTCCTTCCAGTGCGCGAGCGCGACGCGCGCGGAGTGGCGGCGCGCGACGGCGACGGGGTCGCCTCCACCGAGCGCGATATGGCAGGAGTCGGGGCACAGCCACACGTAGCGCGGATCGGTGAGGGCCATGAACAGGTCGATGTCCCTCTCGAACCACAGGGTGCTGTGGGACTCCGTGTGGAAGGCGAGCTTCACGCCGTAGCGGGAGACGGCCTCGCCGACCACGTGGGCGATGTCGGCCATCCGGGTCATGTACGCGGCATCGACGAAGAAGGGCGGCCGCGTCCCGAACGTGGCCCGCATGGGCAGTCCGGCGACGAGCAGTTCCGCCCCCACGTCGGCGAGGAAGGCGGCGCGTCGCTCGGCGTCGGCGACGATCGCGGGCAGGTTCCCGCCCTCCCGCCAGTCGGGGGACTCGCTCGCGGTGATGAAGGCGCTGACGACGCGGAGCCCTCGGGCCGCGAGTTCGCGGCGGAAGGCGGCCGCGCTGCCGAAGGCGCGCAGCGCCGAGTCGATGTCGCCGGGCGCGAAGGTCAGCTCCAGGCCGGTGATCCCGGCCTCGGCCAGCGCGCCCATCACGCGTTCCCAGAAGGGCCGGGGATGGTCGCGGGCCCAGTCGCGCAGGGCCTCGGCGGAGTCGAGTCCCCAGAAGTCCGGGTGGTAGAAGGTGACGACATCGGTCGCGAAGCGCGGTGTCGGCGGTGTCATGGGGTGCCTCCACGGGCGTTGTAGACGGTGACGCCCTCGGCGTCGACGGCGTCCCGGTAGTCGCGGAACACGGCGAGCGCCTCGTCCCGCAGCACATCCCGTACGACCTTGATGCCGCGTGCCTCGAACTGCTCGGCCCAGTCGGCGCCCAGCGGGCCCTCGTCGAAGGTGGTGATCTCCTCCAGCTCCGGGCCCTCGCCGGCGACCACGAGGCCGCGCACCCCGGACCACAGCGTCGCGCCGTAACACTGAACGCACGGACGCCAGTTCACGACCAGCTCGTGCGCCGGCACGCCGTCGCCGCCGAGGTCCCAGCCGCCGGTCGCCGTCTGGGCGAGGCCCAGCGCGACGACCTCGGCGTGCGCGCTGGAGACACCGGAGGCGAGCACCACGTTCACGCCGACCGAGACGATCCGGCCGGTGTCCTGCTCGGCGACGAGTGCCGCGAACGGGCCGCCGTTGCCCTCGCGCCAGTTGCGGTCGGCGAGGCGGTGCACGAGGCGCATGCGGCCCTCGCGGTCGGGGACGACGGCGGGCACGTCGGCGAGTTCGTCGTCGATCCACGCGGGCAGCGCCACGCGGTATTCCTTCGGCATGTCGATCATGGGGACTGATTCCTCTCAGCGGGCGGCGAGCGCGGTGACGTGTCCGATGACGGCGCGGGCGGCCCGGACGGCGGTCACCGCGCCGGCCAGGGTGACGTTGGCGGCCATCGCGGTGGGGATCACGCCGTTGCCCGCGAGGTACAGGTTGTCGAAGCCCCACACCCGGCCGTCGGGGTCGCACACGCTGGTGCCGTCGTCGGCGCCACCGGCCCGGACGGTGCCGGTCTGGTGCAGCGACGAGCCGGGCGGGAGCAGGGCCAGTTCCGTCCCGGGATCGAACGTGCCGAACTCCTCGGCGAGGCAACGCGCTTCGTCCCGTGCCCGGCCGATCAGCGCACGGTCGGTGTCGGAGTAGCCGAACTCGACGGTGATCCGTGGCATCCCGGCGAGGTCGGTACGGGATTCCGAGAACACGAGCCGGTTCTCGGGGCGCGACTCGACGGGGGCGTACAGCGACAGGCCCACCGAGTGCGCCAGGGGGCGGCCGCCCTCGTCCACGAACGTGCGGTTCATGATCTGACCGTGGAACGGCTGTGCCGCTCCGTTGCGCGGCAGCCAGAGCGAGTCCGTGGCGAACTCGCCGGGGCGCGGCAGGGGCAGGGCGTCGAGGCCGATGCCGAACCGGTCGAGGTCGAGCAGCACCCGGGCGCTGACGAACGCGTGCTCGTTGAGGTGACGCCCCAGTGCCTCGGGCCGTATGCCGGAGGCGAACAGCAGCTGCGGGGTGCGCAGCGCGTCGGCGCACACCACGACGGCGTCCGCCAGGAGTTCCGACTCGGTACCGTCGGCCACCCGACGCAGCCGGGCGCCGGCGACCCGGCCGCCCTCGGTGAGGAGGGCCGTGGCGAGGGTGCCGGTGCGGAGTGTGAAAGCCGGATCCCCGCCCGCCGACAGTGCCGGGAAGACCGTCCCCGGAGCCGTGCGCGGCATGGGTCCCGCCGGTGTCGCGGTGACCGCCATGGGCATCGGCTGCGGCTGCCGGCCGTCGGGTCCTCCGACGCCGTCGTAGCGCCGGCGCAGTACGTCGAGCACCGTACGGCCGACCCGGGTCGGCCCGATCGCTGCGGGCGTGACCGCGAGCAGGCGGCGCGCGGTGTCCAGGTCCGCCGACCAGCGGTCCGGGTCGCCGAAGTCGAACACCTCGTCCCCGGCGGGCCAGGGGGTCGCGGCGGTCCAGTGCACGCCCATGCCACCCGCGTTCCACGCGAGCGCGGCGGCCGGCATCGCCTCGGCGTCCTCGCCGAGGGCGAGCACGTGGAACATGCCGGGCGGGAGGGCGGTGATGCTGTCCGCGACGTCGCGCACCACCTCGGCGCCCGTGTACAGACCCTGGACGCCGGTGGCGACCTGTTCGTTGTAGCGCGACCAGAGGGCCGGATCGTCGAGGTCGTGCAGATGCAGGCCGGGGGCCCGGCCGATGGGGCTGCCGCCGTCGACCATGGTGATGTCCAGCGCCGGATCGGTGTCCCGCAGCAGCCGGGCCACGACGGACCCCATGATGCCGCTGCCCACGATGAGAACGCCGGTCCTGCTGGTGCCGGTCATGGCCGGACTCCTGTCCTGTGAAAACTGGGGGTGAGGGGTGAGGGGTGAGGGGTGGAGGGATGAGGGGTGGAGGGGGGAGGGTCAGGGGCGAGGTGGACGTACGGACGCCGGTGCGCGTTCACGTGCTCGGGACGAGCGGGCCGAACAACTCGGCGTCCATGTGGTCGAGCACGAACTTGACGGCGCCTAGGAGCGGGCCGTCGGAGCCCAGTACGGTGGCGCGCAGCTCGACGGCGGGGGTACGGGCGCCGCGCATCGCCTCGCGCACCCGGGGCAGCAGCACATCGGCCGCGTCCTCCAGACCACCGCCGAGCACGATGAGCGACGGCGCGACCGTCCACGACAGGGTGGTGAGGATCGACGCGATGTTCTCCACGAACTCGTCGACCTCCGCGAGTGCCGTCGTGTCACCGGTCCGAGCAGCGTCGAAGCGGCCGAGCGCGACACGCCGCCGGGCCGGATCCGGTGAGGTCAGCCACGCCACGGGGCGGTGCTCCACCGAGCCGGCCGGCAGCGACACCGCCTCGGCGATCTCGCCCGCGGCGCCTTCGAGACCACGGTGGACGTCGCCGCGTATGAGGACGCCGAGACCGGTCCGGTTGCCGAGCATCGCCCATACGACGTTGTCGTGGTCGCCGGCCGCACCCCGCCAACGCTCGGCGAGCGCACCGAGATTGGTGTCGTTGTCCGCGAACCACGGCATGCCGACGCGCCGTTCCAGTTCCTTGGGCAGGTGCACGCCTTCCCACTGCGTCGTGTGCACCAGGCGCCGTACGACGCCGTCGTCGTCGATCGCGCCACCGCTCGCGACGGCACCGGCCCGCAGCCGGTCCGCCGTCCCGCCCGCGTCGTGGAGCGCCTCCAGGACCAGGGCCGCCGCGTCGTCGAGCGTGGCCTGCGGATCCTGATAGTCACGCAGCGGCCGGTGCGCCCGGCCGACGATGCGGCCGCGCACGTCGGCGACGACCGCGGACCCGTCCAGTGTGGTGATGCGCACGGCCGCCAGCAGGGCGTGGTCGGCCCGCAGTTCGTACCGGCGGGCGGGTCGCCCGGCGGCGCCGCTGACCGGCACCCGGTCGAGTTCGCTCACCCAGCCCGCCTCGACGAGCGAGTCCAGGATGAGTTCGATGGTGCGCCGGGACAGGCCGACGCGCTCGGCGAGCTCGGCCAACGTCACGGGCCCGGCCGACACCGCCAGCGCGCGCAGGATCACCGAGGTGTTGACCCGTCGGACAGCGCTCTGGTTCATCCCGGGCATCAGGACTCCTCCGCGGCACGGGACGACGCCGTACCGGACTCGGCGGCACCGGGCAGCGCCGTACCGGAAGACGCCGTACCGGACAACGCCGCGACGGACTCTGCGGCCCAGGACTCCGCGGCCCAGGACTCCGCCGGTACCACCGGGTCGAACACGCCCGTGGTGTCCGTCGTCGGCGCCGCCCCGGGCCCGCCGTACTCGCGAGCGGGGTCGCCGAGCCTCCCGGTCGTCGGCTCCCAGGCCGGTGACCGGCTGTGGACGAACGCGACCAGGTCGGAGTGCATCGACGTGGCGAGTTCCGGGGGCGGTTCCGGCCCGAGGGCCTCGGCGGTGCCCGGCGCGTCGAGTGAGTGCGTACGGTCGTCCATCGGGTTCATCGCATTCCCGTTCCGGAGACGCCCTGCACGAAGTAGCGCTGCAGGAACAGGAAGAGCACGAGTACCGGCAGCATCACGACGATCGCGCCGGCGAGCATCAGGCCGTAGTCGGTGACGTGCGCGGCGGCCTGGCTGGTGGCGGCCAGGCCGACGGGCAGGGTGTAGGTGGAGGTGCTCTGGGCGACGACGAGCGGCCAGATGAAGTTGTTCCACGAGAAGAGGAACGACATGATCGTGATCGTCGCGACAGCCGGGCCCGCCAGCGGGAGGAAGATCCGGAAGAAGATCCGGAACTCGCCCGCCCCGTCGATCCGGGCCGCCTCCAGCAGTTCGTCGGGGATCGACACGGCGTACTGCCGCATGATGAAGACCGACAACGGCAACGCCACACCGGGCAGGGCGATACCGGTGAGGGTGTCCGCCAGGCCCAGGTCGACCGTGATCACGAACTGGGTGACGAACACCGTGGTGAACGGCACCATCATCGCCGCCATGACCGCGCCGAAGGCGATCCGCCTGCCCGCGAACTCCAGCTTCGCGAGCGCGTATCCGGCGGCCGACGCCGCCACGATGTTGCCCGCCACCACGAGGGCGGCGACCACGACGCTGTTCACCAGGAACCGGCCGAAACCCTCGGTCTCGAACAGTCGTACGAAGTTGTCGAGAGTGACGTCGCGCGGAAGCCACGCACCGGGGTCGGAGCGGATATCGTCCAGGCTGCGGAGCGAGCCGCTGACCACCCAGGCGAACGGCAGCATCGTGAGCAGCGCGCACAGCACGAGCGCGCCGTAGAGCAGCGGACGGGCGACCGACCAACGACGCACGTATACCCCCTCTGTGCCCTCTGTGCCCTCTGTGCCCTCCGTCCCCTCGCTCGTCGTCTCGGCGTTCCGCGGTGCGGCGATGGTGGTCATGCGCGGGGCCTCAGCATTCTGAACTGGACGACGCTCACCAACGCCACGAGCAGGAGCATCACGAACGACGCCGCCGAGGACATTCCGAACTCGCCGACCCCGAACTGGCGGTAGGTGTACAGCGCCATCGACTCGGTGGACCCCAGTGGGCCGCCGTCGGTGAGCAGATACGGCTCGTCGAACACCTGGAGGTAGAAGACGGTCAGCAGCACCGACACCATCAGCGTGGTCGGCAGCAGCAGCGGCAGGGTGATGTGCCTGAGCTGCCCCCACCGTCCGGCCCCGTCGAGGGAGGCGGCCTCGTACACGTCCCGCCCGATCGCCTGCAGACCGGCGAGGAACAGCACCATCGCGATGCCGAAGTTGCGCCAGACACCGAGCAGGATGACCACGGGCATGGCCAGGTTCGGGTCGTCCAGCCAGTTCGGTCCGGCGAAGCCGACGGCACCGAGGACCTTGTTGACGGTGCCGTTCGCGTTGAAGGCGTACCGCCAGATCAGCGCGACCGCCACGATGTTCGTGACGACCGGGGCGAAGAAGACCGTACGGAAGGCGCCACGCATGCGCCGGATGCCGGAGTCGAGCACGAGGGCCAGCGCGAAACCGGTCCCCATCGTCAGCGGCACACCGACGGCCACGAAGACGACGGTGTTGAGGATGTCCCGCAGGAAGGTCTCGTCCTGGAACAGGCGCACATAGTTCTCGAGTCCCACGAGATCCACCGCGAACGGGTGCCGCAGATCGGCACCCCGCAGATCGGTGAGGCTGAACCCCAGCGCGGCGACGGTCGGTATCGCCGTGTAGAGCAGGAACACCAGGGCGAACGGTGCGAGGAACAGCCAGGCGACAGCCGTTCGACGGACACCCCGGGGCCGAGCCGCCCTGCGCGGCGTCACCGTCCCGACGGTGGCGGTCATCCGGGGATCACCCCTTGCCCGTGCCGAGGCTCTCGGCGTACGCCTGGACGTTCGCGGCGGCTTTCTCGGCGGTTCCGGTGACCTTGGCGACGGCTTCCATCTCCTTGCCCAGCCGGGTGGCGACCTGCTGCCAGGTGCTCACCCGCGGGAACGTCCTGGTCTTCTTCAGCTGGCTGAG
Source organism: Streptomyces gottesmaniae (assembly GCF_031845845.1). Classification (NCBI taxonomy): domain Bacteria; kingdom Bacillati; phylum Actinomycetota; class Actinomycetes; order Kitasatosporales; family Streptomycetaceae; genus Streptomyces; species Streptomyces gottesmaniae. The sequence goes on from NZ_JAVRFJ010000026.1 coordinate 123,295, forward strand.
GAAGGCGTCCAGCAGCGGCTGGCCCGCGATGGCCGGGTTGCCCCAGGCCGGGACGACGGCCGGCAGCGAGCTGTACGCCCTGTACTGCGCGACCTGAGTGCTGGGCTCGGAGATGTACCGGATGAGCTTCCACGACGCGTCCGCGTTGTCGCTGTCGGCGAGTACGCCCCAACTGCCCCCGGCGGAGAACGAGACGCTGCCCGAGGGCCCGGCCGGCAGGGGCGCGGTGGCGACGTGGGACGCCGTCCAGCCGTCCTTCTTCGCGATCGTGTCGAGCTGACCCACGACCCACGGGCCCGTGATCATGCAGGCCGTCCTGCCCGAGACGAAGTACGGCAGCGCGTCCAGGAACGTGGGCCCACTGGTGTCGGCGACGCCCGAGGTGAAGAACGACGCGTTGTACTTGATCGCGTCGACCATCGCCGGCGTGTCGAGAGTCCACTCGCCGCCGGAGGAGAGCAGCGAGCCACCCGCCTGCCACGCGTACATCGCGACGTCCTGGCCGTTGAAGATGTCCCAGCCCATGTCCGCCCCGAGGCCGCGCCCGGCACCGGCACGCTGGAGCGCCTTGAAGAACGGCACCGTCTCGTCCCATGTCGTCGGTGCCTTGACCCCCGCCTTCCTGGCGAGGTCGGAGCGGTAGACCAGCGTGTAGGTGTAGGCGTACCAGGGCACCGTGTAGGCGACGTCCTTCACCACACCGGCGTCCCACAGGCTCTCGAAGAACGTGGACGGGTCGACGAGGCGTTCCGGGACGGGCCGGAGGATCGACGGATCGAGGAACTGCGCCTGCGACTCGGGGAAGAACTGGGCGACATCGGGCCCCTTGCCCGCCGCGATCGCCGCCTGCAGCTTGGTGTAGTACTCGGAGTTCGGGATCAGCGTGATCTTCACGTCGAGGTCGGGGTTCGAGGCCTTGAAAGGCTTGATGACCTTGTCGAGCACGTCGGCGTCGCCCTGGGCGGCCCAGACGTCGACGGTTCCCTCGGCCGGGGAGTTGTCGACGGCCTTGGCGGTGTCGGTGTCGGTGCCGGCGGCGGTGGTGTCACTGCCGCGACCGCATCCCGTCAGGGCGACGGTGCCGAGGAGAGCCGTGCCGGCGGTCAGCCGTAGGACACCGCGTCTGGAGGGGTGATGGGACACGCTGGACTCCTGTCTCATGGGCGCTCATGGGCGCTGAGCACGGAGGGGGATTTCCGGGAAAGTAGCGATTTCGTCCCGAAGGGACCTGATGCGGGTGTTGGTGCCTTTGCGGCGTTGCAGTGACGGTAGGTGCGATGGGTTGCGGTGGTATCGCGGACTGTTCACATGGAAATTTCGGAACTTGTAGCAAAATCCCTTGGCGCTGCGTTCGGGGGCTGCGCGGGCAAGCGCGTCGACCGGGGCCGGTGCGCGCCGAGAACCTCAGTGCGACAGGACCGCCCTCGAACGATGGAACGATGGGCGGCTGCGTCCGCTCACGCAGAACGGCCCCGGACGAGAAGTCCGAGGCCGAACAAAGCGCTCCTCTCTGGGGGAGAAACCCGAGGTCAGCGGATCAATGCGTCGATCGAGCTCCGTCACTTCGACATGATGAAATCCAGGGCGTAGCCGGGAGCGGTGGTCCAGTAGGTGACCCGCTGGAAGTCGTTGGCGTACAGCGTGTCGACGGGCATGGGGACATCGATCGGCTTGCCCGCGCTGCTGCCGGGCTTACGGCCCTGGAGGCTGAGGGTGATGCTCTTCGCCTCGTACTCGTCCATGGGGCCGTTGACGAGCAGAGCGGCATATCCCTCCTCACCCGGAGCGAGGGTGACGGGCACGCCCGGGTTCGGGTCGCTCTCCTCGATCACGGGGGCCGTGGTCCGACCGTCGCCGAGCCGCACGAGCGGGTAGCGGTAGAGGTTGCACTTCTTGTCGCCGGCGTTCTGGACGATGAGGAGGAGGTGCCTGGCGTCCTTGCTGTCGGCGGGCTCCGTCACGGCGGACACCCCGAGGACCTTCTGGGAGCAGGCGGCGATGGTGCTCTTGGCGCCGCTGCCGCCCGAGCGGTGCGTCACCGCGTCATCGGCCTTCGCGCTGGTCGTCCGCGGCCCGGTGGTGGAGGCCTGTGCCGACACACCGCACCCGAGAGCCAGGACGAGACCCGCGGCCACGGCCACACGGTGGGCTGCAAGGGACTTCATGTTCATATGCGTGTTCCTTCTCTGATCGGTATGAGGTCGCGTGTTCTGATCGGCCCGTGCGGTCGGCCGCTGCGGCCGGTGCGACAGCCATACCGTCGGATGCCTCGTGGGGCTGGGACAACGGCTGCTGGCCACTTGCAACAGCGGGACGGTCCCACCCCCGGCCACCTGCGGAGACAGGGAAGCCTGGGATGTCCGTCCGGGATGGGGAACCCGCTGGGGCCGGCGTTCGGGCACCCGGGGACCAAGGGTCGATCGCCCGCTACCGAGTCGTGTGCGTCGACGCCCCCGAGCCGTTCCCGCCCCTGCCCGACCCTCCACCCACTCTCCTCCAGGCGGTGCGGAAGACGACGCCCCAGAGCCGCAGGTGAGGGCGGTCCGGAGAAATGGAACGGTGCCAACTTGCAACCATCCCAGCCTTATTGCCGTGCAGGTATGGGGAGTGCCGGGAATGGAGGCAGGCGTCCCGGATCAGAACATGACGGGACGGCACAGGCCGACGGATGGATGCGGGTGCGGACCACATGGATGCGATCCACGACGACATAGCGGAGTTCGCGCTACAGCTGACACGTCTGAAGGACAGTACGGACCGCAGCTACGCGGCGCTGGCCCGCCGTCTGGACATGAATGCCTCCACGCTGCACCGCTACTGCGCCGGTGAGGCGGTCCCCACGGACTTCACCAGGATCGAGCGGTTCGCCGCGCACTGCGGAGCCTCCCCAGAGGAACGCGTGGAGTTGCACCGCCGGTGGATCCTGGCGGTCGCGGCACGGCAACGACCACGCCCCTCCGATGCCCGGCGGGCACCGACGCCCCAGGACACCACGGGCACCGTGGCACCGGCCGCGTCCGCGAGCCACAGCAGCCCGGCGGACAAGGCACCCGGGTCGGCCTCACCGGCCGACCCACGCCCGGGACCGACCGCACCGGCCGACCGGTGGCCCCTAGCCGGGCGCCCTCGACGACGGCCCGTGCGATCACTAGCGGTGGCGGCGTCGCTCGCCCTCGCGCTCGCCGGCCTCACCGCATCCGCTGCCGGGCCCGCCGCCGGTGGCGGTGGGACGTCGCCTTCGGCCCGCACGACACGCGAACTCTCGGAACCCTCAGCGCCGACCACGCACGACGACAGCGGCCCGCAAGCCGCTGCCGAACCCCCCTCCGGTGGCGGCGGGGCGTCGCCTTCGGCCCGCACCACACGGGAACCCTCGGAACCCTCGGCGCCGGCCACGCACAGCGACGGCAGACCGCAGCAGGACCGGGCGAGCGCCGACCCGGTCCCGCTCACCTGGACGGCCAACTCCCAGCTGTGGCAGCGCGAATGCGACCACAACTACGTCATCGCCAAGCCACCGCAAGAGGTCCCACCGCCGCCGAACCCGGCGGACGCCGCGGTGTGGGCCGCGTCCCAGCAGGCGGTGCACGGGCGCACCACCGATCTGCGGATCTCGGTGCAGGGACGCGGCTCCGCCGCCGTCGTCCTGGAAGCACTGCATGTGCGCGTGGTCAACCACACCACCCCCGCCTCCCGCCGGGGCATCGCCTACTCCACGTACGAAGGCTGCGGCACCATCCTCGTCCCCCGCCACTTCTCCGTGAACCTCGACGCGCACCGCCCCCTGGCCCGTTCGATGCCCGGCAACGACCCGGACAGACCGACCCCCGCGATCGACTTCCCCTACCAGGTGTCCTTGCGGGAGCCGGAGGTCCTGATGGTCTCCGCGACCACCGAGTCCTGCACCTGCGACTGGTACCTCGAACTCGACTGGTCCTCACAGGGCCGAAGCGGCACGGTGCGCATCGACGACAACGGCCGCCCGTTCCGCACCACCAGCATCAAGGGGCTACCGCAGTACTGGTACCGCAACCCGGGTGGATGGGTCCCCATGACCGCTGCCGACGACCAGGCGGAAACGGGCGGCTGACGAGGCAACAGGCCGCCACAGCCTCGTCCGACAGCAGGACAGGAGGGGCCGGGGGCCCGGCCGGCCCGCCGTCGACGGGAGCAGGACCCCGGCCGGGGCGGGCGGGAGAAGAGGTCCGAGCACCTCGCGAGCCTCTTCGACTTCAGGCCCCGCTCAACGGCCGTCACCGACTCCATCGCGCCGTGCTACCGGTTGCTTGTGCCCCTGGCGGCCTTCACCACGCTGCGGTTCGGCGAGCCGACGGCCCTACGGCGTTGGGACATAGAGGAGGAAGGGCTGACTGTCACTGTGCGGCGGAGCAACTTCCGCGATGGCTGGGGCAAAACCCGGAAGGCGGCAGGCGTCACGTCGCCACCGCACTTGCACGATCTTCGGCACATCGGGAACATGTTGGCCTCGACCGCTGGGGCAAGGGCCAGTACCCGTGAGCTGATGACCCGCATGGGCACAACAGCTCGCGCGCCGCGCTGATCTACCAGAGCATGACCAGTGCCCCCGGCCGGGTCATCGCTGATTGGCTCGGGACCATGATCTGCGAGGGCGGGGAAGGGGGTACCCGGCCAGGACATGTGGATTCCGCGCGGACCTCAGACGCACACGTGTGGCACGGCCTCGAACACGACGAAGGGCCAGCATGGGAGGAAACCCTCCTGGGCTGGCCCTTTTGCTGTGCTCCCGGCAGGATTCGAACCTGCGAGACCGGCTTTAGGAGAGCGGTTGGGTGATTCGGGGCCTGAGCTCCGACTTTGCCAGCCGAGGAAGGTTGCGGCTGCTCGGCTGTGGGGCACCGGTGTTGACCGCTGCTGCCCCCTGCATCTGGCACGGTTGTGGCACGGGCTTCGGCCCTCAGCCGCTGGTCGTGCCGAGGCGGGGATCAGCTGACCGGATGCAGTCATTGAGGGTGGCAAAGGACACGGGTGATCCCGCCGCCGCGTGAACCGCGCCCAGGCTGAGGCTATCCGCGTCCAGGGTGGCGACTACTGGGCGGGGGAGTACGTAGAACTCCCACTGGGCCATGTCGAGTGGGTTGTAGGCAGCGTGTTCACGGGCGGTCTGGACGGCGAAAACGTAGACGTCGGCGTTGTACGACTTTGCCTCTGAGTAACCGTCAGTAGATGACCACGTGCGAGCGCGGAGCCCACTGAAGCGGATTTGGGATGGTGTCCGTTGCTCCCAGGCTTGTAGGTAGGCGCCGGCCTTGACTTCGATGCGCAGTCCGTCGTCGGTCTCGACATCGTGGCTTGCCCATTCCACACGGGGCTCGTGAGAGCCGATCGCCTGGTGGACCAGGAATTCGGCGAACAGGCCGCGTGTGTTGTTCATACGGAGGTCTGGCATGGCGAACCGCCAGAAGTCGACCACGGTTGCGTCCGGGACGCCGACGATTGACTCGTCGCCGCGAAGCGGGGGCATGGGCCGAGGGGTCAAAGGCAGACGGGCAGGCTGCTTCATGGGTCGCAGTCTGCCAGCGAGGCGTGGACGCCTGCACATCTGCTGCCGGCAGCCCTTGCCAAGACGCTGGCGGTGGTCGCGGGAGTGGGGTGCCCGGTCCACACTCTCAGCGTGGGAAGCTGCGAGCATTTGAGGCTGGTTGGGCGCTGACCTGGACGAACGGCTGTGATGTAGCTTCGTCGGGCCCGGTTGCTTTCACCGTGATTCCCGCTGTTCCCCGATCGGTCTGGTGCGCTTGTGGTGCGGAGCTGCGGCGTCCAGGAGGTGATCAGCTGACCACATTCCCTTCCCGGACCTCCTCCCTCGTCCGGGATGCCCGGCTGCTGGCGTCCGGCACCATGTGGGCTCACGAGATAGTGGCCGGTCGACCGGCGTGGCGGCACACCCCTTCCGGAGTGGTCTTCCGGGCTGTCCCCGGTGGGACGTTCCTGATGGGTCTGTCCGACGCGGAACTGGACGCGGTTCGTGCCATTGAGCGGTCCGACGGCGCCGATGACGACCTCAAAGCGTTCTTCGCCGGTGCTGTCCAGGCCCGGCCGGTACGACAAGTGCGGGTCGAGCCGTTCTTGATCGCCCGGCATCCGCTTACGGTGGCGCAAGCGCGGCACTGGCTGCCTCGACGAGCAACACCGCGCCGGCTTGGCCGACGACGCCGCGACCGCCGCCCTCAACGCGGACACGGGGGTAGGACCCGAAACGCTGCTGTACCTGGAAAGTGCCTCCGCACCACGCGCGAACAAGGACCTCGACAATCCTAATTCTCGCTGGGCAAAGGCATTTTCCGTGTTCGTGATCACGATCCGGACAGCCCGCCACGCGAAAGGCGGAAGCTGGAGCCTGGTGTCGGAATCGGTCAGTCGTTGCGGGGTTTGCCGAACTCTTCTATCAGCACGGGATACTGCTCCCCACCGTGTCCGGCGGCGATCGCGCGGTCGGCCATCGCCTTGATCAACTTTGGCAGTTCGGCGTTGACACCCACTGCCTCGCTCTCTTCGATCAAGTGAGCCATCGCCCGCGCGTCGGTCTCCAGGGCCGACACCTCGGCCGGGAAGGAGCCGCTGTCGATCTGCTTGGCATACCCAGGCAGCCAATCGGCCACACCGGTAGCGATCTGCTGCGCAAACGGCGCATACGTGGCGGCGTCAACACCGGCCGTCCTGAGCAGGGCAGTGCCCTGCAGCCAGGCGTTCAGGACGCTCCACATCATGGCCAGGCCGGCCACGTCGTACAGGGATGCCAGCCCATGGTCCGCGCCGAGGTAGGTGACGGTGCCGAGCACGTCGAGTGTTGACTTGTGTGCCTCGAAGTCCGACTGCTGCCCACTGTGCAGGATCATTGCCTCGGCGCTGCCGATCGTCGGGGGGATGGCCATGATGGCGCCGTCCAGGTAATGGGCGCCGCGTTGCTCGGCCCATTGGGCGGCTTCCCGAGCCTGGGTCGAGTCGCCCGAGGTCAGGTTGATCAACAACGTGCCGTGCAGCTCGACATCGCTCGCGCCGAGCAGTTCGTGCATGGCCTGGTAGTCGGTGACGCAGATGATTGTCAGGGAACCTGCCTTGAGCGCGTCGCCAACTGTTGGCGCTAGCCGTGCACCCTGGGCCACCAGTTGGTCGGCCTTGGAAACCGTACGGTTCCACACGGTTGTGGGATGCCCGGCTTTCAGGAACGCGCTGGCGAGTGCCTGGCCCATCAGCCCAAGTCCGATGACTGTCACGGGTGTTTCGGGTTTGCTGTTCATGGCAGCATCGTCAACGTTGATACCGGTGTGAAGGTCAAGTGAGGTTTCAATGCGGATCGGGGAACTGGGTCGTCGGACGGGCGTCAATGCCCATCAGCTGCGCTACTACGAGGCCCAGGGCCTGCTGGAGGCAGACCGCGGTGCGAACGGTTACCGCGAGTACGGCGAGAGCGCCGTGCTGCGGGTGAAGCAGATCCGGCACCTGCTTGGTGCTGGTTTGTCCTCCGAGGACATCGCGTACTTGCTGCCCTGTGCGGTCGGGGAAGCCCCGGAGCTGCTCGGGTGTCCCGAGCTGCTGGCCGCGATGCGGTCACGGCTGCGGCGACTGGACGATCAGATGGACAGGCTCGCTCAATCCCGCGACACTCTTGCCGACTACATCGATGCGGCCGAGCGAATGGGCAACGAGACCTATCCACCATTTGACGATGCCGACCTGGAGCCCGTCCCCGCCTGAGCAGCCAGGGTGCCCCGTATTGCGAGCCGTCTCGACCAGCAGCACCCCGCTGGCCTGCGAGACCACCGCCGACGCCCCGGCCTGGAGACGATCACGCGGAGACAGAGCAGCACGCTTCACCTGGAGAGTGACTTCTCTCCCGCGGTGGACGGAGCCTTCGACCAGCCCCATCCTCCCAGGTCAGGCGTGCTTCCACTCATTCGATCAGCATCCGGGGCGCCCAACATCGTGAAAGCCCCAGGCTAAAGCCGCGGAGCCGACCGCCCCAGCCACAGAGGGTGTCTCCCACTTCATGCCCGCAGCCGCCGAGCGCGCCGCCGAGCGCGCCGCCGAGCGCGCCGCCGGGCGCGGCCAGCCGGGGCGCAGACAGGAGGCAGACCGCGCCGCAGAGGCGGCGCGCGCCCGCGCCGTGCGCGGGCCTTGAACCAGTAGAGAAAGTTGTAACTCAGTTCGCCGCGAGGGGCTGTTGGGCCTCCGCCTGAGGGGAGTTGTCGCGGTCTGGCTCGCCGCGGAGTTGGTGGTTGGCAGCGCGGAACTCGTCCAGAAGCTCGAAGAACATCTCCATGGCTGGTCTGCCTGCTTCCTCTGCTTCCCGCTCGATCTCCACTGCCCAGCCAAGAGGCGAGTGGCGGCCCAGCCGTTGCCACAGCCAGTCCGAGAAGCGACCTTGGCTGCCGGGGTTCCAGAAGTCGAACTGCTCCGCGATGCCGTGGACCCCCAGAGCGATGCGATAGCCGGTGATCATAGAGTCCAAGTGCTGCAAGGAACTGCCACGCACCCACATGCCTGGACGGAGCCGTACTTCTTCCAGGAAGTCGTAGACGTCAGTGAGTTCTCCCAGTTGTCTGGGCATGCGCCTTGTCGCCTCTGTCTCCGTCATGACGAGCACCCTAGTCCGGGTCCACCCCTGTTGACGGCTCTGGACGAGGCTTGAAGTCATAGGCACAAGCGGGTAGCTCGCACCCCTGCCGGTGTGCCAGTGGTAGGAAGATCACCGGTCGGATCGTCCAGGTGATGCGGGTGGTGGTGTGAGTGACGGACACCGTGCAGGGTTCGGAGCGCAGGAGGGCTCGTCGGGTGTCTATGCGGCCGTCGTACAGCCACTGCGATGCTTGCTCGGATGCTTCCGCTGCCTGCGGTGCCGTGTAGGCGTCGAAGGACGCCCGCAACACCAACGCGCCCTCATCGGTGAGTTTTTCGGTCCAGCACTCGCACCAGTAGCCCCAGCGGGCTTCGCCCTTCAGCACAGGTGGTCTCCCGGTCGGGTGCCGGTGAAGAGTTCCGCGGTGACCGTGTAGCCGCCGTTGCTGCCGTGCACGACTACCCGGTGGGCGAGTGCGGTGACCGTGCCTAGGCCCGGCCGTGTTCGGCTTCGTCGTCCTGGTGCTCGGCCTTGGGGGCGGTCCCGGTTCCTGCGCCGTCCGTCACCGAGAGGGCGATCACCTGCCGGGCCACCGCCAAGGCGAGATGGAAGCCGCCGGATTCCATGCCGCTGGCCCCAGCATCACCATGGACGTGTACACGCACGTCGTGCAGGACACTCAGCGCGAAGCCATGAGCCACATGGACCGGCCTTTGGAGAGGCGTCCTGATTCGGGCTGACCGCCCCGTTGCCTCCATACAAGACGCGAAGCCCCGGTGCCACGGCCGTCCTGGGGCTCCGTGACCATTCATGCGTTGGTCTCGGGCTCGCCGCGCGCAACAAGCGCACGGGCGGCGACAAGGACTTCCTCCTTCAGCTGCTCCAGCGGAGTGCTCCAAGCGGCGTTCCAGTCGTCCAGATGGACGGCGCACTCGACGATCGGCTGCAGGGCTTCGGGATAGCCGAGGTCTGATGCTGCTTCGACCCATATGAGCTCGGCACCGGTCGCCGGGTCCAAGGAGCCGTCGACGATCTGAGCGGCATACCAGTAGGCCAACGCCCATCTGGCAGCGATCGGGTCCGCGGGCGCCTCGACACCCAACCCCAGCTCGTCGACGACGTGGTCGAACAGCTCCCGTGCCTCATGCTCCTCACGACGGCCAAGGCCGGCCAGGAGGGCAAGCGAAGGGGAATCGACGTCGGCCAGGAGAGCGTCAAGGCCAGCTTGGATCAGGCGGTCAGAGCCGACGTGACGTCCGAGTGCCCGAGCCCTTGCAAGCTGCCTCAACCGGTAGAGGGCCTCATCTCTCGTCATGCCGGATGCGCTCCGTCTCGTCCCCGTGGATGTCAAAAGTGAATGTCAAAGGCCCCGGACCATGATCGGTCCGGGGCCTTTTGGCTGGTGCCCCCGGCAGGATTCGAACCTGCGACACCCGCTTTAGGAGAGAGGCTGGGGTGTCGTGCCGGTGACCTGGGGCTTCGATGACTGGCGAGATGCCCAGCAACTGGACCGCCAGATACCCTCGTTGACCGTGGCTGACCGCTGCATCTGGCACGACAGTGGCACGAACCTCAGCCGACGACAGCCAGCCACGATGACGGGTGCGCCGGCCGACCAGGTGCGCGTGTGCCTCGCTGCACCCCCACCGGCCTCAGCCACGCTACTAGCTTGTGTCGTCAACCACGGCTAGGCCGACGGTCGACCCGTGAGGAGAGCACAGGTGCTGGGGCACTCCTGTAGCCCGTAGCTGGGGGAGCTGGTGTGCCTCTGCGGGGCGGACAAGGCAACGCCCCCCGAAGCGCGTCTCTTCCTGAAACCGCCACGGTGATTGCCTCCCTGCTACATAATGAGAGGCAAATGGCATAGTTGATTTGCGCAGTTGATACGATCGACCTGGGATGGTGGGCGATGGGCTTTTCTGATTCGACACGCGATCCGCAAAGTACTTCCATCAGGCGAGTAACGGTAAGTAAGCTATTCGGTCGATATGATTACGACCTGGAATTTGATTCCCGCTTGGCGATTCTCTATGGAGATAACGGGACAGGCAAGACAACCATCCTTCGCATGATTCACAATCTACTGTCCCCTGGTCCCGGCGGTGGCCACAAGACGGCTGTCGCCAAAACAATCTTCCGCGAATTCAGTGTCTATTTTTCGAATGGCGTGAAAGTTGACGCTAGGAGGAAGAATCCCAATGCGGGCAATTTTGAATTGCTTCTGACTCTCCCAAAGGGCTCAACGCGGCGAGCCGCCTTTATTATTGATGAAGATGAAGCAATTCCCAACACCGGTCCGCACTCAGATGCTCAAGATGATCTAATCAAGGAGATTTCTCGCGCAATCCATCTAAGGTCATACTACCTTTCAGATGACCGGATTCTCGATAGTGATTTTATTGATAAGAGGCGAACCGTGCGCGAACCTTGGCGATTTAGGTTTCGTCCTTCGATAGGAGAGGATTCCATTCGGGAATCCGATGATTCTCCGCAGGTTTCCTCGGCCATCTATCGCGCGACTGGTTGGGCACGTCAACAAGCGCTACAGGGTGCCAGTGACGGCTCAGTGAGCACGAACACAATTTATGCTGACGTGGTAAAGCACTTGGCCGAGATGCCGAGGATAGCGACCGCTGAAGGGGAAAGCTCTACACGGCAGCACCTATTGACGATGATTGAACGGACCGGTCAGAGGAGCCGAGATCAGTCACGATTCGGGCTACTTCCCGCCGTCAATACAGATGACTTGCTTCAGTACGTGCCTTTGGTGCGGGACGAGGATTTTCCGCTTGTCTCTGGCATTCTCAAGCCATACCTAGGCGGAACAGATGCCCGTTTGGATGCCCTTGAGTCTACCCATCGGACTCTGTCCTTCTTCGTGGATACTCTGAACAGATTCCTTAAGGGCAAGTATGTAATGTTTGATATTCAGGGAGGTTTGAGGATTTACACCGATGAAGGAGATGCGCTTGATGAAGGATCTCTATCCTCGGGTGAAAGCCAGCTCCTTACGCTCTTTTGCAACATTCTTTCGGCTCGGGAAAGCCCAGCCATTTTTGTCATCGATGAACCGGAGCTTTCTCTGAATGTCAAATGGCAGCGTGCCCTCGTTGACGCCCTCCTAGGTTGCGCAAGGGACAGCGAAATCCAGCTGATCCTTGCGAGTCACTCGATTGAGTTGTTGACGGCTCATCGTGAGCAGGTAGTTGGGCTTAAGGTCTGAACGGGGGAGCCATGTCTGCGGGTAGTGATATTCCTCGACGGCGAATCGAGGAGTTCGTGTCTCTTTATGAGTTCGAACCTGAGATCGTCGACTTTTTCGTCGAGGGTAGATCGGATCGCATGTTTATTGAGCATCTTCTCGACGGAGCCGGCGAAAATGTGCGCGTATGGGAAGCGGGTGACGTAGAAATTCCTGCCGACATGGTTGCCGAAGTCGGAGAGTATATCGGAGCGAAAGGGAGAGTTGTAGCACTCGCTAACGAACTCGAAAAACGCCTCGATGGCCGTGAAGAGTACTCGGTTCTATGTATTGTAGACGCCGACTTTGACCATATACTCGAGCCTGAAAGCAAGGATTCGAAGTTCCTAGCCAGAACAGACTTCACATGCGTGGAATCGTATTACTGGGATGCGAAAACTGTACGCAAATATCTTAAGCTGTCACTCCATGGTTCGGTCCCACTTAGGGCGGATGATTTCATGTCCAAGGTGGAGGCTGCTATGAGCGACTTGTTTTTACTTCGCCTCGCAGCAGCATCGCTAGGGCTCAATTTCTCCTGGATGGATCCAAGCAGCTGCTGCGGTGACCCCAAGAAGAATGCAGGTTTCGATCAATCGAGATACCTTGAGAAACTTTTGAACAAGAACTCGGCTTTTGATCGAAGAGCAGATTTGGAGGGGAAGGTGGCGGAATTGAGAGAGGTCATGGGTCGCGATCCGCGGAATTCAATCCATGGTCACGACCTCTGTAAGCTGATATCTTGGCTCATTAAGCCCTACATTCGTGACCGAAACCTCACTTCTGAAGAAGTTGTTTCTCGGTCACTGGCATGTTGCGTCGAGCGCGTGGATATGGCCGCATATCCGCTCTTCATCAGAATGATGGAACTTGCGCGCCTCCAATGAATTCTAGACGTTATCTTTGGAAATCATGTCGCTGACCTGGTCGCCACAAGTCGGCCGCGAAAATTGGGTGCCAACGAACACAGCCGCGCTGATTTCTGGCAAGGACCACTTCTCCGCAGGCCTAGGCTTCTGGAGACGCACTTGTACAGGGACTTACTGAATGCCGAAAGGGTGGAGGGGGCCGTGTGACCGTGTGCGGTTGCCCGGTGCTTAGCTCGGTCGGGTTGCTATCGACTCAGTGGCGGCCTTCGCAGCGCGCTGAGCGGTTGGGGCCGCCGCAGCGGTGGCGGAGACATGGAGCGGCGGCGGCCCCTGGCCGCCAGCGCGCGCGGACCGCCGTAGGCGGGCCGCCTTGAACCAGTAGAGAAAGTTGTAACTCAGTCGGACTGCTGGGGCTGTTCAGCCTCGGTGGATGCTTGACTGTCCGGCTTCAAACCAGTAGAGAAAGTTGTAACTCAGTCGGACTGCTGGGGCTGTTCAGCCTCGGTGGATGCTTGACTGTCCGGCTTCATCTGGTGGGCGTCGTGGCCCGCGGCGCGGAACTCGTCCAGTAGCTCGAAGAACATTTCCATGGCCGACGCGTGGGTCTGCTCCGCCCTGCGCTCGATCTCGACTGCCCAACCCAGTGAGCTGGGGTACGTCATCCCCAGGCGACGCCAAAGCCACTGAGCGAACGGCCCCAGGCTCCCTGGCTGAAGGTCGCAGTCCTCGTCGATGCCGTGGACGCCAAGGGCCGCTGTGTAGCCGATCAGTATGGACTCCAGGTGCAGGAGCGACCGGCCTCGCACCCACATGCCAGGACGCAACCTGACTTCGTCCAGGAAGTCGTACAGATCTGTCAGCTCGTTCAGCTGCCTGAGCCTCCGTGTGGGCTTCCCCGTGTCTGTCATGGGGCCACGCTAATGGAGGGCGTCACCGCTGATGGCTGTCGTGGCGCGGCTTGAAGTCGTATGCGCAGGACGGAAGTTCGGTGCCTTGACGGTGGGCGAAGGGCAGGAAGATCACTGGCCGGATCGTCCAGGTGATGCGGGTCAAGTCGAAGGTGACCGACACGGTGGAGGGTTCGGAGCGCAGGAGGGCTCGTCGGGTGTCTATACGGCCGTCATACAGCCACTCCCACGCCTGGGCGGATGCGTCCGGGTCGAATGCCGGTGAGATGGTGCGGAGCGCGACGGCAACCCATCTGTCGGCCTGGGGTGCCGTGTAGGCGTCGAAGGATGCCCGAAGCGTCAACCCGTCCTCTTCGGTGAGGTCTTCGGTCCAGCACTCGCACCAGTAACCCCGGCGGGCTTCGTCTTTCAGCACAGGTGGTCTCCCGGTCGGGTGCCGGTGAACAGTTCCGCGGTGACCGTGTAGCCACCCGCGCTGCCGTGGACCACGACTCGGTGGGCGAGTGCGGTGACCATGCCCAGGCCCCGGCCGTGTTCGGCCTCGTCGCCCTGGTGCTCGGCCTTCGGGGCCGTGCCCGTTCCTCCGCCGTCCGTCACCGAGAGGGCGATCACCTGCCGGGTCACCGCGAGGGCCAGGTGGAAGCTGCCGGATTCCATGCCGCTGGCCGTGTGGAGGATCGCGTTCGCACTCAGCTCGCTCACGATCAACTCGGCGTCCTCGGCCATGGGGGATCCGCGCAGGATGTCGCGGGTCCAGCGGCGGGCCCGGCTCACCTCTTCCGGAAATCCTGGGCAAGTGAGTTCCCAGACCCGCGCACTGCTCATATACTCGTGCATACAAGTTCCTTCATGCTGGTAGGCCGCCATGTGCAGCGGGTTCGGGCTAGATGAGTTTCACGCCGTCGTGGGCGCGGATGGCCGGCGGGGATGCCGCGTCCAATGCGTCCATGACGCGGATCGCGTATGCCTCGTCGGCAAGCTCGGTGACTTCTTCACGGGTGGCCCAGCGCAGTGCGCGGGTCTCGTCGCCGGTGGTCGGCGTGCCGTCGGCCGCTTCGCAGCGGAAGACCAGCGAGACGATCAGGCCCGTCATGTTCTTGTAGACACCGGTCAGGGTCGCGGGAAGCGCGATCTTGATGCCAGTCTCTTCGAGTACTTCGCGCTGGAGGGCCTCGGGCAAGGTCTCCTCGCGTTCGAGGACTCCGCCCGGGGGTTCCCACTTGCCGTTGTCACGGCGTTTGATCAAGAGGGCCCGGCCCTGGTCGTCGACGATGACTCCGGCGACGCTCACGGAGTGCGGACGGTCAGTGCTCACGTTCCTCGGCCCTCTCGGCTGGCTAGGCTCTCCACCGTAGCAACAACGATCGCCCACTCGTCTAGATATCTAAAGGAGTACACGTGCCCTCTCTTCCTTCCGGCTTCCTCGGTGATCTCGACCCCACGAGTGATCGTGCGGTCTTTCGGCAGATCGCCGACCAGTTGCGCGAGGCCATCGACCGCGGGCGGTTCAAGGAGGGTGAAAAACTGCCCTCGGAAGCCGAGCTCGTTGACCACTACGGGGTATCCCGGATGACGGTCCGCAACTCCTTCTCCGTCCTCCAGGGCGAAGGGCTCGTGCACGCCGAGCACGGCAAGGGCGTCTTCGTCCGGCCCCGGCCGCCCGTTCGGCGCCTCGCCTCCGACCGGTTCGCCCGGCGCCACCGCGAGCAGGGCAAGGCGGCCTTCATCGTCGAAGCCAACGCCGCCGGCAGTCACCCCCAGGTCGACAGCCTTGAGGTCAAGGAAGAAAAGGCCAGTCAGGACGTCTCCACCCGGCTCGGCTCCGTGCGGCGGGTGCTGGCCCGTCGGCGGCGCTATCTGCTCGACGGGCGGCCGGTCGAGTTCGCCACCTCGTATCTGCCGCTCGACATCGCGCGCGGAACGCCCATCGCCGAACCCAACCCCGGGCCCGGCGGGATCTACGCCCGCCTCGAAGAGCTGGGCCATCGTCTCGACCACTTCGAGGAGGAGATCCGTGCCCGGATGCCCTCGCCGGCCGAGGTGAAGACGCTCCGGCTTGCTTCCGGTGTGCCCGTGATCCACCTGATCCGGATCGCCTTCGACGCCGAAGGGCGGGCTGTGGAGGTCTGCGACACGGTCATGGCGGCGGATGCGTACGTGCTGTCGTATCAGCTTCCGGCGACGTGATGCGGTGATTTGCGGTGGTGCGCGGGGGACGCTTCTCCGACTCGTACACCCCAACAGGCATACTCGTATAGACGAGTGGGCAAGTGGTGTGGCAGGGTGGTCCGCGTGAGCCCGGCAAGCCGGGTTCGCAGGACACATCATGTATAGACGAGTAGATGGGTGAATTGCCTTGCGCACCATTCGTGTTGAGACCTCCGCCGCGACGATCCTGCTGACCGAAGCTCCTGAGCCCAAGGTCCGGGACCGGCAGACGGGCGAGATCGCCAAGGACGCCGTCAGCGGTGAAGCGCTGATGACGCTCGGCGTCGTCTACATCGAGGACGGGGAATCGTCGCTGGTCAAGGTCACCGTGCCCGAGGGCGGTGTGGCCGAGGGGCTGGCGCTGGGGGCTCCGGTGTCGCTGCCGGGGCTGGTTGCCCGGCCGTGGGAGTCCGTGTTCAACGGGCAGCAGCGCCACGGCATCGCCTACCGCGCCGCCGCCGTGACTCCGGCCGCCTTCCCCGCTGCCATGGGGGCCATGGCCTGATGTCCGATCTGGTGACACTTCTGGAGGTGGGTGGTCCTGTCGCCGCGCTCGGCGGCGGGGCTGCCTACACCCGGGCCAAGCACCCCCGCGTGTACTGGCCCACGGTCGGCCTGCCGATATCCACCGCCAGGCTCCTCGGCTCCTACGGCTCGGTCATGGAAGCGTGCGGCCTGACCGTGGCGCCGTCCCGGCTGCGGGTCCTCGCCGTCAAGGCCACCACCCGGCGGGAGGTCCGGCCCGTTCCGCCGCGGCGGGGCATCATCCGGCCCACCTCGACCGGCCTACGGCTTCGACTCCGGCTCGCTCCCGGACAGGAACCCGCCGACGTCGCCGCCTCGGCTGAACGGCTCCGGCACGCCTGGGGCGTTCACGCCGTGTACGTGACGACCGTCAAGCCGGGCGTCGTCGAACTGCGGCTCGTCGGCTTCGACGTATTGCGGAACGTGCGGATGCCCCGTAAGGCCACCGCCGAACTCCTCAAGGTGCCCGTGGCGCTGCGGGAGGATGCGACTCCGTTCGTCCGCGACTACCGCACCATTCCGCATCAGCTCACCCTCGGCGCCACCCTGTCCGGAAAGTCCATGTACCTGCGGCACCTGGTCACGGGCCTCGCCAGGCAGCCCGTCGCTCTGGTCGGCATCGACTGCAAGCGGGGTGTGGAGCTGGCGCCGTTCGCCTCCCGGCTCTCGGCCCTCGCGACCGATCCCGACGAGGCTGCCGAGCTGCTGCCCGTGCTCGTGAAGGAGATGGAAGACCGCTACGACCTGATCAAGGCCCGGCAGGGCATCGCGCCGGGCACACCCGACGAGGAGATCACCTCCGACATCTGGGGCCTGCCCGACAGTGAACGCCCGGTGCCGATCGTGCTGTTCGTCGACGAGGTGGCGGAACTCTTCCTCGTCGCCACGAAGAGGGACGAGGAACGGCGCGACGAGATGGTCACTCAGCTCATCCGGCTCGCCCAGCTCGGCCGCGCCGCCGGGATCTACCTGGAGGTCTGTGGGCAGCGCTTCGGCGCCGAGCTGGGCAAGGGCGCCACCATGCTCCGCGCTCAGCTCACCGGCCGGGTCTGCCACCGCGTCAACGACGAAGCATCCGCGAAAATGGCGCTCGGCGACATCGCCCCTGAGGCCGTCTTCGCCGCCTGCGCCATCGCTCCCGAACTGCCCGGCCTGGCCGTGGCCGGTGACACCTCCGGCGGCTGGTCCCGCATCCGCACGCCGTACCTCTCCCTCGGCGCCGCCGCCGAGATCTGCCGGGACTCGGCCCACCTGGTGCCCGACCTGCCCGCGCTCAAGCCCTTCCGGCCTGCTATCCCCGTACGGTCCGTCGAGTCCTCGGCTCCGGCAGTGCAGCCGCACCCGGTGACCGACTGACCTTCGCCCACCCCTCACCTCCGGTCGGCGTGACCGCCTCGCGCCACCTCCCTACCCCTGCCATGCCTGAATCCGAAAAGGAGCCGCATCATGCGCGCCCAGCTGGCCCGTGTCGACGCGGTGCTCGTCCAGGCGCTCATCGCCGCCGCGCTGTCCTTCGCCCACCTGCACGACATCGCCTCAGCCGCCGGGCAGGACGGGTGGAAGGCGTGGGCCTATCCGATCTCGGTCGACCTGTTGCTCGTCGCCGCCTGGCGCCGACTGCGCTCCGGTGAGGCGAAAGCGTCGGGGTGGTGCTGGTTCGTCATCGCCCTCGCCGCCTCCCTCGGCGCGAACGTCGCCACCGCCGGCCTCCTCGACCTCAACGACGTACCGGCCTGGCTGCGCATCCTCGTCGCGGGCTGGCCCGCCGTCGCCTTCCTCGGCGGAACCCTCCTCGCCCACTCCACCCCGACGGCGACCGACATGGACACGGAGCACACGGACGACGCCATGGGCCAGGAGGACGTGCCCGAACTCGCCCCCGAGGAACCGCCGCCGACGCCACCAGCCATCGAGCCACCGCCGCCCGAGCGACCCGCCGTACCCGTCCCGGCCGCCCTCGTCGAACACGCCCGCAAGGTCGCCGCCGAACACCACACCCGCACCGGAACACCCATCGACACCCCCACTCTCCGCGCCCGCCTCGGCGTCCCCGCGCCCATGGCCGAAGCCATCGCCGCCCACCTCTGAGAGGAGACCCCGTGTCCGCCAACCGCCGCTTCCGCAACGTCACCCGCATCGGCCCCGTCCAGGTCGCCACGTCCTACGACGGCCGCGGCCGCGAGAAGCACACCGCCGCCTGCACGGCTCCGCGCTGCAATTTCTCCGCCGACTACGACAGCCGCGCCGCCGCCGAGCTGGCCGCACGTACCCACCGCTGCCCCGTCCGCTGATCCTCCGAAGGGACCCCGCTCACCGTGACCGTCAGCCTGCCGCTCGTCGTCGTCCTCGGTTTCTTCGCCTGGGGAGCGGTCAAGTTCCTCGGCGTCCGTACCTGGGTCGTCGTCCTGATCGCCCTCTTCGGCTTCTACCTCTCGCAGACCTTCCTCGCCCCCGCCATCGAATCCGGTACGCGCTCCGGCGTGGACGTCATAAACGGCTCACATGCCTAGACGAGTAGATAAGGAGAGTTCGACCGTGTTCCTGCCCAAGTACCCCGACATCCCCACCCCGCCGCCCACACACCCCCACACCTCGGCCGATCCGGCTCCCGTGCGGCGCTCACTCCCGGCGGTCTCCATCAGCCCCGCAGTCGTGGCGGCCGTCGTCGTGGGTGGTGTCGTCCTCACCGCGCTCCTGGCTGCCGTCGCCGTCTCGGCCATCTCCGTCGCCCTCGCGGCCGTGGTCCTGCGCTCCCTGATCCGCGAGCAGAACCAGCGCTGAACCCGCACAACACCCGGGGCGGCACACACGACCAAGCATCCGCCGCCCCGGGCCCATGACTCCTGACCGAGCCAGTCAGAAGGAGAACCGCCATCTTCACCCGCACCACACCGCCCCCGCTCCCGGAACTCGCGAAGCTGGCCGAGCACGGAACCCTGCCCGGTATCCTCCGCCAACTCTCCGGCCTCGGCGGCTGCACCCACCCCATCCGCCTCGACGGCCACCGCACCGAGCACGACGTCGACACCACGACCGGCGAGATCGGCCGCGTCCTCCAGCACCTCGACTCCACCGACCTCCCGGCCGGCCAACTCCTCGTCCGCTGCAACAACCGCCGCACCACCCGCTGCGCGGCCTGCTCCGAGGTCTACCGCCGCGACACCTTCCACCTGATCACCTCCGGCCTGCGCGGCGGTAAGGGCGTCCCCGAACACGTCGCCACCCACCCGCGCGTGTTCGCCACCTTCACCGCACCGAGCTTCGGCCCGGTCCACAACCGCCCCTCCAGCGGGCGCCCCTGCCGCTGCGGCACCCGCCACGACCAGGACGACGCCGTACTCGGCACCTCGATCAACCCGGACACCTACGACTACGAAGCGGCCGTTCTCTGGAACGCCCACGCCGGTCCACTCTGGCGACGCTTCTCCACCTACCTGCGCCGAGAAGTCGCCAAGCGCGCGGGCCTGTCACAACGCCGCTTCCGCGAACACGCCCGTGTCTCCTTCGCCAAGGTGGCCGAATACCAAAAACGCGGGGCGGTCCACTTCCACTCCGTCATCCGCATCGACGGCCCCACCGGCGGCGACACCCCACCCCCGGCCTGGGCCACCGCCGAACTCCTCACCGACGCCATCGAGACGGCAGCAGCCAAGGTCCGCATCGACGGCCCGGCCATCGACGGACGCACCCACACCTTCACCTTCGGCCGCCAACTCGACGTCCGCACCATCCGCTCCGCCGACTTCAACGACGGCCAGGAACTGACCGAACGCGCGGTCGCCGCGTACATCGCCAAGTACGCCACCAAGGGCGCCGAAACAGCCACGGGAGCTCTCGACCGCCCGCTGAAGTTCGCCGCCGAACTCGCCCAGCTCGACATCAGCGACCACGCCCGCCGCCTCATCCGAATCGCCTGGGCCCTCGGCGCACGCAAGGATCTCGAACACCTCCGCCTACGCGCCTGGGCCCACATGCTCGGCTTCCGCGGTCACTTCTCCACCAAGTCCCGCCGCTACTCCACCACCCTCGGCGCCCTCCGCGACGCACGCGCCGAATGGCGACGAGCCCAAGCCGCCACCACCGACACCGGGCCCGAGACGACGTATGTGCTCGCTCACTGGGTCTTCGCCGGAACCGGACTGTCCGACACCGAAGCCTGGCTCGCCGAATCCCTCGCCCCCGCACCCGGAACGGAAGGAGAACCCACCCGTGGCTGACCGCTACCTCACCGTGGCGCAGGTGGCCGAACTCCTCGGCACTTCGGAACGCTTCCCGCGCCGACTGATCGCCGAACGACGCATCGCCTTCGTCAAGGTCGGCCGACACGTACGCATCCCAGAACGTGAGCTGAGCGCGTTCATCGACGCCAACACAGTGCTGCCGATCGGCCATCGGCGAGGCTCGTTGCGGAGGGCTGCCTGATGGCCAACAAGAAGGGGCAGCGCAGAAGTTTCGGGTCGGTCCGACAGCTCAAGTCCGGTCGCTGGCAGGTTCGCTACCGCGACCCCGAGACGGGGCAACTTCGTCCGGCCGAGACGACGTATGCGACCAAGACCGACGCTCAAGTCGCGCTCACCCACATCGAGGCCGACATCACGCGCGGCCAGTGGTCGGACCCGGACGCCGGGGCGGTGAACTTCGCGGAGTACGCGACGGCATGGCTCCGGGACCGGAAGCTCGCCGACCGCACCCGTGAGCGGTCTGAGTCCGTCATGCGGCTGCACATCCTGCCCACCTTCGGAGCCGGGACCATGGCGGACGTGACGACGGCTCGTGTGCGTAGCTGGCGGGGGAAGCTCCTCACGGCCGGCATCGGCGAGCCGACGGTGGTCAAGGCGTATCAACTGCTGCGGGCCCTGATGAACACAGCTGTGGACGACGAACTGATCCGGCGCAACCCGTGCCGCATCAAGGGCGCCGATCGCTACGACGTGCCTGAGCGGCCGGTCCTCTCGGTCACCGAGGTCTTCGCCGTCGCCGATGCCATCGCCCCGCGCTACCGGCTGCTCGTCCTCCTGGCCGCGTTCACCACTCTGCGCTTCGGTGAACTCGCCGCCCTTCGCCGTCGGGACATCGACTTGGAGGGGCTGACCGTCAGCGTCCGCCGGTCTCAGGCCGAGTTGCAGAACGGCCGCCTCTTCGACAAAGCACCGAAGTCTGCTGCCGGGGTACGTGCCATCTCGTTCCCCGCCGAGCTGCTCGACGATGTGACGGGCCACCTGGAACAGTTCGCCGCGCCCGGCCGCGACGGACATGTCTTCGTGGGCCCACAGGGAGGCCAACTTCGGCGAAGCAACTTCCGCGACGACTGGGTGGCGGCCAGGAAGGCAGCAGGGGTCACGTCGGAACTCCACTTTCACGATCTCCGCCACACCGGCAACACGCTGGCCTCGACGCCGGTGCCAGCACCCGTGAGCTGATGACCCGCATGGGCCACAGCAGCTCGCGCGCCGCGCTGATCTATCAGCACATGACCAGCGACCGCGACCGGGCCATCGCTGATCGGCTCGGGGCAATGATCCGCGAGGGTGGGGGAGAGGCCGTCTCGGACTAGAGGACCCGGCCGTCCACACAGCCGTAGTGGCACGCGTGTGGCACGGCCTCGAACACGACGAAGGGCCAGCCTGGGAGGAAACCCTCCTGAGCTGGCCCTTTTGCTGTGCCCCCGGCAGGATTCGAACCTGCGACACCCGCTTTAGGAGAGCGGTGCTCTATCCCCTGAGCTACGAAGGCAAGGTGCCCGGTCAGTGTAGCGGGTGGTGGGCGGGTGCGGCGGAGGCGTTCGGGGTGGGTGGGGTGGGTAGGTCGGGGCGGCGAAACAAATCGGTTTTCCGGAGCGGGGCGTCGGCCTAGCATGCCGCAGTCGTTCCGAATGGCGTTCGGCATGTCGGACGAAGTCAGGTGCGGTGTCGGACGAGATGCCGGGTGCGACGTCGGGCGAGACGTCGGGCGAGGTGTCGGGTGCGACGTCGGGCGAGACGTCGGGCGGGGTGTCGGGTGCGACGTCGGGCGAGATGTCGAGCGGGTCGTGTGAAGGGGAGTGATGCCGTTGTCTGCGGTCATCGAGGCGCGTGGGCTGTCCAAGGTGTTTCAGACGACCGTGCGGCAACCCGGTCTCGCGGGGGCGCTCAGATCGCTCGTCAGTCCGCGGCGCGTGGACAAGGTCGCGGT
The DNA here is from genome assembly GCF_031845845.1 of Streptomyces gottesmaniae. Taxonomy (NCBI): domain Bacteria; kingdom Bacillati; phylum Actinomycetota; class Actinomycetes; order Kitasatosporales; family Streptomycetaceae; genus Streptomyces; species Streptomyces gottesmaniae. The sequence goes on from NZ_JAVRFJ010000026.1 coordinate 145,816, forward strand.
GCAGGACGTCGACTTCAGTGTGGGCAGAGGGGAGTTGCTCGCGCTGCTCGGTCCCAACGGGGCCGGCAAGTCCACCACGATCAAGATGCTCACCGGCATTCTGACCCCCACTTCGGGCGAGGCACTCGTCGCCGGGGTGGTCCCGCACCGGGACCGGGAGCGCAACGCCCACAACATCGGGGCCGTGTTCGGGCAGCGGACGCAGTTGTGGTGGGATCTGCCCGCCAGGGAGTCCTTCGAGATCCTGCGGGACATCTACGGGGTTCCGGAGGAGCGGTTCCGGGAGCGCATCGAGGAGTTCGACGGGCTGCTCGAACTCTCCGAGTTCTGGGACACCCGGGTCCGGCATCTGTCGCTCGGGCAGCGGGTGCGCTGCGATCTCGCCGCCTCGCTGCTGCACGATCCGCCCGTCGTCTTCCTCGACGAACCCACCATCGGCATGGACGTGGTGGTGAAGGAGCAGGTACGGCGGTTCCTGCGGCACCAGGTCGAGGAGCGCGACCGTACCGTCCTGCTCACCACGCACGACATGACCGAGGTGGAACGCCTCGCCGAACGCGTCGTGCTCATCAATCACGGCCGGATCGTCCTCGACGGTTCCCTCCAGGAGATCCGGCGGCGCTTCGGCGGCACCTGGCAGGTCCGGGCCACACTCGCCGACCCGGCCGACGTCGAGGCCGTCGAGCAGGGCGAAGGGGTCGGCGGGCCTGTACCGCTGCCCGGGTTCGCCGGTATCGGTGTGCTGCGGCGGGAAGGGCCGCGGGTCGTGTTCGGGCCGGTCGGGGAGGACGCGCCCACCGTCCACGAGGCCCTCAAGGTGATCATCGGGCGGTTCCGGGTCGCGGACCTCGCGCTGGAGGAGAACGACCTGGAGGACGTCATGCGCGCCGCCTACCTCAGCGACGTACCGGCCCAGAAAGGCCAGCACCAGGCCACCGTCGCCTCCGCCTCCAACCCCGCCTCCACTGCCGGCCGCCCCACCTCGACCTCCGCCCCTGTCGGCGACTCAGCCTCCGACTCCGCCTCCACCCCCCAGGGCGGCTGACCCATGCCCACCCCCTCCCCGTCCGCATCCACTCGAACCCCACCCCCGGCC